>JAGQQE010000300.1 GCA_020426345.1 Planctomycetaceae bacterium
GTGGGCCCTTTGCGGAGAAATTGCCGGATTTCCCCGAAATGTTGCAAATGGCTGCTTGCGGTGGTGAGTGACGGAAATCGCCCGATTTACCAACTCGATTACCACTGTGACAGAAGAAAGGCTGTTCTGCGACGGATCGTCGGGGCCAGTGACCTCGTGCAAATCCACAAACATTTCGCTTCATTTGATGAACCCCGGGGGCGGTTCGCTACACTGACGGCCCCCTGCTCTTCCCACCCGGAAACGCCGAGGGGCAAAATCGACATCATCCGAAACCCTGAATTCATTTGGATTCACTATGTCCAGAGTCCTGAAACGATTCGAATCGGTTTGCCTTCTGTTGCTTGTTTGTTTCCTGATATTCAGTTGCAGAGTGCGTGCAGAAGGTCGTGATTCCACAACGGACAAACGCCCCTGGCCTCTGGAAGCATGGAAGAACGTTCCTTCGTACCGATGGGTCAATGACACGGCACCGATTCGCTCACTTCTCTACACAAATGAATCTTTTAACGGGATGCCAACAGAGGTTTTTGCCTTCTACGCTACACCGGGGAGTCTCGCTGGCAACCCGCAACTGGATCGTAACCTCCCGGCGGTCGTGTTGATTCATGGCGGTGGGGGCACCGCCTTCGCAGAGTGGGTTCAGCTTTGGGCAAAACGAGGCTACGCTGCCATTGCGATGGATCTTTCCGGAAGGCAACCGGCGGCTCCTGAATTTGATCCGGACACACAAGAATTGATCGTCGTACGTGACCATCGAAAGATTATTCGTACTCGGCTGCCAAATGGCGGACCCGAACACGGCCACACTGAAAAATTTCAGAATGTTGGCGGCGATCTCAGCGATGACTGGCAGTTTCATTCTGTCGCTGCCGTGATGCGGGCTCATTCGTTGCTTCGTAACTGGCCGGAAATTGATCGTAATAAGACTGCCGTAACCGGCATCAGCTGGGGCGGCTATATGACGTGCCTTGTTGCGTCTCTCGACGATCGATTTCAGGCAGCAGTGCCTGTTTACGGATGCGGGTTTCTTTACGAAGGTGAATCGGTACAGAAAAAACAAATTGATTCTCTGAGTCAATCCCAGAGAGAGGACTGGATCAACAACTATGACCCATCAGCCTGGTTGCCACAGTGCCGGGTTCCCATTTTGTTTGTGAACGGAACAAACGACGTTCATTATCCCTTGAACAGCTATTCTCGCAGTTACGATCTGGTGCCAGGCTCAAAGCAGATTCGAATTGAAGTCGATATGCGTCACGGTCATCCACCGGGATGGGAACCAAAGGAAATCGGTGTTTTTATCGACCATCATCTGCTGGGAACAGAAGCCTTGCCGACATTCGGGAAACCTGTCCAGAAGGGAAGCGAAGTCATTGTTCAACTGTCGAGCGTCGTACCAATCGATCGAGTGCAACTTCACTACACGACGGACGATGGGTTGCTGTCAGGTCGAAAGTGGCAATCGGTCGACGCGCAATTTCAGGCTGACAGGAATGAGGTGACAGCAAAGCTCCCGGATTCTGCCACCGTTGCATTGCTTTCAGCGACTGACAATCGTGGGGCTATGGTTTCAACCGAAGTGATTTTCTGCAAATAATAATCATCGCGTCACTTCGAATGCTCTGGTGCAAACCTCACGGGACACCAGGCGTGCCATCCAATTTGTTCATGACATCCAGCCGGGACGACTTTGTGGCCACAGACGATTGTAAGCCAGTGACCGAAGAAGTAACTGCAAGCACCCACCAGTTTCGTCCCTGTGACGAATCGGGCGACGCTGCGCCAAAAGAATTGAATGGTCTCACCACGGGAGTTTCAGGCAACGAACCGCATCAGGTGCCCCCGGAGGATGATGCATCGGCGGAACCGTCCCGAATGGTCCGGGAAAGAGACCTCGGCCCGCAGCCAATTGCTGATCTGATGAAAGAACTCGGCATTAAACCTCACGATCTGGTGGCAGCTTCAACCGAACAGATCACGCACAAGATGGTTTCGCGAGCGATGAAGGGGCGATGGCTGACTCGCAACACAATGAACAAGGTGATTCAGGCATTCAATTCTGCTTCCGGGCAGCATCGAAAACGCAGCGATCTGTTTAACTATTAAAGTATCCGGGCCCTCGGCACGGACAGACACCCAGATTACCCCTGTTGCATGCCTGCATGGTTCGCGACCCTGTAGAGCCGGACCCCGCGATAAGGGACCCCGCAATATCGGACCCTGTAAAGCCGGACGTTGTAAAACAATTGTAAAGCAGTCCGTTTCATTTCCTCCTGATCTTTGAGGCTGCGTACGAGAACTCTATCGTGCAGTCGTTCCGAAGAGTTGACACTGGGGGAAAAGAAGATGCGTTACCTGTCACTGATGCTTGCTGGTTGCTTGCTTGGAAACATTGTCCCGTCATCGAACGCTCAGGCACCTGACAATTCGGCGTCAGATGAGCGACCCGCAGATGGTATGGGGTATGCCTACATCGACGACGACGATCGGCGATCGCTTGCTGATCTGGGGTTCCGCATTGACAAAGAACAGTCTCAAAACCTGAAGATAAGGATCTCTGCGACCGGCGCGAACGTCGAACCAATTGGCGGTTACCGGGGAATTCAGGGAAGCAACCGCTACACCGCTGAGGAACTGGGACTGATCCTCAGTGGTCAACATATCGTCCGAGTTGTCACGGAATTCGATAATGGCACCGTTGTCACGGGGCGAGTTCTGGAAGGACGCTGGGGCAGAATTCCGGAGCGGAAACTGGGGTCCGATAACAGGATCGATTTTCTGGCAACAACAACAGAAATGTTTCCACTGGAAATTACGATTGACCCGCAGACTCAATCCACAGGATTACGGCGGACCATTGTGATGCTGAATGGTCGCCCTCGCTTGCGATGTCTCTACAACATCGTCGATGGTCACATTCGCAACCTGGAAGTGCAGAGTCTTGGTGGACACGGTCTTCTTGTACAACAAAAGACCTTGCGACACCCACATAGTGAATTACCGATGGACGACACGGCTGCAGGGAAAACGGTTCTGACGTCCGTGGAAACGGCCAGGGAACCCGTGAGTCGGTCGGAATGGAATGCGAGGGACATGGAAGGACGCTGGGCATTGATCGCGAATCAGGTCGCGCAGGATTCTTCAACCGCCGGAATCTGGGTCGAATACCTGAAGCAAGAGAAAGAATTTCAATTGCTTGAATGGATGGCGATTTACATTCCGGATGCGTTTAAGTCATACGGCGCCGGCGCGGCTCTGTACGAACTTGACGCTCCGCAATGGATTCGAGTGGCCGCCTGGCATTGCAACACAGCCCCCTACCTTGGGCATGGAGAGCAGGCTGCCCAATCACTGCTCACAGCAAAGCCGGGGCTTGCAGAAGACTGGCTCGCGAGGCACAAAGAAAACATCGATGTGTGGAGCGGGGCTATTGATGCGTACTACAAACAATTCAAGTCCGACAAACTTGCAAGACAGGATTCATCGAAGTATCTGCCCCCTCTGCAGCCAGCCAATGTCTTCGCCCACTTGAACAGTACCGATCCTGTCGTCGACTTTGGGCATCGTAAGACCGCTGTCACGGGTGAGCTCTACAGACATCAGTTCATCCGCGAAATCAATGGTGTCCCGGTCAGCGGACGACACAACAGCGATCTCAGACAATCGCTGCGAAAGCTGATTCGCCATGCCGACACAAATGTGAGAATTGCGGCTATTCTCGCGCACTCCTATTTTCTTCCGAGCGTAACAGAGATGGATCGACTTCAGGATTTCGTTACCGTAATCGATTCTCAGGAAGAAGAGGCCGCAGTGCGGGAGGCCGCACTGGTCGCCTACTCTTATCATGGGCACCCGCAAACGATCCTGAAGCTCTGTCAGGTCGCTCAGGACCCGGATCATCCGGCATGGAGCGGCGCGGTCAGCCGCATTGGAGATATCGGTGGCAAGTTTCCCCTGAAGGTGATCACTTCACTGGAGCCGGAAGACCTTTCCGAGCAGCAGTCGAAAATACTGGCTGATTCTGTTGCTCGAATTCAGGAACGTGTGAGCTCGAGGAAGATTCCGTCAGCGCGGAGCGTGGCGCGGCTGATTCAGCTTGCTGTCTTTGCAGAGCAGACCGGAGACCGGAACTCGTCTCTGATTCATCAATTGGTTATCTCCGAAGCGAAGTTGATGCCGCTTGAAAGCCGCGAGTCACTTCGCAATGAATTGTCCCTGGAACGACTGGGGGAGTTCTGGGTGCCAAAGGACGAAGAATCGTTCATAGCTGCGTTTGACAAACTGCGAATGCAGGTCACCGAATAGACTCGGTCCTGAAGGTGGCAGAATTCTGCCGGTAGCCCTGCCAGAAGAACTGCCTACGCCTTAGCGCGGGGCCGACGAACTCAGCCGCCTTTTGCCCAGAAATGCTGGCTGACCGGGAAGTACATGATTAAGATCGTGTCGATACCTTACGTCAACAGGTCGCGCCAAACAATTCGGCCTGATGACCATCGACGCCGTCTGGCAATGTCTCTGCCCAAAACACTTCGATAGTCTGAATTCGATGAGAATGATCACCGGGGCGCTCTTAATTCTGGCAGCCGAGCAGGCGTTTGCTCATGCCTTGCTGGTGCCGTTTCCCAACAACGTATTCGCGACGGAATTCCTTTATCCCGTCAGCATGGTTCTGGCGGTGCTTGGCATCGGGTTCTTGATATGGGGCATCGTGTCTGATCAGCGACAGCCGTCTACTTCCAGCAGTACAAAGCCTGATAAGTGACTGGCCGTTTTGCGGAATGCCGGAAGATGAATTGCTGAACACAACGTGCTGAACACAATTTGGTGGACACAATGCTGTCACGGCAATGGACCCTTGGTCATTCATTGTGCAGGAAAACAGGAAATGGGCGAATCCACTGATGCTGCCGATCGATTTGACAGTCGCATGCGCCGGATTGCTCTCTGGTCCGTTGTTTTTTCTGTTGCCATTGTGGTGTCGCCTTGGCTGCTTCGCACCACGAGGGCTCAGCATCTTCGAGATGCTGCCATAGCCCTCAATCAGCGCGACTTCCGTGAAACCCGGCGAATTGCAGATTTGGTGTTGAGTGATTCGCCGGACGATCAGCAGGCGGCTTTGTTTGGAGGATATGCTGCGGCCGGAAATTACCAGCATGAACAGTCAATCGACTACCTCGCGAGGTTGGCCAATGATGGAAGTGGATCTTACGAAAGTGTTATGGCTTCGTTTATTACCGGGCAGCGATGGGTAAAGCTCGGCAACCTGAAGGAGGCTGAGAATCATTTTTCCTATGTCATCAGGCACTGGCCATCGCACCCGATGGTAAATCGCGAGTTCGCCTATCTGATGCAGGTTCAGGGACGCTGCTGGGAATCTGTTGCTCCCATGCTGCGACGCATTCGACAGGGTATTTTCGGGCCCTCTGAGTTTCACATCGTCGGATCACCGGAAAACAGGTTTATCAACGACAGCCAGCTTATTAATCTCGCCAGGGCTCAGTATCCGGAAGATGTGAACGGAATGCTTCCCGAAGCAAGGCTGGCGATGCTGACTAATAATCCCCGCAGAGCCGAGGAATTGCTGGTTGGCATTATTCAGCGGCGACCGTCATTCGTGCAGCCTTACGTTGATTTTGGTCGATTGCTGATCGATGAAAACCGGCAGAGTGAATTCCTTCAGCTGGATGAAGAACTTCCGGATAGCGCCGATGAACACCCGGGCATCTGGATGAATCGAGGACTCTGTGCCGAAGCAACAGGAGATCTGAAGGCAGCCATCGGTTGTTTGATTCAGGCTGTGCAAATTGCCCCTAATCATGTGGAGGCCAACTACGCACTTTCTCAGTTTCTCAGCCGGGATGGACATAAAGAGTTTGCTCAGCATTTTGGAGAGCGAGCGAGGATACTGGCCGAGATTGAGTTGGCAATGCCTGAATTTCATGATGATCCCACCATCGAACAGTCAAAGACACTGTCACATCAGTTTGAATCGCTGTCTCGTCATCTTGAAGCAGCGGCCATCGCGCAATTCGCAATCAATATGGCATCCGGCCAGCCGGAGTGGGCTGTCGAAGCAATCAGGAGAAATGCCAGAGCACTCATGAAACAGCCGAACGGCCTGTTTCCGAGGTCTGCCAGCGATGAATTCCGGGCCATCGTCTCCACTTACCCGACAGACTTGTCAGGGCGGAGTCGACATGTCGCACCAGCAGTCAACTCAAAACCGATCCCCTTAATTCCGGCGGCAAGATTCGAAAATACAGCGGTTGCTTCAGGCCTGGATTTTGCCTACTTCAATGGTTCCAGAACGATTCGGGGAATGGAACACATCTTCGAAACCACTGGCGGTGGGATTGTTGCTGTGGATGTGGATCAGGATTCTCAACCTGACCTCTATCTCACCCAGGGGGCGCCACTCTGGCAGGATGACTCGTCACGTCCGGTGGATCAGGAAACTCCGGAAGACAAGCTCTTTGCAAATCGCAATGGTCAGTTTCGTGATGTGACGATTGCCAGTGGTCTTGGCGACAGGTTGTTCAGTCAGGGGGCGACGACAGGTGACATCAACAATGATGGATTTCCGGATATCTATCTTTGTAACCTGGGATCAAATGCCTTTTACCTGAACAATGGCGATGGGACGTTTTCAGAAATCACCCTTCAAACTTCGACGGCGGGCGACGTCTGGTCTCTGAGTGCTGCGATTGCTGATCTCAATTCAGACTCACTGCCAGATTTGTATGTCGTCAACTATTTGAAGAAGGAAAGTGTGTTCGATCGCCTTTGTAAGAAGAATGGTGAACCGCTCACGTGTGCTCCAACGATGTTTCCGGCGGAACAGGACCGGCTATTCATCAACCTCGGGGACGGAAGTTTTGCAGATCAGACGCAGCAATGCGGCATCGTGCGTCCCGACGGAAAAGGGCTGGCGATTCTGGTCGCCGACTTCGATCAGGCGGGAGGACTGGAAATCTTCGTCGGAAACGACACGACTCCCAATTTCTATTTCGTTGATACTTTGCAGAGTGGCCATGTCCTGGCGTATGAAGACCAGGCGATTACCAGTGGACTGGCGGTTGACGGAACAGGCAGGAGTCAGGCGACAATGGGCACGGCGTTCGCCGATATTGACGGGAATGGTCTTCCCGATCTGTTCCTGACTAATTTCTACAAGGATGCGAACACCTTCTATCTTCAACCAGCGAGACACTCGTTTATCGATATGACTCGTTCAGCCAATCTGTATGAATCCAGTATCGAAACTCTGGGCTTTGGTACAGAGTTTATCGATGGCAATCTGGATGGGTTTCCTGATTTGTTCGTCACTAATGGTCACGTTGACAGGACTTATGCAACTGGTGATCCGGATGAGATGTCGCCGCAACTTTATATGAACCAGCAGAATGGTCAGCTTCAGCTTTGCGATTCCGGCGAGGTTGGTGAGTACTTTAATGGTAAGTACCTGGGCCGCTCCGTCTGTCGCATCGATTTCAATCAGGATCTGCGTGATGATTTAGCAGTGCTTCATCTTTATTCACCGGTTGCTCTGCTGGAAAATCTGGCGACGGACAGCATCTCAGGACACTCCATTCGCCTGGACCTGCGATCCGTTCGTGAAGCGAGAGATGCCATCGGAGCCGTTTTGGAAGTCGTTTCCGCGGGTCACCGCCAATCGATCCAGCTCACTGCCGGCGATGGATATATGACATCCAATGATCGTGGAATCACAGTCGGCGTG
>JAGQQE010000301.1 GCA_020426345.1 Planctomycetaceae bacterium
AATTCATTCGCAGGCAACGGTGCCGTGACTTCTGCGGCAGATCAACGGTTGCAAGAGTTCCGCTCGCAGGTCTCCTGACCACGTGCAGTCGACGTTCTATCGTACTTTACGTCATACGTTGAGCATCATCCTGCCGAACCCTGCCACGGACAGACGAGACGCAACCCGCGTCTTCACTTTTCGTCTCGTCTGTCGGTTTAGAACGGATGAACGGCACACAGTTCCTAGGGCTCAGTCGCTGGTGCGGGCTCAGTCGTTGCTGCAGGCTCAACCGGCGACACGGGCTCGTATGGCCGTTCAGGGACCGGAGATGAAATGACATTTCCGGGCATAACGCGAGGCGACAATTCCACGGTTCCGACGGGATGGTCGACCGCGAACTCCGGCGGATGTGCGTCGACTTTGGGGTTGTCGATTCCGTAGGCTCGTGCGGCAGATTTTGCCTGAGCATCACAGTAAGCGTCTGCATTCCATGCACCTTCTGCCAGCCAGATATTGTTGTGTTCGAGCAGATCTCCGGTGGCCACATGCAGTGATGTGATCGCTTTATTGTAGGCCGAAACCTGTTGATAGAATGCGATCTCAGCGGCAGCCAGTCGTTCCTGTGCTCTGACCACCACGTCCATCGAATTATCCACTTCCCGATTACTTCCACCCACTTCGAGGATGATACGATACTTTTCAACTCGTTCGGCCGCGGCCTTCATGCGTTTCAGGGATGATTGGGCCGCCGTGTACGTGGACGAGATTTCCTGAACAGCATTTGCAACATCGTGAGCGATATTTCGTTCCTGTGCCGCCAGAACGGCATTGGCCTTTGCTAGTTGAAGTTCGTAATTCCTGACCTGACTGTGGGCCTGCCGGAAGCCGATTGGCATACTGAACTGCAAACCAAGCGTCCATGATTCCAGATCGTCATGAGCCATGGACCCGAAGCCATTTCGAGTCGGCAATCCGGTCACGGGATCCTGCGTATTCTGCCCCAGCAGCTTATCGCCAAAGCCGTTAATGTCGTAGCTGGCAACGGCATCCAGGCGAGGTCGAACGAGACTTCGTGCCGCGTTCAACTGCAATTGCAGACTTTTGATCTGCCATTTCTGGCGACGCAGTTCTGACCGCTGGGTCAGGGCTTTTGTCAATGATCCCTGCCAGTCAGGGACAAATTCGGCAACCGAAGGCTCGTCGACAGGTCGCAGTACTGTGCCATCATTCATCGGCATTCCCAGCAGGCGACGCAGCTCAGATTCTGCTCGGAAGATTCCGTTCAGAGCCGTCTCTGTACTTGCTTTGGTTTCGTAAACACGGTCCTTGGCAAGGAGTTCGTCAACTGGTCCGATCTTTCCGTTTCCACCAACTTCCACTGCAATGTTGGAAATCCGCCAGGTTTCAAGAGCACTCTTGTGCGCGACAACGGCGGTGTCATACGAGTGGTAGGCCAGATACAAATCCCAGTATGCATTTTCGATGTCAGCCATCGCATTTCGGACGGCCGTTTCGAAATCTGCCAGAGTGATATCCTGATTGATGCGGGCGATGACAACGCCCTGGCTCACCCCGGCAATGGAACCGAAGGATGGATTCACTGGCCCCGCGACCCGAGTGAACTCTGTGCCGCTTCCGGCAAGCAGAGGTTGGCGAATCTGTGCTCCGATACTACCTGCGTAAGACGATGGATAGTAAGCGCCGGGGCTGTTGGTGCCGAGGTAGTCCCAGTCGTGTGAAAACTGAATGGATCCACCGGATGCAAAGGCCTTCGTCAGCGACGATCGAAATGCAGCCGTTTCGGCCGTGTTCAGGGTAAGCGGTGTCGCGGCCAGATTGTTGCGTCCGCTGGAACGCCCCCAGGTAATTCCGGTGGCGAAGGTTGTGTCAAAGTCTGACAACGCGGCATTCAGTCCGCGGCGACCGAACAAGATCCCGGTTTCCTGAATCGCGGCATCGTAAACTGAATTCGCTCCCTGTGGATTCGTCAGGACAACCTTCGCGCCGACGCCACCGAGTGCGCTGGTTTCGATGATGTCGTTATGCGAAAGAGCGATGTGGAAACATTCCGAAAGCTGTATTTCCCGAACCTCATCTTCGACCCGTCGCGAAAGACTTCGAGGTTCAATTGTGCTCTGAACCGCCTGCGCCGTGGTGTTATCCAGGTTAGGCCACGAAATCCGCGTGTCGTAGTTTCGGTTGTCGTCTACGCGACAATCCGGCTCCAGCAGATACTGAAGATCTGATACAGTGGACTTCCTCGTCGTGGAGCAACCACTCAACAGCAGAGTGCTGCAGAGCGAAGCGACAAAGCTGCGTTTGAGGATGCGGGTCGCAAGTTTCAGGAATAACGATGTCGAGCATCCTTCAGCCGGAGAATCTGCTTCAGATCTGCTCATCCACGCGTCAGGGAGCGCGCGCTGTCTTCTTTGAACGGGACCAAGTTGCATAGGAGCACCTGTTCGTCGAGAAATTCGATTTGAATTCGGTCGACCAGGTCAGCTCGACGGCAGTTTCTGCACGCAACGAACGATACGCGTGATCCAAATCTCTGGATCAATCGACCGCCTGGTCACAACTCGTATCGACGGAGGAATTCGCAGCACTTGATGAATTGGAACCAGGGCCATACTCCGTATAAGGCAATCCAAGCAACTTCTTCACAAAGACAACCTCACCCGCATCGTTTCCCTCAACCGCATGACCGACAAATTGCAAACAATAGCCACCGGCAAAACACGCCAATGCCCAGTACCACTCAGATCCAGCTGCAATACACCATGGTGTTCCCACAAAAGTCAGAGGTACGCCCAGGAGGTGCAGTGCCTGATTGAAACGGTTACGGTGGCGTGGTAAATAATTCCGAATAAACCGCTTGATCATGTTGCGTCAACCTGTCCGATTGTCTGTGTTTTCTGATGTTTGCCGATTGCGTCAAATTCAACGATGAATTCTCGCAAGAACGCGTCGGCTGCCTCGGTCCATTGCCTTGGACCATGGTATCCCGAACGGGCATCATATTCACCGCAGCGCACAAGATTCGATGAAGGATCTGGGACTTCCGTTTCCCTGTCCTGTCGCAGACTTTGACACCGAGTTTGCAGAAGATGCATCTCTTCTGTAAGAACTCAGGCGCACCGCCCGCTTTCATTGGGAGCAAAGTTTGCTGCGACGGAAGCGTGGCGCACGGATCTGATGGCAAGCTTCGGAATCACCATCAGCGCATGGCAAATTCAGCGGAACACGGCAAAAGTCTGACGCAAACCCTCGGAATTCTCGCAACTTCCGTTACAACGACCAACGCGAATTGCCGGTTTGAATCCCTGTATTCCCGGCAGCCTTGATTCCTGTGGCGGGATCAGGGTTGTAGTTCAAAACGGTGAGGCAATCGGAATGATGAGAATGAAGTCCCGAATCCCCATATCAACTTTGCCCGATTCCTACTCAGCAATGCCTGGGAGGTGCGTGGGAATCATTTTGCAGGCACTTTGTCTGGCGACGCTGCTGCTTTTTCCAGAGCCAGTGTGCGTTGCTTCGGATCGCCCGAACATTCTGCTGATGATGGTTGATGATCTCGGTTTTTCTGATTTCGGGTGCTATGGCAGCGAAATTCGCACACCGAACGTTGATGCGCTGGCCGCCGGCGGGATACGGATGTCTCAGTTCTATAACACGGCCAAATGTCATTCCTCAAGAATCTGCCTGCTGACCGGAAAGTACACTTTTCAGGCAGGCAACGAAGCGATGGATCAGGCGCTGACTGCGGGGGAGGTAATGAAGGCGAACGGTTATGCGACGTCGATGACAGGCAAGTGGCACCTTCGCCAGCAACCGACTGATCGTGGATTTGAACGCTACTGGGGACACCTGTCTGGCGCGACGAACTATTTTGTTGGCGACAATACATTTCGACTGAATGGCGAGCCGTGGAGTGACTTTGGGAAGGACTTCTACACAACGGATGCCAATGTCGATTACGCCATCCAATTCATCGATGAAGCCATCACAGAAAAGAAGCCATTTTTTCACTACATCGCCTTCAATGCGCCACACTATCCGCTGCAGGCAAAGAGACAAGACATTGAAAAATACAGGGGCGTCTATTCCGATGGCTGGGATGCGGTCCGCCATGATCGCTACGAGAAACAGTTGAAGCTGGGCATCATCAACAGCAGGTTCAAACTGAGTGAGCGGCCCGATTATATCCCGGCATGGGAAGAGCTGACGGCGGATGAACGCAGGTGGGAAGAAGACCGCATGGAAGTCTTTGCTGCGATGGTGGATTGCGTGGACCAGAACATCGGGCGTCTTGTTGCTCACCTGAAATCCAGGGGAGTCTTCGATAATACGCTGATACTACTTGTTTCTGACAATGGGGCGTGTCCGTTCGAACGCACACGCGGGCGGGAGTTTCAACCCTGGGATCACCGTTCCTACTGGTGCTACGATGTCGGCTGGGCCCATGTCGGCAACACACCTTTTCGCTGGTATAAACAGAACCAGCATGAAGGCGGAGTCTCATCGCCGCTGATTGCACACTGGCCAGACGGACTTACTGCAGCGAAGGGTTCTGTCAGTGATCAGCCGGGGCATTTGATTGATTTGCTTGCAACCTGCGTCGATGCAGCTGACGCTGAGTATCCATCGGAATACGGCGGAATACGGACAACGCCCATCCAGGGAAAATCGCTGTTGCCTCTGCTGAAAGGCCAGCAACGGGAGCCACATGAATGGTTGTACTTCCAGTTTGCGAATAACCGCGCGCTGCGTCGTGGCGACTGGAAAGTCGTGAGCGCTGCCGGGGGACGGTGGGAACTGTATAATCTGGCTGAAGACCGCACGGAATTGAACGACCGCTCTACCGAGATGCCCTGGCTTACCAAAGAGCTGGCCGATCTCTGGTTTCAGGTTGCGGAACAAACGGATGGGTTGCCGCAGAATTTTCGAAAGCCTGTTGGCGACTCTCTCATGACATTTCCAGCTTCTTCCATGACCGCGCGAAAGGCAGGCCCGGGAAAGGCTGATGTGAACAGCACCCCGGGACGGTCGACTGGAAAACGTGAAGGAAAGAAAGGTAAGAACAAAGACTAATGCTAACGTCTGCATATAAGAAACGTCTTCTTGCAAGGATTCTTCTGGTCGTCGTTCTGCTTGCCGTTTCCGCTCTGCGGCCTCGAATCAACGCCTGGCTGGGAGGTGAGGAAACAGCGGGCGTTGACGTCACTGAGGTCGGTGGGGCGGACGTACCACGCCCCGAGATCCGAGCCGAACCGCGAAATGATGATCCAGAACGTGCGGGTTCAGGCAATGCTCCGGCGACAGCTGAGCTGGACCTGTCAGATGTGGTCATTCCCCGGTCCCCATACGAAGATGACACCGCGTCACCTTCCAGCGCGAACAGCGTGCGAGTTGCGAATAAGAATCGGGATGAAGGTGCAGGATCCTCCCGGAAGGACGACTCGTCTGGGATCTCCAGTTCCCGACTTGGGGATCGTGCGAGTGATTCGAAATCGCGAACTTCTGGCAATGCCCAACCGGAGCCTGATTCAGCAACAGGCCGCACGGCGGACAAGTCCGGTGACATTCAACTCGGGCAGTTCACAGAAATCCGAAACAACACTTTTCGTTCATCTGCAGGCCTGATCTATCCTCCGGGCAGCGCTGACGGGCATCGACTACGTCATGTGATGAAGCATGCAAAGGATGATACGTCGAAACCGGTTCACGGAGTCTTCGACGGTGATGGGGACCGTGATGTGGTTTTTGCCCTGATTGATAAGGCATGGGTGAAAGCGAAAAAAGGGGGCAGGGATGTGCGAAAAGAACGTCAGAATGATCGACTGGTTTACACCGTGCGTATGGACAATCGAGTGGGTTACGTCGGGGGACGAGAAGGCCAGCGTCAGAAGAATCCGGAATGCCGCTTCATTCGGATTGTGATCGAAGACGAATCAACCGTCGTCAGCGCATACCCAACCCGATCGTTCTGACCGATTGGCTGTATGAGGCTCCGCATTCACTACCACAATAGAAGGGAGGAGCGAAAGGGTGTCGGGTCAGGGATTCCGATCGGACAAGCGGCTTTGTACATTGCGAATCATGTTCCCGACTCGCGATGTTCTGGACGCAGCGAGTGGCTGGCCGGCGATAAAACGCATCAGATCGTTGTGAAGCGCCTCGGCCGATTGGTAGCGTTCGTCAGGATCGCGTGCGATGCATCGAAGAATGATCGATTCGAGATCTTTCGGGAGCTCCTTCCGGATTTCCCGAGGCGGTTGTGGAGACTCATCAAGAATGCAGGCCAGCAGACGGTCTCGACCTACTGCTGCGAAGGGTGGCAGCTGAAGACTCAGTTCATACAAGGTCATTCCAAGAGCATAGATGTCGCTTCGGACATCTGCTGGTTTCCCCATGAGGCGTTCGGGCGACATATATCGCAGCGTCCCAGCCATGCGCTGCTCATGGTCTTCATCCATGTTGCGTACTGGGCGATTGCGAATGCCGTACAGCTGAATGGCCTGTTGTTTCGAGAGGATTCCTGCAGATTTTCCACCATCGCTGTTCGACGCGATGGATCCAGCGATGGAGACTGGATCAAACGGCTGAGACAAACCAAAGTCGGTCACCCAAACGTGACCGGTGCCATCAACCAGTAGATTACCTGGCTTGATGTCATTGTGAAGGATGCCGGCGGCATGCGCGGCCTGCAGAGCCCCCGCTGTTCTGGTGGCTATGTCAGCAAATCCAATCCAGGATTCACGCGAAAGTTGCCGTCGTGACTGCGGCAACTGTTCCACCGGATGATTCGCATGAAGCTCCGGCTGAAATCCCGTTGGCCGCGCGCGGTTCATGAGCTCAATTTCATCTCGGATGCTGACACTGCGTGTGTGCTGCAACCGTGTGATTAATCGGTCCAGACCAACACCGTAGATAAACTGCATCGAATAATAAACGTAGCCCCATTCTTCACCGCACTGATAAACCGGGACGATTCCGGGATGATGAATCTGAGAGGCGATATGAGCTTCACGTTGAAACTTCTTCATCCACTCCGGCACAACAGAGGTTCGCCATGGAAGCAGCTTCACGGCAATAATCTGCTGCGTCTGTGTGTCTTTGGCCTGAAAAATAACGCCCATCCCGCCACGGCCAATTTCGCAATGCAGCTCATAGCCCCCCAGCCGTTTGAATGGAAATTTTTCGGGCATGGTCCTCCTGAAAACCCCGGCCTCATTCTCGACGCGAGCTTGTTCGAGAATGTTTAAGACGGGGAAATATTCCCGGATACGATCTGCGTGAGGAGGGAATCTTCGAGCGTAAAGTTCGACCGAAGGTCGGAGTCCCTTACGCAATTCGTCGACATATTGTGTTGCGAGGACTTCAAAGGGTTCGCGTGAACGCAGGCCTTTTTCGTCGCTCACCCGTGGCATTCCAATCAGATGAAACGTCGTATCTTCAGGTTCGGGGACCATGATTGTGGCAACTATTGATTGTGGCAACGATTGTTGGCGGCAGGCATGAAATGTCTGGTGGTGTTCGACTGCAGATGCAAACCCCGTGATTCTGATTTACCGGCGATAGTAGATTCGTTGTTCGGAAGCTGGTCGAAGAACGGTGACCTGCGGTCGGGTCGCTCCACCGTTGCGCAGGAACCATGCGATGATGAATCCCGCCACAAATCCACCGATGTGTGCCCACCAGGCGACGCCGCCTGCAGACACATCCCCCATGGCAAACGTTCCATTGGCCAGTTGCATG
>JAGQQE010000302.1 GCA_020426345.1 Planctomycetaceae bacterium
GGCAGAGTAAATTCAGCAACAGACTTTAGCCTGTTGAAAAACGGGACTGGCTCGAGCAGGAGACCTTAAAACAGCGTGGTTCCCAGTCCGCCTGCGTGCCGTCCCGGTTTTTCAACGGACAGTTATCGTCGTTGCCAGAGCCCGCGATGAATGACCGACCCCAGCTTTCTCTTTTTGCGTTCGAAACTGGTTTGGTAATCGAGGTCGTGTTCGGGGGCGCGTTCTTCGGGGGCGGGCAGCGCGATGAATTCTGCATGATCCTGGACCAGATCGCTGATCACATCCCAATATTCTGCTACGTCTGTCCAGGAATGCAGGTGCCCACCGGGCTGAATGATCGTAGCCAGCATGTCCAGGAATTCTTCGGTGAAGATCCGACGCTTGTGATGACGTTTCTTCCACCAGGGATCGGGGAAATAGACGTGTGCCGCCGACACGGAGGAAGGTGCGATGAGTTCCGTCAACACTCGTTTTGCATCGCCACCAATCACCCGGGCATTTGTGAGATCGCGTTTCATCAAACGCGTGGCTGTTCGACGACCTTCGCGATAGTCGATCTCCAGCCCAAGGTAATTGACTTGTGGATTGTTGACGGCAGCGTTGAACAGAAACAATCCTCGCCCGCAGCCGATATCGAGTTCGACGGGATTATTGTTGCCGTAAAATGCGGGCCAATCCAAAGCTGGTCCCACATCCTCTATTGTCTGAAACCAGGGTTTGAGTGGCTTGATCGGTGCGGTCTGCATGGAGACGTCAGTCACATTTAGATTCGTTCAATCGGATCCGGTTGTTCGCTCAGCTTTGCTTGTTGACGGTCACACCCAGCATCTGCCCTTCGAACATGAGCTCACCTTCCACGAATCCCTGAAAGTTGAACTGAGCCAGTTTTCGGGCCATGACTCGTGTGACTTTGGCAATCAGGATCAGTCGACAGTTCGGGAAGATGGGCTTACGGAAACGTACATTATCCATCCCTCCAAATCCCAGATAATCACCGCCGATCAGGTCATAACGGCGGGCATAAAATCCCCCCAGCTGAGCAGCACTTTCGCACTGAACAACGCCCGGCATCAGCGGGAATCCGGGCATATGCCCCCGTGCCCAGAATTCGTTTTCCGTGACGTCTTTGTAGCCGACAATCAAATGCTGCGATTGATCGACATGCACAACGGCCGTCAACTGCTCCATTTCGAAGCGTTGAGGATTTGTGTTCCGGATTTCTTCCAACCCGAAGATCGGTTGGCTGAAATCCAGTTGAGACAAGTCGCAGATGGGTTCGGATGCCATCGCCTGAGAGCTCCAGAAGGGAATTTCCGAATCAAAGGCGGGGATTGTACTGATTTCGTCCGTATCTCAAAACGGCACAGCCAAATCCAGTGTCAGGTTTCGACTTTCGGGTTTCTTTTGAAGGGGAGAGCGCAAACCAGACAGGAAAATTCTGACAGAAAACGCCAAAAACCATCCCTGAAGCTGTCATCGTGTCCGTATGGTTTCACAGATCGATAGGAGCTGCTCTCGTAGGGTGCGATCGTGAACCGTTAATCAGACGCTGCTGTGCCGTCTTACCGGACCGGCAAAGGACCGCTACCTCCTGAATTTCGAATATGACTGAAAAACACACCCGCCGAGACCTGATGAACGCAGTGCGTTCGCTGGCTGCAAGTCGCCCGATCCTGCCCGAAAGCCAGTCTCGTACCGACGCTGTCTCCGGTTTAGTCGCGCCGGTTTGTGGCGACACCATTCGAATTGCCAGCCGAGCGATGGCGTGTGAATTTGGTGTGATCCTGAATCCCGGTTCGCCGGAGCATCTGACGGCAGCCGGAGACTTGTTGAATCTTGTGCACGATATCGAACTGTGGCTGAGTGCTTATCAGGACAACAGTGAGCTGTCGGTTTTGAATCGTCAGGCGTCTGAAAAGCCGATGCATGTGAGGCGATCTCTGTTCGAACTGCTTGTCATGTCGAAAGAAATTCATTCTCGAACCAACGGAGCGTTTGATATCACGGCGGGACCTCTCATCAAGCTCTGGCGAGCAGCTCGGGCACAGAAAAAGATTCCCACGACCGATGATGTGAGGTTGGCGATGCAAAGCGTTGGCAGCCAGCATCTGTCACTGCATGAAGAGAGCTGCAGCGTTCAGTTTGAGGTTGCCGGGATGGCACTCGATCCCGGTGCTATCGGCAAAGGCTATGCCCTGGATGAAGTCGCGAAGTGGCTGAATCAAACCGAGGAGGCCCCCGCAAACTACCTCCTCCACGGTGGACACAGCAGTTTGATTGGACGCGGTCATCACAACGGTCTGGACGGATGGCCAGTCGGAATTGGAAACCCACTTTTCACCGAAAAACGACTCGCAACTGTGCTTCTGCGAGATGAGGCAATGTCCACCAGTGGCTCCAATATTCAGTTCTACCGCTACGAGGGGCAGCGGTACGGACACATTCTTGATCCCAGGACAGGTTGGCCTGTCGAGGGAATGCTGTCGGTGACCGTAGTTGCCGGTTCTGCCGCATTGGCAGATGCCGTCTCCACTGCGTTTTTCGTGCTGGGGGTCGAAAAAGCGGTGCAATGTTGTGAGAATCTCAACGGCGTTGGTGTTATTCTGATGCCCTTTCCGGTTAAAGGTCGAAAGATCGAACCGGTTGTCGTCGGAATCCCCGCCGATCAGATTTTCTGGGATCCTGACCAGGTCGTGGCTCCTGAATATCTCTGACGACGGCAGAATTTCCCCGACGCCTCCGTTCCCTCCTGACGTCTCTCCCTGACTGTTTACCGCCGCCTGATTTTCCCTGCACTGGAGTTTTTGATTCGTGCCCGAAATACGACGATACTCTCTGACAGCGATTGTCCTGCTCGTCGGGTTGCGCCTCGCGATCGGATGGCAGTTGCTGTACGAAGGGCTCTGGAAGATAGACACTTACAGCACGCCACGTCCCTGGACTTCTGCCGGATACCTGAAGAACTCCGAAGGTCCCTTGCGCGATGTCTTCCGGTCGATGGCTGGCGATCCGGACGAACTGGGATGGCTGGATTATGGGACTGTTGCGAATCGCTGGAAAGACTGGAGCGAACGCTTTCAGTCACACTACAACCTGAGTAGTGCGCAGATCGATTCATTAAATCGAATGCTCAACGGTTCGGTGGAAAAAGTTGGCGATCAGGAAGTGTTCTCAGCAAAGCTTGCCAAATTGCCGAACGGGATCGAGAAACTTAACGTCAACGAAAAGATTGCATGGTTTGACGCGAATGCACAGAAGCTTTACGTGAGCGCTCAGCGATTTCTTACGCCTCAGGAGAAAGCTCGCCTGGAGTCCCTGGTGAAAGGCCGCGAAGACGCCGAGTCGCGATTGTTTCTTACAGCCGTCGACACAGTCTACGAAAATCAGAAACGCGGAATGGGTTACTACTCGAAACTGGCCGGAACGCTGCGCGGCGACCCTGAACTCGTTGGAAACGAAGACTGGCAATTACTTGGAAAGCTTGAACAGTATCAGTCTCAACTGGCTCACTATCAAAAGGCTCGCGAAGAAGCGAAATCTTCATTCCAGTGGGACCATTTGAACTACGAATGGGGAAAACTACAGACGCTCCGGACGGAATTGACCAGTCCTGTCAAAGCCCTGGAAGCTGAGCTTCAGGAGAAGGCTCAGAAGATGCTTTCAGTCGGGCAACTCCAACAGGGATCTGTTTCCGAACCCTGGACTCTGCTTCGGGTGACCGACATTCTGACGATTGCCGGTTTGACCATCCTCGGGGTGATGTTGCTTTTGGGACTGGGAACTCGTTTGGCCTGCATCATGGCTGCATTCATGCTGTTCAACTTTTATATGGCAATGCCGCCCTGGCCGGGCGTCCCCGAAGCTCCGGGCCCGGAACACAGCTTCATTATCAACAAGAATCTCATCGAAGTTATCGCACTCTGCGGTCTTGCCGCACTTCCGACGGGATATTGGTTTGGACTGGATTCACTGATGAAAAGGTGGCTGGCCTCCCGGAGCACCGCTCCTGCGAAGGCCGGTCAGGCTGACCCCGGCGCTCAGGCCGCTCCAGCTCCTGCGGCGGGCTGATCAAACTCGACGGCCACGATGGCCTGGCACCAGCAGAATACTCATGGCACCTCGTCAAAGGTGATCGGGCTCGAGGCTCGTGAAGGCACCTGACCAAACCCATCAAAAATCAAACGACTGCATACCTGCAGTTCAGATCAATAAGGAATTTCGAAAATGTTACTCACACCAGAACAGCAGAAGATTGGCAACGACAACTTCAAAGAGGCGGTTGGCGTCACCCGCCGCGACTTCCTGAAAGACGTGGCCGCGGCTGGTACCGGGCTCGGCGCGGCTTATTTTGGATATAGTAAGCTGAAGGGCAAGCCGATTCGCACGGCGTTTATCGGAACGGGCGATGAAGGCAACGTCCTGATCAGCGAACATCCAACCGACTACATGGAAATTGTGGCTATCGCCGACATTCGTCCGGCGAACCTCAAGCGGACTTTCACAGGAAGCCATCCTGAAGCTCGCCGCGGACTGAACGCAGTCCTGGGACAGGCGAAAGCTTCGGAAGTGAAGACCTTCAAGAGCCACAAAGAGCTGCTGGCAAAGAAAGATGAACTTGGCCTGGAAGCAGTTGTCATCGCTGTCCCGCTGAATCAGCACGCACCGATTGCCATTGAATGTCTGGAGGCGGGATTGCATGTGCTGTGCGAAAAACTGATGGCACAGAATATCACCGACTGCAAACGAATGATCAAAGTCGCGGAAGACAAAGGTCTGATGCTGGCGGTCGGACATCAGAGGCACTACAGCGTTCTCTACGAAAACGCGGCCTTTCTGACAAAGCAGGGACTCCTGGGAGACATCAAATTCATCCGCGCGCAGTGGCACCGCAACAACAGTTTCCCCGATGCCGATGCATGGCGAAAGTGGCAGTACGATGGCTATGCCAGGCAGGACCACAAGTACCTGGAAGAGCTGGAAAAATCCGGTGAATTGAAAGAGCTTGGATACGATTCAGCGAGGCAACTGGTCGACTGGCGTTTGTACAACTCCACCGGTGGTGGACTGATGGCAGAACTCGGCAGCCATCAGATGGATGCAGCCAGCATCTTTCTGGGCAAAGTTCATCCCGTTGCCGTACAGGGTTACGGTGGCAAGAACTTCTACGGGATTGAAGGTCTCGGGCCGAAGGATAAATGGACGGATGACCGGGAAATTGATGATCAGATCTTTGTGACCTTCGAATTTCCAGGCAAACTCTACGAGAAGAATCAGAACGACATTTCCGTTGTGACTTACTCCTCAATGAATACCAACAGCTGGGAACCATACGGCGAAGCGATTTTCGGCAGCCGAGGAACCATCGTCATGAAGACGGAAAAGGAAGCCTTGCTGTACAAAGAGCCGAGCCGCAACAGTCCGGGCGGAGTTGAACAACGCATCTGGGTTGTGAACAGTCAGGGTGACGGCCCGGCGCTGGACAGCTACGAAACCGGAGCTCCCAGCGCGGCAGCAAACGCTGACGCCGGTATGGGTCCAAAGATCAGTCGTGGTTACCGCGAAGAGATGGAACACTTCTGTTACTGCATCAGCACCGGCGAAAACAAACTGCGATGCAATGGCCGGGTTGCGATGGCGGATGCCATTATGGCGATGACCGCCAACCTTGCCATGAAGCATAAGAAGCGAATTGTCTTTAAGGACGAATGGTTCGATCCAGCCAGTGACGCGGTTCCGGAAACCGACGAGCAAGTCACAACGGCCTGAAAGAAGTTGACTTGATGAAGCCCGGCCCGCTGTGTTGCCGGGCTTCAGTTTGTCCCTGCTCAGCTCCTGTTTCACTCAGCTCCTGTTCAGATGAGTCTCCAGCATGGCGCGCTGGCCCGATAACAGTCGTTCGAACATTACCGCATTGCTGCTGATTTTCGTGCTGCTTCCACTGTTGGCATATCTTTGCCATCTGTTTGTCCGAGGTTAATGTGAGCACCCCTGCGACCAGCCACAAGTCGACACTGTTCATCGTTTTTCTGACTGTCTTCATCGATCTGCTTGGATTCGGCATCGTCATGCCGTTGTTGCCGCGTTACGGTGCGTGCTTTAATGCCAGCAAAGCACAGCTCGGCCTGCTCATGGCATCTTTTTCTGCGATGCAGTTTCTGTTTGCTCCCATGTGGGGAGCCCTTTCGGATCGCGTTGGGCGGCGACCGATTCTGATGCTGGGGCTCCTTGGTTCCACATTCTCCTATGCCCTGTTTGGCTATGCATCGTCGCTTGGACGGGAAGGCCATTTTCTTGGACTCGGTGCTCTGGCACTGCTGTTCACCGCCCGCATTGGAGCAGGAATCGCGGGTGCGACCATCTCCACAGCACAGGCTGTCATTGCGGATTGCACGGGTGTTGAAAACCGTGGCCGTGGGATGGCGATGATCGGGGCTGCGTTCGGGCTTGGATTCACATTTGGCCCACTCATCGGAGCAGCCTGTACCTCAGATCGACTCACCGTAGCCCTCAACGACCAGCAGTATGCTCAGGTACAGCAATGGGATGAGGTTACGGATCTGATCACCGCCGATCAGTTGCTGGAAGAGCTTGGCGGAAGCGGGAAAGTGCCGTCAGCGGATGAACAGGCCATTCGACGCCAACTCGATGCGCCGATGCCCCGAGTGGAAGTCAAGCTTCACCTGCTGGAACCGCCTACACCGTGGCCTGGATACGTCGCCTCTATTCTTTCCGGGTGCGCGCTTTTGATAGCCGCATGGCGTCTGAAAGAGACAAGAAGGCCCCCGGAAACATTGACTGAGGCAGATGCTGAAAAACCAGTATCTGCGCATGGACGGAGGTCGTGGCTTAATTTGCGTCTCCTGAGCACCTATCTCGCGCAGGCAAGCCTGTCGGCCATCCTGCTTTCCGTGTTCATTACGACCTTTGGTTTTGCACAGTTCGAAAGCACGTTGTCACTTCTGACGCGTGAGTTCGCATTTGGGCAGCAGAGCAATTTCCTGTTATATGCTTATGTGGGAGTCATTCTTTCTCTGGGGCAGGGCCTGCTTGTGCGTCGCTTTCTGCCGCGTATCGGTGAGTATCGAATGGCCCTGATTGGCGTCACGCTGATGACTACGGGATTTCTGCTGATCGGCTTGACGGGAGACAAAGTGCTGCCGGCCGTATCACTCTGGTACATCTTACCTGTGGTGGTCATCGGCTTCTCTGCCGTCACACCGTCCCTTCAGTCGCTGCTGTCCCAGGCAGCACCGAGCGACCAGCAGGGATCCGTTCTTGGTACCAGCCAGAGTCTCTCTGCACTCGCGCGAATTCTGGGTCCATACACGGGCATTCAATTGCTCGGCGTATCGACTTCGCTTCCGTATTATCTTGGCGCGGGACTGATCATGGCCGGCGGTGTAATGATCACGCGGATCCGCCGAGCAAAGTGACAATAGATTCCTGGCTGAATCGTGTTTCACCGAAGGCAGGCTGTCCGTTGAAAAACCCGCACAGGCACGCATGACGACCGGAAACCGTC
>JAGQQE010000303.1 GCA_020426345.1 Planctomycetaceae bacterium
TTCGGTCCCCATCCGGGCAAGGGTAGCGATGACGTCATCTGCCTCCCATGTAGCGCACTCCACGGCGGCAATTCTGAATCCGGCCAGTACCTCCTTAATCAGTGGAATCTGCGGTCGAAGATCCTCAGGCATCTCCGCACGATTGGCCTTGTACGCTTCGAAAATCTGTTCTCGTTGCCCGGGACCGGGCGAATCGAACGCGCAGACCAGATGAGAAGGCTTCTTCTCAAGGATTGAAAGGAGGTCACGAGTGATCCCGAAAACTGCATTTGTTGGCTGCCCCTGCGTTCCCGTCATTGGTGGAATCGCATGAAACACCTGAAACATCAGGGAAAACGTATCGATGACGTAAATGCGGTCTTTGCTCATTGGGGAGAATGCCGATAGAAATCGTCCAGTTCGCCGATCCGGAGCGGCACAGAGCCTCAATCTCCCGATCAAAACGCCACAGCGTCCGAAAAATGGGTTCTGGCTGCAAATACCTGAGTACAGGAATTTGCAAATCGAATCCTGTTTGGTAAATTTAAGCGGTTCAATTTCAATAACTGTGCAGGTGTGCACACAATAGGAGGTTTTTTGTGGTTAAGCTGCGTTTGCGTGATAATGAAAGTGTGAATGAGGCGGTTCGACGATTCCGTAAGCTGGTTGAGCATGCGGGCGTCAAGAAAGAGATGCGCAAGCGAGAGTTCTACGAAAAACCGAGTGACATGCGACGTCGTGATCGACGCCGAGCCGAAATGCGAGCTCGCCGAGCGAATCAGGAGCCAACCCTGGATCTGAATTGATTCAAACGCGGTTTGGCAGAATCGGATGATCGATCTATTCGGTGTCCGGTTACGAAAGTAGCGAGTCCTTCATGGACTCGCTTTTTTTTCGCGCAGATGCGGCATGATCGACATTTGAATTGCCGGCATGCACATTGGTTTCCAGATCAGAATTAGTGTAAGGTGGCTCCGACACCGGTCGTCATGAGCAACGTCTCGTGAGTTCACTTCCTACGGTTTTGTTGCGTTCATCTTTGTTGCGTTCATCATTGTTGCGTTCATCATTGTGATCAGGAGTTGCTTCATGAAGTTCGTTCGGGTTTCTCTTAAGGCTCTCGCCACGCTTGTGATAGGCGTCGTTTCGACCGCATCTTCATCGGCAGCCGACGTCAATCTGGCTGAAACAAACCTCACCAGTGGAATACCAGGGACAGGACCTCTGACCGAAGAGCAGTTGAAAGACTGGCTGGCCGATTCTTCGAATCACGAAACACTCAATATCAACCTTCCTCTGGGCTTGTCTCTGGGCCAGTCGCAGATGAAGGTCCTCGAAGAGAACCCATTGACCCGAGCCAAAATTGAACTCGGACGGCAACTTTATTTCGACACTCGATTGTCGGCAGATAACACGATCAGCTGCGCGACCTGCCACCATCCTCAGGAAGGGTTTTCGCGTCACACGAAAACCGGTGTGGGAATCGCCGGCCAAATGGGAGGTCGAAATTCTCCCATCAGCTACAACCGCATCCTGAGCGACAAGCAATTCTGGGATGGTCGAGCGGCGTCGCTGGAAGAACAGGCGGTAGGTCCGATCCAGAATCCCATCGAGATGGGCAATTCTCATGAAGCATGCGTTGGATCACTGGCAGAAATCCCGGGTTACCGGATGCAGTTCGAAAAGATCTTTCCGGGAGAGGGTGTGACAATTGAAGCGGTCGGGAAAGCGATTGCTGCGTTTGAACGCGTTCTCGTTACCGGTCCGTCGGCGTACGACTATCAGGAAGCCTATAAGAGATTTGCTCAACTGGAACCAGAGGACCTTGAAGACCTGAAAGAGGACGCTCCGAACGTTTACGCCCAGTACGAAATGTACAGAAAATCTGTGAACGAGCAGCCGATGTCCGAGAGTGCTGTGCGAGGCATGGAGCTGTTCTTCAGTAAGCGAGTGGGCTGCAGCAATTGCCATGTTGGCGCGAATCTGGCAGACGAGCAATACCATAACCTGGGAGTCGGAATGGATGCTGCTGAACCGGATCTGGGGCGATTTGTGGTGACGAACGTTGAGAAGGACAAAGGTGCTTTCAAGACCCCAACGATTCGAAATGTCGCACTGTCTGCCCCCTACATGCACGACGGCAGCCTTCCAACGCTGGAAGCGGTCGTCGAACATTACAATGTGGGCGGAACGAAAAACAAATGGCTTAGCGACAAGATGACTCCGCTAAATCTCAACGCGCAGGAAAAGCTGGATCTTGTCGAATTCATGCGTGCCTGCACGGGATCGTTTCCATACGTCACTTCCGGGCGTCTACCTGAATAAGCCATGCTCACTGAGATCTGCCATCTCACAAAACATGGCATTACCAGGCTCAGCCGCGGCCAGACAGGTTCCATTGAACGGAATCTTCTGTCCGCGGTTTTCTTTTGCTCCGCTCATACGGCCTGAGATTCATCTCAAGCCGTTGCAGACCGCAAGCGGGCTTCGAACTTCCCAATCTCACGCCGGAGTTCACTCAGGAACCGGGGCAGATAAAAGCTCTGGACCGTAAGCGGTTCATCCGGTTGAAACTGACTCACAGAGCGTGCATGAGATTCAAAATTCGACGGTGAAATGGCCCACCCTTCGACCGCGGCCCAACCCATTACGATATGGATATCATGCCCAGTCATCTGGCAGGCAACCCATCGCGTGTATTCATCACTAAAATCAAACGGCAAATAAATCAGGTCGCCGTCGTTGATGCTCTCAAGAACGTGCAGCCATCCTTTCAAGAGCAGGTTCAGACCACGCGTTACGGACATCGGCATGCCTGCATTCTCCGGATCCAGGCCCAGATAGTATGTTTCACCAGTCCGTTCCTCCAGGCCGATTCGTACCAGGAACCGGTCTTCAGAAGTGAGGCGAAGTGAAAGCACACTGTTTTTTTCTTCTGTCACGTTGGGCAGATCCGCTGGAGGACATTCGATCGCAGGCAAATTGTTATGCCGGAGGAAATGAAAAGGCAGAAGCCGGATTCATTCAAATTTGACGAGAACATGCTACCGTGAGACTCCACTGCGTGCAGCTACGCGGCAGGAGTTTATTTCAAGCATGACGTTTTCTCCATTCACTCAGAGAGTCTGACGTCACGAACCCAGTGGTTGTTTTTGAAGAAATCGGTCGATCCATGATACGAGTGTTATGCACGGCGCTAAGTGTTGAAACAGGGGCTCATTTCAAACTGCTTCGTGATGCTGGATTCGAATGCAACGTCGTCGATCGCAGCCTGAATCTCTGGGACGAGACCGTTCTTTCAAATGCTCTGCAGGGTTACCAGGCGGTCCTGGCCGGATCCGAGCCATTTACTCCTGCGGTATTGGCAGCTAATCCGCAAATTCGTGTCCTGTCACGATACGGAGTTGGTTTCGACGCAATCAATCTGGAAGCATGCGATGCTCAGGGAATTGTGGTGGCAACAACTCCAGGACAGAATCACCACTCAGTCGCCGAGCATGCAGTGGCAATGATGATGGCCGTGGGGCGAGGATTTCCGGCATATGACATGCAGGTTCGACGCGGCCAGTGGAACAGGGTCGCAAGACCAAGAATCATGGGCAGCACTCTGGGATTGCTTGGGCTTGGCAGGATCGGCCAGGCGGTTGCAACGCGTGCTCTTGGACTGGGGATGAATGTCGTCGCCTACGATCCGTTCCCACCTCAGGCTTTTCTGACCGAGTACCGTGTGCAAATGGTCCCTCTGGAACACATCTGGGAGAAATCAGATGTCATCTCGCTTCACATGCCAGCGGGACCTGACACTCGACATATCGTCAATCGAACAAGTCTTTCCCGCATGAAGGACGGTGCGGTGCTGATCAATACGTCACGCGGTCCGCTGGTGGACGAGTCTGCTTTGATCGATGCGCTCAAGAGCGGCAAGCTGCGCGGCGCAGGACTGGATGTCTTTGAAGTAGAACCACTGCCCGTCTCCAGTCCGCTTCTGATGATGGAGAACGTACTGCTCAGTGGTCACATTGCGGGGCTCGATAACGAATCCCACGATGACACCTGCGCGATGGCCGCCCAAACCATCATCACACTGTCACAGGGGGGCTGGCCAGAGGGATGCATTCAGAATCTGAAGGGTGTTACTGACTGGAAATGGTAGCTGACAACAATGCACTTTACCCCAAACGAAATCCGGCCGTGTTCAGCAACGCGGCTGTGTTCAGCAACGCGGCTGTGTTCAGCAACGCGGCTGTGTTCAGCAACGCGGCCGTTTTGCGTTGGCGATAAACTGCTCCACCCGTTCAATATTCTTCTGCCCTGGTGAATCCTCGACCCCGCTGGCTGTATCCACTCCCCAGGCTGCATGACGTGCGACAACCGAAGAGACAGTTTCGGGCGTTAAGCCACCGGCAATGACCACTCGATGTCCGACAAATGCATGGCAAAAAGTGCCGATAACATCGGGATCCACCATCGCCCCGGTCCCGCCGAATTGCCCTGCAACGAGAGCATCCAGCAGAAAGACAATATTCGGTATTTGCACGGCCAGGCCTCGGCAGTGCTGAATCGCCTCTTCGAGGCCCGACCGGTTTACGCGCACAGCGCGGATCACTGTTATGTCATCGCACTCACGGTGGACCTGCTGGATGTCATCGATACCTTCGCCCCCGTGAAACTGGATGGCATCCAGATCAAGCTGTTGGGAGATTCGAATCACATCTTCAGCCGGGCTGTTCACAAACAAACCCACAACATCCACCATGTGTGAACGACGCAAAGATAAGCGAGTCAACTGACGGACCGTCGGAGAGTCGTCTGAGGACACTTTCAGGGTGCGACAGATCGATTCCGCCGTCGCCGGAGTTACGAATCGTTTTGAACCTTCGAAAAAATTCAGGCCGACGGCATCGATACCGGTCCTCACCGCATTGACGGTATTTGCCACGTCAGTAAATCCGCAAACCTTCACCCACATTTTTCTTCGGTCCCTGGACAGCCGCGCCAGCGCACGGCTCATCTCAAAACATGCAGGTAAAGGCGCGTGACATTCAGGTGTCCCGGGGATTCTTACGGATTCCAGCCGGATGGGAAGATTGCTGGATTTCGCTTCAATATCTTGTGCCGAGACCACGTTCCTATCGGCCCGATTTGTTTACTGCAAACAAAATAGATGGTTTTCACCGCGGATAATCAACTGATTGTCGACGGGAGCAGGTGTGGCATCCACGGTTTCATCAAGGCTATTGACCGCGACGACTTCCAGCTTGTCCGAATCCTTTATGACTACGGTCGTGCCGTTTCTTGCAGTCAGGTAGATCGCCCCACCTGCAGCGACAGGCGATGCATAGATGGTGTCAAGTCTTGGCAGTCGTTCGGCCATGTAAAATGGCCTTCCCGTACGGAAATCAACGCACGACAACTGCCCTGTTTTTCCTTTGTGGAAGTAAAGGCGATTGCCGGAAAGAAGTGGTGATCCGATGTCTGGCGTATCTCGATCAATCGTCCAGACGACATTCTTTGAGTTCTGAATATCGCCTTTTCCCGTCAGCTGAAATGCACCGATGAACGAACCGCGATGACCGCTCCCGACTATAACCAGGCCATTGGCTGCCACGGGTGAAGCGCAGGGACGCTCGGTTTGCCCGGCGCATCGCCACAACTCCTTCCCGGTATTCAGGTCGTATGAACGAGCACAGGTCTGACCGTTCATGATCACTTGCGGTTGGCCGTTGTTGTCAACGACCAGCGGAGTTGCCCAGCACGTTGGTTCGTCGCGATCTGCCTTCCACACTGTTTTGCCTGTTGCCTTGTCCAGTGCATAAAGAGCGGAAGGTCCTTCGTGATCCCATGGAATCAGTATCTTGTCTCCCGCCAGAGTCGGCGAACTTCCTTCTCCGAATCCGTTTCGTGTTTGCATCTTGCCAAAGTCGTCTCGTTTCCAGACCAGTTCTCCATCCATCGTGTAGCAGTAGAGCCCGCGTGAACCGAAATGCGCGTAAACGTGTTCCCCGTCCGTACAGGGCGAGGCGGACGCAAAGCTATTCGTGTTGTGGGTTGGTTCATGAGGTGTCGCGACGATGGCCGTTTGCTGCCAGATAACGCTCCCGTCGGCTCGACTGTAGCAGAGCACGCGAAAATCGAGTTCCGACAGTCCTCCACCGCCTCTCCTCCCCGGGACGGGAGTGGCTCCCCTTCCAGTTGGAATCGCCGTCGTAATGAAGATCTTGTCGCCCCAAACAACGGGAGAACTGGATCCGCGCCCGGGCAATTCCACTTTCCACTTGACGTTCTTCGTCGCTGACCATTCCGTGGGAGGATGAGCGTTCTTCGCTACGCTGTTGCCATCCGGACCTCGCCAGTGTGCCCAGTTATCCGCAAGAACCGTTGTCGTTGTCGACAATAAAAGCGAACACAGAAAAATACTTCGCATAACTTGCAATCCAAAAGCGTAGGTGAGGTGCAGGCTGAGGGGAAATTTGACTTCGGCCTTTGCCGTTCTCAAATGGTAGTTCAATTGTTTGGCGTTGCGAAACTCATTTGCATCGCCGGGCGGTCACAAATCATTGGATTTGCCGATTCGATCTGCCAGACTCCGCGACACTGATTCCAGAAAACAAAAACAGACTATACCAACGTCATCGAAGGATTTGTTGCCGTTCGGTTCGCAGGGCCCAAAGTGATCACAGTCAATGATTTGACCAAAACATTTGGAGAAGGGAATACAACGGTCCGCGCCGTCGATTCACTTTCCTTTTCCGTGCCGCCAGGAGAAGTCTACGGACTACTCGGGGCAAATGGCGCCGGCAAGACAACGACCCTTCGAATGATTATGGGACTGCTGTCACCCACATCAGGGGATGTCGAGATCCTCGGACAGCATGTTTCAGTCCATCCGGAAAGAATCAAGAGGCAGCTGGGACTCGTCTCCGCAAGCGCTGGGCTCTATCAATGGCTGACGCCTCGCGAGTTGCTGGAATTCTTCGCCGGTGGCTTCGGCCTCACCCGTGCCGAATCGAAAAGTCGTGTCGGGGTATTGGCGGAGCTCATGGATCTTGGCCGATTTCTGGACCGACGTTGCGCAACTCTGAGTACCGGTCAGAAACAGCGAGTCAATCTGGCCCGGGCGCTTGTTCATGACCCTCCAGTCGTTCTGCTGGACGAACCAACGCGTGGTCTGGACGTCGTGGGTTCTCAGGTTGTCTTTGAATTCGTTCGAACTCTTCGGATCGCCAACAAATCGGTTGTCGTCTGCACGCACCAACTGGATGAGGCAGAACGGCTGTGCGATCGGTTTGGATTGCTGCACAGGGGACGTTTGCGGTACGAAGGCACCCTGAATGAATTACACGACGCGACAGGCCGCTCGACCATTGTCGAAATGTTTGTTGACATGCTCAGGGAGCAGTCCTCTTGAATACTCCGGATGATCTCAATGTTGACGGCCATCGCGACGAGCCGGCATCCGCCGAGAATCGAAGACCAGATTACGAATCGGCAGTGGCGCACAATTCGTTCTGGGATCGCGCGGGGTTACTGGTCCGGA
>JAGQQE010000304.1 GCA_020426345.1 Planctomycetaceae bacterium
GGATAGAAGAACAGGCACACCCACTTGCCCTTCAGATCAGCCAGCTTCAAATCCTTGAATTGATTGTCTGAACCATCCTTTGTTCGGTCATATGCTCGCAAAACCAGATCGAGCCCGGGAGCTGTTTGTCCAATCCGAACACTCATTGTGTACCTGTCCTTCTTTTACAATTAATTTGCTTTGAAACCAGTGACCCGATGGACTGTGAAATCCGTCGTATCGGCAAAAATCCTCACGCAATTGCCCGGCCGCTTCAGAACGACCGGAAAACCAGCAGGATGCCGGGAGTATATGGCCGGGGAACCGTGTTTCAAGCAGGCAAAACTTCTGCGAAAAATCGCAGCCAGTTGCCATGCATGATGCCGGCGATATCTGTGTCGCTGTATCCACGCTGGCTCATCAGATCCGGCAGGCGCTGAAGATCACTGATCTTGTTCAGATCTGCCGGTGTCTGCTCTACCCCGTACCCACCATCCAGATCCGTGCCAATCCCGACGTGGCGGGCGTTTCCTGCCAGCTGGCAGACAATATCGATATTGTCAACGGCCCGTTCGATCAGTATTTCCGCAGATGTGATTCCACGCACGTAACCAGGCTGCATCATGATCGCGTCAAAAGCCATGCCGATCACTCCATCGCGTTCAATTACAGCCTTGTACTGCTCGTCGCTGAATTGACGCTGCCAGGGAGCAATGCGGCGAGAATTCTGGTGGCTGGCGTGAATGCGGCCGCCAAAATGTTCGAGCACCTGCCAGAACGCAACGTCCGACAAGTGTGTGACATCAACGGTCATTCCGAGATCCGTGATGTTCTTCAGCAAAGGAATCGCGTCCAGCGCAAGTCCAACTTCACAACGGGTTCCTCCCCCGTATCGATTGGCACCGTAATGGGTCAGCCCGATGGCACGCAGGCCGTGTTCATGAAACTCGTGAATTGTGTCTGGTGTCAATACGGGATCAGCACCTTCCATCGTCAGGATGAATCCAAGCGGCGTTCGAACAGGATCCGTCGTCCAGGCATCGAAATGATTCTGCAGGTCCGTTCTTGTCTTCAGCATCTTCATCCAGCCGGCTCGTTCCATTGCCCGATACCACGCAAGATGTGCATGAGCCATGGCGTAGCAGGTTTCCGGCGTTGTCCAGCCGAACGGATGGTTGACTTCTTTTTCCTGCCGCGCCAAAAGAGTGGTCAGACAGATGCCGATCTGTGCCGTTCGCAGCTCCGGCAGGCTGAGCGTACTGCCGCAGCGTCCGGGGTCAGTCATGCCAAGTGAACGTTCCTGAGCTCGCAATTCGTCGACATCACATCGCATATCGCGGTTCCAGTCCACGCCATTGAGTGCAAGATCCAGGTGGGCATCGAATAGTAACACAGGCATATCCTCACAGAATGGTTCGACAATGTCTCCGGGGCATTCGCTCAGGACCATCCGAAGATAACGTGACTGGCGGGGAAATTCATGCATTCCTGAGCTGACAGACGTCTGGTTTCGGCTGGCATGACCGTGACTATAGAGAACGCTTGCGGGATTCACACGCAAGCTGGCAATAATCCTGTTACCCTTGCGGGGCAGGGTTCGTCAGCCTGCTATACTGCTCCCAGCCCGTCTCCATTACCACGACATCGACAGCCGGTTTTCGAAAGCGGATGCATGGCCATCGAATTTAATTGCCCCTACTGCACAGCAACAATTCGCGTCCCGGATGGATTTGCCGGTAAACAGGGGAAATGCCCGAAATGCGAAACCAGACTGCTGGTCCCGAATGTTGAAATCCCGGACGAAGAACCATCGCAAAGTTCCGATGGCCCGGAGACCAACGCGTTTGGTGCCGACACGATGTCAGGGCTCAGTGCAGAAGGACCCACGACAGTGGGGATTCATGCCGTTGAATCTGCCGGTTCGGTGCCCGAATTCATCCCGACTACACCACAGACCAACATCACTTCGAAGTTGAAACGCCGAACGCGCCGGGGCCGCAACCGAATCTGGACGGTGGCCGTGCCGGTGATCGGTTTCCTGCTTCTGCTGTCCCTGCTGGCCATGTTCACTCTGTACAGCCTGCCTCAACTGAAGGGTACTCTTGCGGCAGAAGTGTTTTCGGAACCAACGGTGCCACGTGTCACATATCCATGGAGTTCGACCGGATTATCAACGGAAGAGCAGGAACAACTCTCCAAAATACTTGAACATGCACCAGAGGGCTTTGTCAGCGAGCTCATGACCTGTCGTCTGATTGCAGATGAGAAAGGCCTGCAGGTTGAGCTGACGGCCGGTGAAGGCCATTCGTGGTTTGTCGTCGACCCAACGCAAAGCCGCGCGCTGGTGTTGTGGGCTGAAAAACAACAACAGTACCTCAGTATCACTCGGGCTTCCGAAATGAAACGCAGACTTGCCGACTATTGTCAGGACAAAATCAAGCAGCAGGCCGGTGAGATATTCACGATCGACGCGCAGCAGTACCGCGACAGCGTTGGAATCAACACGCATGTTTCTGCACTGGGCTATGCACTGGAAGCTTTTGGCAGCGGTCGGATTGTGCCGTGTGGTCATGAAGATCAGCAGGGAAGGCTCTACTTTCTGCTGCCCTCAAAAACCCGATCGTTCATCATGAGGGGCCGAATGGTTGGTGATGGGACGAAACCGTTTCCCGGGGAATACACCATTCAGGTTGGCGATCGAATTCTTCAGGAAGACATCAGGACCGTTCCCGTCGAACCGGAATCCGAAGCGTCGTCCGATGGTCCGGAACCCGAGGATTCGTCTGAACAACCAATGGATGCTGCGATGGACAAGGATGACCAGTCACCCATGAAGCAGCCCGGCGATTCTCCCGCCGGGATGGAGACAAAAGCCGGGACAATGATGGAGAAGTAGCGAAAGACGGACGCCGGGTTTCATATGCACGCCAGGCAGTGGTTTGCTAACATCCGCGGACTGCTCGCGAAAAAAGCAGCGACAAAGGTCTGAAAGAAGGACAATACAGTTGGCCGAAAAACGGGACTTCGACGAGTTTCTGGAGAAATTTCGTCGCCACCACGAAGTCATGGTGGAAGAACTTCACAAGGTAATCGTCGGACAGGATGACGTCATCGACCAGATCCTGTCGGCCATCTTCACAGGCGGTCATTGCCTGCTGGTGGGTGTACCGGGGCTTGCGAAGACTCTGGTGGTCAGCACCATTGCCCGATTGCTCGACGTGCAGTTTCGAAGAATTCAGTTTACGCCCGACCTGATGCCGTCAGACATCACCGGGACAAATGTGCTGGAAGAGACAGAATCCGGACGTCGCGAGTTTCGATTTGTCGAAGGTCCGGTCTTCACCAACATTCTGCTGGCGGACGAAATCAACCGAACGCCGCCGAAGACCCAGGCCGCTCTACTGCAGGCCATGCAGGAACACGAAGTTACTGTTGGACAGACAACGTATCAATTACCGGAGCCGTTCTTCGTCATCGCTACCCAAAACCCCATTGAACAGGAAGGCACCTACCCTCTGCCTGAAGCGCAGCAGGACCGATTCATGTTCAATGTTAAAGTCGACTACCCGACCCTTGAAGAAGAAGAACGCATTCTTGAAGCGACAACAAGCGGCGAACGTGCCGAAGTTCGAAAAGTACTTTCCGCGCGATCTATTCTTTACCTGCAAAAGCAGATCAGCCAGATTGTGGCCAGCCCACTGATCATCAGTTACGTCACACGGCTTGTTCGTGCCACGCGTCCCAAAGACGGCGCGGCACCCGACTTTGTGAAAAAACTGGTCGACTGGGGCGCGGGGCCTCGTGCGGGCCAGTACCTGATCGCCGGGGCAAAGGCAGTGGCCGCCATGGACGGACGACCCAATGTGACGATTGAAGATGTCCGCAAAGTTGCCATTCCCGTTCTGCGCCATCGACTGGCTACCAATTTTCAGGCACAGGCCGAAGGCATGGCTGCCGACGATATTGTCACGCGGCTGGTAAAAGAAGTTCCTGAACCCAATATTCCAAAGTACGAACGCTAGACCGGTCAATCTGTCCTTCGATGGCTGACTTCACGAATTCCGTTTCAATCTGGTTACCCGGTGTCATCGCCATGATGGTGCTGATTCTGCTGTCGGGTTTTTTCTCGGCCAGCGAAACAGCATTGTTTTTCCTGTCTCGCGACGAGATCCGAAATTTCGGCAAAGGCGTGGGGCGTCAGCGAATGGTGGCCGCACTGATGGCGCGACCGGATCGACTGCTGACCGCCATTTTGTTCTGGAATCTGTTGATCAATCTGGCCTATTTTTCAGTCGGCCTGGTCACGATGAACAAGCTGTCGCACGGCGGATTCAATCGCGTGGCTGCGGCGCTGGGTATCGGTAATCTGGTGGGAATCATTGCCATCGGAGAAGTGTTTCCAAAGAGCCTGGCCGTTGCCTTTCGACGAACCCTGGCACCGATGGTAAGCTGGCCGCTGGCTGTGATGACTGCCGTTCTTGACCCTGTCATTCCCGTCCTGGGCAAGACCGCGTTGTCTCTGCGTCGAGCTTTCTGGCCACATGTTCGCGGCGAATCTCACCTGAACCCCAAAGACCTGGAACACGCAATCGATGCATCGGCTGCCATCAGCGCGGATCTGCTGGATATCGAACAACAGGTGCTGCACAACGTTCTGGATTTAAGTGAGATTCGGGTTGAGGAAGTCATGCGTCCCCGAAGTCACTGCCTGATCGTTTCAGCCAATGACAGTTTTGCAACGCTGAATACCAGTATCCAGAGCGTGGATTATCTGTTGCTTCAGGACCCGGGTGAAGATCATGTGAGCCGCGCGGTGGCTTTGGGGGCCATCAGCGCGTTTGACCATCGTCGATTCCGCCAGATGTCAGAACGCGTGATCTTTGTGCCCTGGTGTTCGACTCTGGCCTGGACGCTTTCGGAACTGCAGCGGCAGTATTGCGGTGTTGCCGTCGTCGTCCATGAAATGGGTGAGATGGTGGGAGTCGTTTCTTACGAAGACATCCTGGAAACCATGCTCACGGAGAGCCCCAGTCGAACGCGCCGAATCATGCGCAGAGAACCGCTGATTACTATTGGCCCCAATCGATTTCACGCAGATGGACTTGTAACACTCCGGTACCTGGCAAGTCAGTTGCGAGTGGATTTCGATATGGATGTTGACGGCCAGTACACGATTAATGGCCTGATTCATGACGAGCTTGAACGATTCGCAGAAGTTGGCGATTCGATCGTCTGGAAGACATGGAAACTGACGGTCATTGAGACGGCCGCCCGGGGACGTGTGCGAGTGCTCATCGAACAGCTGCCAGCCGGACTTTCGATGGGTGATGCCGCGACCGAGCCGGAGAAGCAATCATGATTCCCGCATTGACCATGTTTGCAGGCATCATCTTGTTTCTCATCGGTGTCCGACTGTCCTTCTTCTTTAGTGGAAGTGAAACCGGGTTTTACAGACTCAGCCCACTTCAATTGGCAATCCGGGTGCACCAGGGCGACAGAGTTGCTCAAAGTCTGCAAAAGTTCGTCAATCACCCCGAACGGTTTGTCGCCACGGCTCTGGTGGGCAACAACGTTGCGAATTATCTGGTCACTGTCGCTATTGGACTGGTCATGTCGGTCCTGGTAACAGATTCTTCCGGGGCCGCTGAAGTGATTTCAACGGTGGTCGTTACGCCCGTCGTTTTTGTCTTTGGCGAATTGATTCCCAAGAGCCTCTTTTATCTGGCACCTCTGTCGCAGCTGCGGGCAAACGCACGCTGGTTCTCCTTCAGTTATGTGGTGTCACTGCCACTATCCTACCCACTGATTCTTTTGTCTCGGTTTATCGCGAAGCTTGGAAATTCAGATCGCCAGCCGCTGGAAACAGTGTTGAGCCGCACTCGACTGGTCAGCGTTCTCGAAGAAGGACATCGCGAGGGTCTACTGACAGAGCTTCAAAGTCAGCTGGCCGACAACATCATTCAGGTGGCAAGGCACCCGGTTTCGTTGTCCATGATTCCGGCGCTGGGCGTTCAGGGGGCTCCAGAGAATGCTTCGCGCGAGGAGATCCTGGCGTTAGCAAGACGTTTGCAGAATCCCCGAATTCTTCTGCATCTTCCCGGGCAGCCAGGCCAGTGGTGTCGATATGTGCGTGTCGCGGATCTTTTTGAAAAAGGGAAATCACCGCGTTCAGTCGCTGTCGCCCTGCCGCAATTCGCATCAGATGCCCCCAAGCTGGAAGTACTGTCAGAATTGGTTCGGCAGTACAGCAACTACGGCGTCGTCGTGGAGGAAGGTCGAGTGCTGGGTGTTGTAAGCCGACGGACACTGCTGGCCCAGTTACAGCGAAGCGGACCAAGAACCCAGTTGCCAGTGGAGCCGATTCCACCTGACAAAGTCGCCGCATCCATTCGTCAGGCTCGCGACGTCGTGAAATCGACATCGCAGGACGCCGGGCAGCAGAGCAAAGACAAGTCATGATGATTCAGGATGCTGTTTCCAGAGAAGGCAGGCAGCAACAACTGGCAGTGACAATTCTGGCGGTCTTCGAATTGCTGCTGATTGTGGCGACCTGGAAGCTTTGGACTGGTCAATCGGCATTCCCGATGGTTCCTCTTCTGCCATTGAATTCACAATCGGCCCGCTTGCTGTCCGACCAGTCCATCGTCATGCAGTCTTTGGCAGCCACGCTGACACCGCTGTTTCTGACGTGCCTGATGGCGTGGACTGCCTGTCATCTTCGGATGGCGATGATAGGCTGGAAGACCATAACCGGCCTCGCAACGCTGCTGATCGCTTCGCTGCTCGTATTGCAGAACGAACACCGCCTTCAGGCATGGCACTGGTTCTTTATGGTTGGGTTAAGCTCATCGATTGTGCTGGGCCCCTGCAACTGGCGGCGTTTGTTGTGTCTGCAGATTTCCATGGTCTACGTCTTTTCCGCGTTATCTCGATTCGGTCCGCAAACCAGCGACATGATGACCTGGCAAATTGCCTCCATGCTCTTGAAGCTGGCGGGACTTGGCAGAGCATCAGCGGATGCTTCCGTGCTTTCTGCGTTCGCCTGGTCGTTTGCATTTGCCGAATTCCTGATCGGGCTTGGGCTCCTGGTCCGACGTTTTCGTCAACTCGCTGCCGTCGCCGCGATGCTGTTACATGCAACACTCATCCTGGCCCTCAGTCCCTTTGGTCTGGGACACCACTGGGGCGTTCTGATCTGGAACAGTATGTTCCTGTGCCTGCTTCCCGTACTTTTTCTGTCGCAATCACAGAATGATGCGATTCACGATCAGAAGCGGTGGTTCCGAATACTCGCCAGCGCAGTCGTTCTCATTCCGCTCACTGGTTTGATAGGATTTGCCGACAACTGGATGTCGTGGCAGCTGTATTCGCCCCGGCCGGAAGTCTACGGGCTGTTCATTCGCTCAGATGCCATCGAAGACCTGCCGGAAACGGTTCGGCCTTTTGCAGCCGCCCCGAATCCTGTCGATGATTTTTGCTCCGTACGTCTGGATCGATGGT
>JAGQQE010000305.1 GCA_020426345.1 Planctomycetaceae bacterium
TGGCAGTTCCTTCCGAAAGACCGAGTCTACTTAGCCGCCCGTACGATGAAGGAATACCAAATTACCGGAGGAATTGCGCCGGTCCTCCTGACAGGCATCGCAAATCCGTGCGATGCTTTTACTTCAGCACGGACAGGTCTGCACCATGATTGATATGGAACACCTGCCCATCAATCACCAGTGTTGGGACGGATTTCGTCGTTGAGCTCAACTCTGTGTCGGGTTTGCTCGCCGTTACAGAATGCGGCGGTCGTTGGGCCGGTGTCCGAACTCACATGATAGTGGCGCCCGGTGCGGCCATTTTCACAATCGCAGCCATAACAACCGCCTCCCCGAGTCATCCACTATGCGAACACGGGCTCGTTGAGCTGGGAGCCTTTCGTATCAACAACTTACGTCGATCTCCAAAAGTCGAATTCTACCCGTGGAACCCCATTTCGGACATTCCGATGCCAAAATGCGAACATAAGAAACCTCGCCCGGACGGTATGGAGCGAGCTCGGTATTACCAATCCTTGCTAGACTCAGGAGAGGTGAAATCGAGGGCAGAGCTGGCCAGATATCTTGGTGTGAGCCGGGCACGGGTCACTCAGGTCTTGAGGCGACTCGTTGACGCTGGGTGATTCTGAAGCGTCGTGTACAAAAACTCTAGCCGGCGAATGATCAACAGTGGTTTGTCAGGTCCAGCCATCAATCAGATTCGTTTGTCACGGCTTCCGCACGCCCAAAACGGGCGAATAGCGGTGGCAGAACCAACAGATTTAACAGAGTTGACGTTACAAGCCCGCCAAGGATCACGAAAGCCATTGGGTACTCGATCTCCTGACCGGGTTTGTTGCCCGTAACGATGAGCGGCACGAGTGCGAGTCCGGTTGTCAGGGCCGTCATGAGAATCGGGGCGAGTCGTTCTTCGGCACCTCGAATAATGAGGTCGATACCGAAAGACATGCCCTCTTCCCGCTGTAGATGGCGGTAGTGGTCCATCAGCATGATTCCGTTGCGTGCAGCGACCCCAAGGACGGTTACGAATCCGATCAACGACCCCAATGAGATGATTCCGCCACTGAGAAATGCACCGGCAACGCCACCCACCAGAGCAAACGGCAGCGTGAGGAAGATCAGCAGGACGGTCCTCATGTTCTGAAAGTCGGACTGGAGCAAAAGGAGGATACCCAGCAGTGAAAACACGGTGAGTCCCAGTAGCCGCTGGCGTGAAGCCTGAGCTTCAGCGTATTCACCGAGGAACTCGGGGTGGTAGCCTTGCTCAAAGTCGACGTTGGCCAGGACTCGTTCCTGAATTTCCGTAGCCACGCTCCCGAGGTCTCTACCTTCAACATTACAGAGCACATCTAGTTTTCGTGAAGAACCGATTCGCTTGATGGCATTGGGAGCCGGTTCGACCACCACATCCGCGACGTCTCGCAGCGGCACCTGAGCACCACTTGGCGTATCGATCAGGAGTCGCTTCACGGAGTCAACATCGCGACGGATCGACTCCTCTCCCCAGACAACGACGCGGAAGATCTTCTGGTCTTCAAAGATCTCGCCTACCTGAGTTCCACGAATCAGAGTCGTGGTAGCCGATCGCACATCTCCGGGAGTCAGCCCGAATCGCGCAGCCGCATCAGGTCGAAGGCGAACGACGATCTGAGGGATCAGAACCTGCGGCTCGATCTTTAGATTCGTCACACCGTCTACTTCTTTCATGACGTCCGAGACCTGCTGAGCGTGCTCCTGCAACTGCTCAAGGTCCGGTCCATAGATGCGAATGACAATTGATCCACTCGAACCTGTTAGGACTTCCTTGATTCGCTCTGTCAGGTACGTCAGCAAATCGCGGTAGAGCCCGGGATATCCGTCGACCGCTTCCTGAACGGTCGCAACGGTCTCGTCGTAGTCGACGTCAGGATCAATGCTGATCCATAGCTCGGTAAAGTGGGGACCATAGACTTCATCTGCCACTTCAGCCCGACCAATGTGTGATCCAAAGTTATTCACTCCGTCTATGGAACGGAGTTCCTTACTGGCTGCTATCGTGATTCGGTTCATCGCCTCGACGCCGATGCCCGGCTTTTCGACCCAATGCATCAGGAAATCTGTTTCCTTGAACTTCGGCATGAGTTCTTCACCGAGTCGCGGGACGGAAATGCCTGCTCCGACAAAAACGGCAACAACAAACAACAGGACGGGCCATGGGTGTCGCACCAGCGGTGGCAGCAAGAGACGATAAATCCGCTTTAGCAGTGCGGTAATCGGCGATTCACGCTCTTCTCGGTCTGCAGTTCGGGGCAAGAGCATCAACGAAAGTGCGGGAGTCACCGTGAGAGCAACAACCAGCGAAGCCAGAATGGCAAGAATGTATGAGGCGGCAAGCGGCCGAAAGAAGGAACCAGCGAGCCCTTCCAGAAAGAAGACCGGAACCAGTGTCAGCACTACGATCAGTGTCGCGTAGACAACGGCACTTCTGACCTCGATCGAGGCTTCGTAGACGACTCGGAACGCCGACTTGGGACTATCGGTTTGACGATTGAGCCTCAACCGCCGCAGGATGTTCTCAACGTCGATGATCGCGTCATCAACAACTTCGCCGAGTGCGATGATTAGCCCGGCGAGCACCATCGTATTGACTGTGCCCCCTCGCCAGTACAGAACCAGCACCGCCGCTACGAGCGACAAAGGAATCGCCAAAGAGCTGATTAAGGCCGCTCGCCAGTTAAACAGAAACAACGCCAGCACAACGATAACCAGCACGCAACCGATGACCAGAGAATGGGTGAGGTTCTCAAGTGCTCGCTCGATGAATGTTGCAGGACGGAAGATCTCAGTGTCGACTTCGATGCCTTCCAGAGCCGGTGCCAACTCCTTCATCGCCGCCTCGACGTTCTGTGTCACCTCAAGCGTGTTCGCCCACGGCTGCTTCTCCACGATCAGCAGAATACCCGGCACATCGTTGATAATGGCGTCACCGATTGGCGGTGGTGAACCAACTCGAACGTCGGCCACGTCGCCAAGCATGAGCGGAGCATTCCCACGAAATGCGACAATCGTATCTGCTAGTTTCTCGGGAGTGTTGACCGTCAGGGCGTGGCGGACGGCAAGCCGTTGGTTCGGTGTGTCGATGAAACCGCCGGACATTGGTTCGACAGACCTTGTCACCGACTGCATCACATTTTGCAGCGTTACGTTACTGGCTTGCAGGCGATCAGGATCGACAAGTACCTGAAACTGCTTATCGTAGTCACCCCAGATCGCAATATTGGCAACACCAGGAACGGCCATGAGCCTTGGACGGATGGTCCATTTGCACAGAACTGTCATATCCATCTGAGAATGGGTGTCGGACCAAAGCCCAATCTTCATGGCTCGACTGAGTGAAGAAAGCGGCGGCAGAATGACCGGCTGATTGGCCGTCCGTGGCAGCCGTGACGCACTCAGAGTCAGACGTTCCTGGACGAGCTGTCGAGCTATGATGAGGTCGGTACCACGCTCAAAATACAGCTGAACTGACGAAAGTCCCAGCACAGACTTTGATCGAACATGATCCAGAAACGGAATCCCGTTGAGTGAATTTTCGATCGGGACGGTGACAAGGCTGTCGACCTCCTCCGTCGAGAGCCCGGGGGCTTCTGTCTGGATCTCAACGCGTGGAGGGGCGAACTCGGGAAACACGTCCAACGGAACATCGTCAGCCGTACGTACACCGATGACCATCAATGCAACTGCTGCGGCAACTACGAGAATACGAAATCGCAGAGCCGTCTGAACCAACCAGTTCATTTTCCGGCTCCGAATTCCGTTCCAAACAACTCAGCAGCTCCGTCAACAACAACGGGCGTCCCGACTTCAGGCCCCAAACTCAGCACGGCGAGGTCTTCCGTATTGAAGACGACAGACACTCGTTCGCGACGAAATTCATGTTCGCCGCTTTTCACATAGACCCAGCCCGTTCCATGGATGTCTCGCAACACAGCCGCTCGCGGAATCACGAGCGAATCGTTTTCGCTATGGAGTGGAATGTTGACCGAGACTCGTTCACCGGGGCGGAAACGACCGTCTGAGTTATCGATTTTGTAGTAGATGTCGATTGAGGCCGACAATGCGGTTGCGGTTGGAGGAGCTGTCACTGGTGAGGCGGCAACTGTGTCGCTGTTCCCCGACAGCGTCCCGACATAAGCATCCGAATCACCATCTATTTCCTGCACAAGTCCTGCATAAACCGGCACTCGCACCCACATGCGACTGAGATCAACAATGTCGAACATGGGAGCACCAGCATTCACGACCTGTCCCGGCTGAGCAGAGACCGTTTGAATCAACCCGGATCGCGGTGCATTAATGGTGATGGTCGGTGCCTTGCCGGTTTCTGCTTCCAGCGTCAGCTTGTCCAAGAGCTTTCGCCGCTCGCGAGCGGCTTCCAACGCTTCCCTGGCAACATTCAGAGCAGCCTCCGTTTCGTCGACCTGCCGGCGACTTCCTGCCTTGTCGGCAAGCAGTTGTTTCGCTCGGTCAAAGGCGATCTGTGCTCCGTCCATTGTGGCTTGTGCCTGTTTTTCGTCGCCAGCCGCCTGAATCTGTTGAGACACCAGCGACGCCCGGGCATTTGCCATTTGCACTCGTTCGGCAGCCGTTGGAACTTCCTGCTCCGGCCTGAGGATCGGCGAAAGCGTCCACAGGGCTTCATTCTCGGAAACTTTTTGTCCTGCGACGACTGATGAATTTGATCCGATCGACGCGAGTGTCCCTGTCAAAGGAGCAGTTACAGAGATTCGGTTCCCATCAGGGATCACGATGTCTCCGCCAAGCGAACGATGACGCGGCACGGATTTCCGTTCAACTGGTACAGTCGAAATCTGGAGCCGTTCCTCTGCCTTCGCCGTGAGGACAATGCGGTAAATGTCCGTTTCGCTCGGATGGGCTTCCACTTTGGCAGGCTTTTCCTTCGGCTTGGAATCCTTGCCCTGATTGCACCCGGTGACAACGGTCAATGCGAGGGCAAGCGACAGCGATAAGCGGGAGCGTCCCGTAGTCTTGATCAAATCGCCGATCATTGTGAACTCCTTGAATCAGAAAATAGCCCGTCGACCGGAGTCCAAAGTTTGCGGCCGCGATCTTTTGGTCTCGCACGGTCTGATTCTGAGCTGTTGTCTCCGAACGACGCGGGTTTGATTGTCCCACCTGAGCTCACCTTACCTGCCTCCAACTCGTCTGCAATCCGTCGCAACGCCTCTCCAACGCGAACCCGATCTGCGGAACCGCTAAACAATGCACTGCCGTCCTTTGAAAGGATGATTATGTTGGGTTCGCTCGTCGATTCCGCAGACTCGGCGTGGCTCGCCGGACTGATTTCCTCAAGAAACGGAACGAACTCTGGCTCAAGGGACGGAAACTGCTGCCAAGTCAGGTTGCGACCAACACTACGGTCCAGATTCGCAGCGGCACGGCGAAGGTCTGCCGTGAGTTGAATCTCTCGCACACGGGCGTCGAGATATTGAGTCGTCGTCTGCAGGACGAGAAAGTATGAGGTACCCCCACCAGCGAATGCTTTGTCCGCGAGTCGCACGGCTTCATCTAACGATGTCAGTACATTGTACCTGAGTTGAGCACGGTTCTCATCCGCCTGCTGGTATTGGGAGTACGACGTCTGCACGTCGGCCACGATCTGGTCATGAATCGCATTGTAGTTCTGGACCGCTTGGTTGACAGACCAGTCGGCCGAATGCACGCCACCCTGATTGTGGTCAAAGATCGGAATGTCGAACCGCAGCCCAGGACCAAAGTTCGATGGACCAGCTCCTCCTGAATTCGCGTCAGCAACCGCGTCAAAACGCAACCACTGTTTTCTTGCAAGTTCAGCTCGGTGTTTCGCTGCTGCGACCGCGAACGTCGCTGCACGAAGGTCGGGCCGCGACGAACTTGCTTCGGCGACGAGCGAATCAAGGTCTTGTGTCACTGGAGATGGAGGATCAGCCAGAACGGGCGTCAGTGTCACCGGCATCTTGCCGATACTCATCAGTTGCTTGAGTCGTGCTTCAGCTTGGGCAACAGCGTGATTCAATGCACCGGCATCCGCTTCCGCTTGCTTCAGAGCGATCTTTGCTGTTGTGGCTTCAAGTTCGCTGATGTCACCTGCGTCGAGCTGCTTCTGAGTCAAATCAGCGATTCTCTGCCGAAGCTCGACCGCGTCACGTGCCAGCGACGCACGGTCGTGAGCAAGAGCCAGATCAGCGTGGGCTACGCGAACGTCACGAACGAGGTCCAATCCGTTTTGCACAAGCTGTTCAGCAACTCGATTGACTTCCCTCTGTGTCATGTCAAGCCGACGCTCGCGAAGCAACATCGCATCAATGGGCAGGAACAATGCCCATTCAAGCTGTTTCGTTCCTCCCGGCAACAGAAGTTGGAACTGAGGATTCCTCAGCAGTCCCGCCTGAATCAGATCGCCACGTGCAATACCAAGCTGAGCAAGTGTGGCGTTGAATGCAGAGTTGTTCCAAAGAGCCACGGCGACAGCTTCGTCCGGAGCGATCCCGTCCTCCAGTACCACATCTCCCGGAATTACGGTCTCCCCACAGCAATTCGGTCCCAGCCCATGTTGAATCCTTGAGTGAAGCTCACCGTCAACCTGCGGCCCGCCGGGGGCACACCGGTCAACAGCACATCCGGTTGTGAGGAATAGGTAAATCATAAGGGGGAATGCACGTCGGCAAAGACGGAGTGCGTTCCCCAAGTCGCTCCTCTCTCCTTGCATTGCCGTAACCTTCCATAGCTCATTCGCTCGCTCAGCGTGGCAAACGCCAATACCTGTGCGGTGCCTGCATCCAGAATCGGCAGATCATGCGTCGTAATCAAGACAACTGGAATTACGTGGCATTACCCGCACAACCCATTCAGCCCAACTCAGATCTTGTCCGGATGCTTGTGAGATCCATGGGGCGCATCGGCGAGTCAACGCGAATTTTGTTCGACTCACAACGTTGCGACGGCGTGGGACTCGAACACTTCGCCTTACTCGCAACTCCCCTGCCATCCCGACGTTACGTGAAGGCATGCATGTTGTGAATGGGAGACATCCTGGGTTCGCTTAGCACATTCCTAAGACTGGGCGGTAACGACAAATGACAAAACCCTCGGCCACACAATAACTTGTGACCGAGGGTTTCAATGTTCGCACAGATCAGCTCCCTGACTGGGACTCGAACCACGGCATTGACAATACCTTTTTCTGCTACGAATCAGGACGCCGATTCCAGATACTGTAGGGCGTGATCTGTGGCATTTTCGAATGCCGGTGAATCTTGTTGTGGTGAGCGGCGCGATTGTTTCTCAACGGCGGTAGCCGATTGGCGGAGCTTCCTCTGGAAGGGGGAAGAGGTGCGCGGCGACGCGTCGGGGGCCGAGCGGAGCGAGTGGCCGCGACCCGCGGAGATTGGAGCCAGCCGTCCCGGCGCAGTCGAAAAGCTCCGCGGGTCGCG
>JAGQQE010000306.1 GCA_020426345.1 Planctomycetaceae bacterium
AGCCGGTTGCGAGTTCTGGCAAGGACACCTGCTGAATCGACTATTCACTTCGTAACGATTTCATCAATCAGGGGCACCAGGCCAGCATTTTGCGGTCTCTCGACTTAAACGGGTGACAAAGTCAGGCGCTGGACAGAAAGATGCCCCCTGCAATTGATCATGACCTAGGCTGGATCAGAATTTCTGCATGCGCCAGCAGAGCTTCATGTACTTCACCTGGATCGAAATGCGAGGGCTATCGTGGCAGACTATCAGGACCAGATTGACGGTTATCGGGGCACGCTCGAAGCAGGACCTGAAGTGTCCCCATCAGAGAATCCTCAAGTGCCCGCGGCGCCAAAGCCCCAGAAGAGCGAATCCGCTCTGTATCGAATCAGCCGCACTGTCATTCTTGGCTGTGTGCTGCTGAGGGCTCTCGGAGGTGGCACATCAGAGCACGAACAGAAAATCATCGATGCGCGCGCTTCTCTTGATGCGGGCAATCTACAGGCAGCTCAGAGTCAGTTTGAAGAGATTGCAAATGACGGGGCGACGCCATCACCATGGTCCTCAGTTGCCAGATTTGAGCTTGGTCGTGTTGCATTTCGGCGTGAGGATTATCCTGAGGCAATTCGGTTGACGACTCAGGCACTTCAGCTTTCGGATCTGCCGGAGGAAGAGCAGCTGCAGGCCCGCGTCATCCGGGGAGCAGCGGCTTGTGAGTCTGGTGACTACACCTGGGCTCGTGAAGACATTCCAATCGTTCTGGCTCAGAATGATCTCACTGACCAGTTCCGTGCGCGAGCTTTGCTGGTGCGTGCCATGGTCCGTTCGCAGGATGGAAATTTTGAGGCGGCCATTGCCGACGAAACCGAAGCAATCAAGCTGGCGTCAGGGGATATCGATCTCATTACAAACCTGCTGTACAACCGCGGTGTTGACTATGGATCCCTGAATCGGCTGGACGAACAACTTGCAGACTATGACGCTGCCATCGCGCTGAATTCATCCGAGACATCAACACGTTTGCTGGCGTATCACAATCGCAGCATCGTTTACGCCCGGATCGGTCGTATCGATGACGCAATCGCGGACGCAAAGACAGTACTCGCGATGAACAATCTGACGACGGCCGATCGCAATCGCGCGATGCAGAAGCTCTCCGACTTCATGACGACGAAATCGCAGGCGTTTGTTGACGCTGAGGATTTTGCAGCGGCGATTGAGATCGAAACAGAAACCATCGAAGCCGTGTCTGCTGACCCGGACTTGAAGAGTCTTCATTGCTACCGACGCGGCTCATGGGCGGCGTCGGCAGATCAGCCGGCGAAGGCTATCGAAGACTATGATCGAGTCATCCAGTCGGGAACCTCCAATAGGATCATTCTCAGCTGGTCGCACCACGATCGATCCACGCTCTTGCAGGATGAAGATGAGGCGCTCAAGGGCTATCAGGCAGCAATCGAAGTGAACCCGGAGGATCTGGAGCTGAAGCTTTCCTGTTTGACTCATTGCTGCAGTATCCACGAAGACCGTGGTCATTTTGAGAAGGCAATTGAGTCTGCGGCGGCGATGACAGCCTGCGAAGGTATGGATGCGACGCAAACGGCCACTTCGTACTATCTTCGGGGTTACTATGCACTGCAGTTGGGGCAAAACGATCCGGGGCTGAGTGATCTCGCACGTGCGAGGAAACTTGCGGTGGCTGAAAATCTGACAAAAATCGTCGAGAGCATCGACGAAATTGCCCCGGAACTGCCCGAGTTGCCACCCGAGTCAGCAGACGGCCAGATTGTGGCAGAGCGATAGAACCAGTTCATTCGAACCAGTTCATTCGAATCATTGAATCGAAAAACGAACGAGAGCTTCTGAGCTGCGAAACTCAGAAGCTCTTTTCTTTGTCGTCCGTCCTGAATTCACTCTGATGCCCCTATGGGGATCGGACGGACGGGTTCGGCCAGGCATGTTGCCCTGGATCAGCAGACACCGGTGACACTGGCTGTTCAGGGAGAATGGCTACCGAGGCGAATTGGCCGCTACGAAACGTCAGTCTCACAGAACGGGAAGTTTCCCGGATCGGCGTGAGTAAATCGGCCGTTCCAGCTAAACTACCGCGACGAAAGTGTACGGGAAACGCCGCCAGACCGGTGGGACTCGTGCAGCCCTGTCGTGATTCTTTTGTTGCCCGGTACTCGCAGGATAGAGGACGCCCTCGGTGGCTCGGAAAAAGTCGAATAACAGAAGCGGCCGCTCAAATGGGCTGTTTACCGGCGAATCGGAAACGCCGGACAGTAACGTTCAGTTCGTGGCGATCAGCGATGAAACACGGCGTCGGTACCTGAATTACGCCCTGTCGGTCATCACCTCGCGAGCGCTGCCTGATGCTCGCGACGGTCTTAAGCCGGTTCAGCGTCGCATCATGTACGTGATGTACGATCGACTACGGCTGACAGCGGATGCGAAGACACGAAAATGTGCAAAAATCTGCGGTGACACCACTGGTTCATTTCATCCGCACGGTGACATGGCGGTCTACGAAGCTCTTGTTCGGCTGGCTCAGGATTTCACCCTTCGCTATCCGTTGGTGGTCGGTCAGGGAAATTTTGGTTCCATTATGGGTCTGCGCGCAGCGGCGGCTCGCTACACCGAAGCAAAAGTGTCGAAGCTTGCCGAGAATCTGATGAGCGAACTTCGCTATCAGACGGTCGACATGCGACCGACCTATGACGCCGCGGACGAAGAACCCGTCGTCATGCCGTCGCGTTATCCAGCTTTGCTGGTGAATGGGACCTCTGGGATTGCTGTCGGCATGGCCACAAACATGCCGCCACACAACCTGAATGAAGTGACCCGGGCAGCCGTGCACCTCATTCAGAATCCCGAGGCATCTGTTGCGCAATTGATGCGTTTCGTCAAAGGGCCAGACTTTCCGCTCGGTGGACGAATTGTTACAGACCGGAACGCCTTGCGGGAGGCTTACGAGAATGGTCGTGGTGCCATCAAGGTTCGCGGGGAATGGCGATTTGATGTTGAAGGAAAGAAGGAGATTCCGAATCGGCTGATCATTTACAGCGTCCCGTACGGGGTGACGACTGGCCCGCTGATGACGGAAATTGGTGATCTGGTCGAAGCCAGAAAGCTACCGCAACTGGTTTCGGTGAACGATGAAACCAATGAAGAAAACGGATTGCGGATTGCCATTGAACTCAAGAGTCGGGCCGATGCCGACGCGGTAATGGCTTACCTCTACCGTCATACTTCACTGGAGCAGAACTTCAGCTACAACGCCACGTGCCTCGTGCCTGATGAGCACGGCAGCCTTGTACCACGTGTGCTGAATCTGAAGGAACAATTGCAGTACTTTCTGGATTTCCGCTACGAAACTGTCCGGCGTCGACTTGAGTATCAGCTTGAACTACTGCGTCGACGGATTCACATTCTTGAAGGCTTCGAGATTGTCTTCGACGGACTCGACCGCGCTCTCAGGATTATTCGCGCCAGCGACGGCAAGAAGGACGCTTCCAGGAAGCTGATGGCGGAGTTTCCTCTGGATGAGTTACAGACAGACGCCATTCTGGAACTGCAGCTGTATCGCATTTCGAAGCTGGAAATTGACAAGATTCGCGAAGAACTGGCTGAGAAACGTGCTGAGGCTGCCCGCATCGAACGCATCCTGAAGTCAAAGAAGAAGATGTGGGAGTTAATTACGACGGAACTGGAAGAGGTTGCCGCAGAATTTGGTGATGCCCGACGCAGTGAGCTGGGGTCATCCGAAGAAGTGGTCGAATTTGACCCGCAGGCTTACATCATTCGAGAGAACACGAATGTCGTGATCACCAAAGATGCCTGGATTAAGCGGGTCGGCCAGCTTGCCAGTGTCAGCAAGACACGCGTTCGCGAAGGAGATTCTGTTCTGACGGTCGCACCAGGAAGTACGCTGGACAATGTTGTTTTCTTTTGCAGTGATGGTGTGGCTTACACGCTTCCGATTGACCAGCTTCCGGTATCCAGCGGATATGGAGAGCCTCTGGCCAAACGAGCGAAAATTGGCGATGGCGTGTCTGTTGTGAATGCGATCACGACAGACCCGAGATTCGTCACGTCACTGGAAGAGTCAGGCGACGACGTCGGTGTAATGCTTTTGGTGGCAACACGCCTCGGAAATGTATTGAGGGTACCGTTCGAAAGCCTTCGTACACCATCAACCAAAGCTGGTCGAAAATACTGTCGGCTGAACAAAGGTGACGATGTCATCTATGTCGGTTTGATTACCGATGCCGAAACCATGTTCATCGCATCTCGAAAGGCGCGGTTACTACACTTCAGGATCGACGAGATCCCTGTTCTTTCCGGTGCAGGTAAAGGCGTTCGTGGCATCAAACTGGAAGTTGGCGATCAGGTCCTTGGAGTCGTTCAGCTAAGCCGACCAAGTGATACTCTGAAAGTCCGAAATGAAAATGATAAGGTTCTGAGCTTCGGGCAAACCAAGTATCAGGTGACTTCACGCGGTGGGCGAGGCGTCAAAACAAGTATGCGCACTGCCTTTGTGGAACTCATACAGACCGATATCGAACTGGTTGACTGGAGTGAACTTGGTGGTGTGGGCGGGAATACGGAGTAACGTCAGCACAGAGTGAGCAGAGAAAGTGGCTCGATGTGCTTCACCATGCAGTGATTTCGTGGTCGCTGCCGGTAGTTGAGGACATGATTGAAAATGTTCCAAACGCTCGAGGCCTTTCTGACTGGATTCTCCGCCGTTGTTTCAACGGCCTTGCTGCTTGTCCTGATGGAGCGAGTCAATCGCAGTGTTGTCCCGGCATGGTTGCGAGTGCTGGTATTTGGTGGCTGGCTATGGCATGCTGGATGTTTCCTGCACGTTATGCTTGCGGATTCGAGTGGACTTCTGGCATTACGGCTCGATCAGCTGGTCATTGTGACGATGTGTGCGGGACTGTTGCTGATGCCATCCGGAATGCTGCATGCTGCATTCCGGCTGAAGCAGTCAGGTTTGGATCCTCGTCCCGAATTTGACTGGCGATTTACGCTTCTGTATCTGCCGGTTCTCTGGTTACCCGGGCTGATCCTGCTGGTCACCAGAAATGTCTCCCGGGACTTTCTGACTGTCGTTGCTCCGATGATTCCGCTCTATCTGGTCTGGTTGTTTTCCGCGGACCTGATGGCTGCCGTCTTGTTCTGGAAAGTTCGCAATTCAATTTCCGCCCCATCAGCCCCCGCTTTCTTTTCGCGATTGATTGCTGCATTAGTCCTCACGACATTAAGCGTGATCCTCTACTGCACCGTCGCAATAGACACGCCGATTGACCGGTGGCTTCGGCTGACAACGACGTTACTTCCTTTAATTCCAGCCCTTTTGTTCGTCTGGTACACACTGCGCCAACGACTGCTGCCACTGGTCCTGGAAAGAACCATTCTTTACGGGGCAGCAATTGTCGCAATTCTGATGGTGCACCGCCTTGTGGTAACACCGATTTCAGCTGCAGTGGAACGCACAAGTGATCTGGACTTTGTACTTATTGAATCACTGGCTGTACTGCTGGCCGTCCTTGCCTATACGCCGGTTCGCGCGAGAGTTCGCGAGGCTTTACGAAACCTGGTTAGCCGCGATTTGATGCAAACACGCGAAGCCGCTCGGCGGATTGCGGTGGATCTCTCTCGTCGATCCGGAGACTCCCCCAATGAAATCATTCATTGGTTTCAAAGTGTCATCCAGTCCACTTTCAACGTGCGTTCATGCCGCATCGAAATGTGGGGAGAAACACATCTGAATCGTGAGACAGAAGAAATACTAAAAGCCCTGCAATCACTGGACGTTCCGTGTCTGGATCGCGGCGATGATCTGAACGACGCTGTTGAATCTGCGATGGTGCGTTCCGAGGTAATGTGGGCCGTTCCTATTCGTTTCCAATCCGTTGACGGTGCAGTGCTGCTTGGTGCCCGCAACCGAAATGACCGACTTGGTATCGAACAGCTTTCCACCCTCAGAATGCTTTGCGAACAATTTGCTGCGACACTTCACAATCGACAAGTCGATCTGAAACGTCTTGCAGCAGAACGTAAAGCGATGCAGGCGGAGAAACTGTCTGTGCTTGGTCTGATTGCCGGCTCTCTGGCACACGAGATCAAGAATCCGCTCTCTTCCATGCAGACAATTGCTCAAGTGGTGCTGGAAGACCTGGGGGAACGTCATGAATGCGCGCAGGATATTCAGTTGATCCTGAACGAAATTGACCGTTTGAATCAGACAACAGGTCGATTACTGGAATACGCCCGGCCAGCCAATGCCGACACCGCATACTGTCGTCCGGATCACATTATTCAACGGCTCCTTCACATTCTGTCGATCCTGGCACGACAGTACCACGTTGTTTTGATCACGACACTTCAGGCGACAAACATTGTCGTTGCCGGCAGTGAAGAAGCCATGTGGGAAGTGTTGTTCAATCTGATCAAGAACGCGATTGAAGCTGTTCGCGACCAGGCGGATGGGGTTGTGTCAATTTCTTCGTCAGTGAATTCTGTTTTGTCAGAGTCCATTGTTGGAGATGGCCATCGAGTTATCAAAGTTTGTGTCACAGACAATGGACCGGGAGTTCCGCCGGGAATGCTTGATGGTATTTATGAGCCCTTCGTGTCTTCAAAATCAAATGGCACAGGCCTTGGACTGTACATCGCCGCAGAGAGAATTCGTGAAATGCATGGTTCCATCCGCTGCGAGTCGGTCCCCACGGGAGGCACCGTCTTTAGCCTCGAATTGCCAGTATTCGAAGAATGATTCTTCCAGAGAGGCTCTTCGTTGGCACGAAATCATCGACCGCAACGATCAAAAAAAGCGGGCAGCGACTGTATCAGTACGCTGCCCGCTTCGGAGATTGCCGTTGATTGCAGTGGATGACTGCCTGGTTGAATCAGGCAAACAACGCCGGAATCACGTTTCCATCCCGAACGATCATGACCGGTCGGCCGGTTGATGTGTGATATTCGGTTGTATGATCGATCCCCAGAGCGTGGTAGAAGCTCGCCGCCACATCATCCGGTTTGAAACCTTCATCGACGGGCAGACTGCCCGTGGCATCGCTTTCGCCCAGGACTTGTCCGCCTTTGACGCCGCCGCCAGCCATCAGCATGAACATATTGCGTGGATAGTGGTCGCGCCCAACACGCTCGTTATTGATCTTTGGAGTTCGACCGAATTCGCCGGTGACGTACACGACGGTTGAATCGAGTAAGCCTCTTGCGGCGAGGCCGTTGAACAAGCCAGACAAAGCTTCATCCAGAGCGGGCAGCTGTTTCGTCTTCAGCACATTCCAGTTGTCGCGGTGTGTGTCCCAGCCTCCATTGGTGACCGTGACGAAACGGACCCCGGCCTCAACCAGTCGCAAGGCGAGCAAACAGCTCGATCCAAATCCAGACTTGCCGAATTGTTCAGCAAACGCAGGTGATTCCTTACTGA
>JAGQQE010000307.1 GCA_020426345.1 Planctomycetaceae bacterium
TTGCCACGGGCGTCTACCAGAGCCGAAGTCTGTCCCAGACTGTTGTAGATCGTCGTCGTTCGGTAGCCCAAAGCATTGATCTCTGTGATGCGTCGTCCGAGGGCGTCATAGACGCTGCTCGTTCGGTTTCCGTTGCCGTCAACTGTTGCCAGTGCCTGACCAGCCGCATTGAAGACCGTCGTTGAACGATGCCCCAGAGGATTGATACTGGCAATCACTCGTCCTGCGGAGTCGTAGACGTTCGTAGTCCGATTTCCCAGTGGGTCAAGTGAGGATGCGGTTTGGCCGACGTTGTTGTAGACCGTCGTCCAGCGATTACCGAGCGGATTGATCGATGCGACAGAGCGTCCTTTGCTGTCGTACACAGTCGTTGCCCGCGATCCATTGGCATTGATCGACGCGACAGGTCTACCAGACGCGTCATAGACACTGGTGCTCCGATACCCCAGAACATTGATCGATGCAAAGGACTGACCGTCGGAATTGTAGATCGTTGTCGAGCGGCCACCCTGAGCATTGACACTGGCGACGGGTTGTCCGCCGATATTGTACACCGTTGTGGATCGGTTTCCTGTGGCATCGATGGACGCAACGGCAGCTCCCCCTGCATTAAAGATGGTCGACGTTCTCCTGTTCAGCGGATCGAGCGACGCAATACTTCGCCCCGCTAAATCGTAGATTGTGGTCCAGCGACTTCCGATTGGATTGATCGATGCCACATTCCGACCGGCTGCATCGTAGACTTGCGTATTACGTAGTCCGCCCGCATTGATTGATGCCACGGCTTGTCCTGCTGCATCGTAAACGGTCGAATTGCGTTGGTTCAGTGCATTGACTGTGGCGACGGATCGCCCCGCTGCATCAAAAACAGTGCTGCTGCGATGTCCCAGGGAATCCACCGTTGCTGACGCGCGATTCAGAGCGTCATAAATCGTAGTGGTGATTGCCCCGGTTGGCGAAACGGTACGAATCTGCTGACCAGCGGCATTGTAGACGATGGATGTTCGAGCTCCATTGGGCTGAATGGTGGCCCGGGGCCGACTGCAGCAGGAATCGTAAACGGTGGTCGTACGCAAACCAGTGGGAGCAATCGAGGCGATTGCCCGACCAGCAGCATCGTAGACCGTCGTGGTTCGCAGCAGGGACGGATTGATGGCCGCGACGACACGTCCAGCCGCGTCGTATACCATCGTTGAGCGGTGCCCCATTGGGGAAACGGTCGCCAGGCGACGACCATTATCGTCGTAGACGATGCTGGTACGATCTCCCAGAGGACTGATATTTGCCGCGACGCGACCGTAGGCATAGACCGTTGTGCTGCGGGCTCCCAATGGATTGATTTGGGCGACCGGCTTGCACCCGGCATCGTAGACATTCGTCGTCCGATTCCCCAGTGGATCAACAGTGGCCACAAGTCGGTTATTATTGTCGAAGAGTGTGGTAGTCCTCGTTCCCAGCGGATCGATCACCGATTGTCGCTGACCATGGACATAGGTGTATGTCGTTCGAAATCCAAGAGGATTTACACTGGCAAGAACCTGTCCTATAGAATCAAAAACGGTAGTCGAACGCTGTCCAAGTGGGTTCGTAACGGACTGGACGCCATAGGCTGAGTAGGTAAAGGATGTTCGCTGTTGGAGTGCGTTGACAGATGCAATGCGTTTCCCGTTGGTGTCGCGAACGGAAGTTGTCCGATGCCCCATCGCATCAATTTGAGCGATAGCTTTCCCATTCCCGTCGTAGACATACGAGGTGCGGCCATGCTGAGTGACCTGTGCCCCGATCCGCAGCCCGTACCCGGCAACCGCCGCATAAACCAGCGTTGAGCGGCTGCCCAGAGGATCCTCATGAGCCAGCGGCAGTATGCCGTTGTAGATCCAGGTGTTGCGGGATCCGGTGGGGTCGATCACCGAAACGACATTGCGAAGCATGTCGTGTGTGAGGGTTGTAATCGCTCCTTCGGGCGTTGTGACTTTCGTGTGGTACAGATCGACATATTCATAGCTGAAGGAATCACCGGACGGTGTTTCCAGCCCACTGCACCAGCCATTGGAGTCCCAGGAATAGGTGGTCCGCAGACCTTCCGGGCTGATTGTTGAAGACAACTGCTGACTGCCGTTGTAGCGAAACTCGGTTGTGCAGAGTTCAGGCGTGATGTGTTGCTTCAGATAACCACTGGAATCGACCACAAAGGTGGTGAGACGATTGAACGGATCCTCGACACGCTGCAGGTGTCCGGCACCGTCATAGGTGTACGTAGTGCGACGTCCAAAGGGATCGGTGATGTGTGACAGTGGACTGTTGCGAGAGAAGAGCCATTCGAGGATCGTTCCATCGCCGCAATCCAGTTCAATCCTGGTTAGGAAGCCATCATCCGCATACCAGTACGTTTTGGGTCCGGAGATCTCTTTCCACCCAAGGAAGACATTGAAACTGTCGAACAATCGCTGCAGAAGGTTTCCAACGCCAGGATACGCCACATAGATACCAGTGGAAGGATCCGGACAGTGGTACCAGTCTTCCGACCCATCACACTTGACGACGACGGCAATGTTACTTGTGGGACCTCCACCGACAAACCGCTGAATGGTGCTGCTTGTCCCTCGTCCGGCACTGCAGCCAGCAGCAGTACAATGATCGAATGACGGACTGGAATTCAGTGTGAACGAATCGACGGCGGCGAGTCGTCCAGCGGACGGCATGGGTAGGGCAATCGACAGATTTCCGTTGCGCGGGTTAATGGTTCCCGTGCAACCGCAACTTCCACTGGCCTTTGGCCCTGGGATAGGTGGTTCGCGGATCACACAACCACAGGAAGGACAGCAACACTGTTCTTCGAGTGTGCAGACCTCGTCTCCCATGGACGGGGGTTTGATGGGAACCGTCACAGGGCAGGCAGAACGGCCAAGACAATTTGCTTCTTCCCAGGCATTGAGCGAAAAATCAGCCGGCAGAATCGGTGTGACGGTAGCGGTACTACCGCTGTAGTTACAATAGTCAAAAGATGAATGCCAGAATGGAAGGACAATAGGACCCGCAAGGCAATTGAGTGGCGGCCATTCTCCGGGCCCGAAGTCTTTCTTCCAGGCCGGAGAGTCAATTCCCCCGAGCGTGAAATAGACTGATACTTCACAGGGGTGAGCATGACCACTGGCCGTCGAGGGGAATGTCAGAAATGGTTCCTGAAAATCACACGCCCCGATTACTTCCGGACCAATCCAGCCGCATACCTCATTCAGGTTGTGAGGTTGTTCGTTTTCCAGTATCCAGGTGCCATTGGCCGCAAGACAGTCGTTTCCACACTCATCTCCAGGAGAGACCCCCTGAACCGTCACCTCGTAATATACGATTCGGCAACCATTGCAATCACAGATGGACGGTGAGGACGCTGGACTGCCAGATCCTGTCGCGAACGACATGGCAGCAAGTTCTTCCTGCGTGGGAGCCGCAGAGATCCGGAAGACATTTGGTGCGGAGGCGCTGGATGACGCCGGAGTCACCGTGATCTGGCGGGGAACAGCCTCTTCATCGTTCGACAGCTCGGATAACGACAGGGTCAGAGATTCCGTGATGTCCGCTTCGGTAGAAGCTTGCCATGAAACGGTTTTTCCACTGTGTTCCAGCAGAACGGAGACATCAAATCGTGCCTCACGGTTCTCTCGAATTCTTAGGGAAAGCCGTTTGATGCGAGGATGATCGGGGAAATCTCCCTGCCATGTCCGAGTTGGGCCGTCTTCGGCAAACTGTCCGATCAGGAAGGTTCCGGACATTCCTCTGGATTCGTCGTCTCCAACAACGACACGAAAGAAACCTGCACCAGCGAAAGCAGGATGAGAGCTCATAGTCAGGCCTTTGAGAACAACGATGAGTAGAGGGAATTCTGCGTGTTGGAACGTCTGCTGCTAACGGCGGTCTTCAGCGACAGAGCGAAGGAAGGTTTGGGCACGTCGACGCCCAGTGGCCCGCGCCGACCAAAGCGTTGATGTCGCTCCGATATGTTGCGCCAGACTGGGAGTATGAATGTAATAGGGACGCTGTGATTCCCGGCACCAATGCCCGACAACAGAATCGACGTTGCGGGAGCCGTCTGATGGACCATGATGCCTGTGGTTGATCGGTAACTCGTGCGAGAGGAACTCCCGGATCGACCGGTTAGAGAAAACGTAAGCGAGCGCGCCCCATGTCCCCCACCCTTCATTGATTTCACGGAAACCGAATTCTCCGGGAATCTCATAATGCTGAGGACAGTAGATCGACACGACACCCACTTGTGGTGCCGGCCAAAGATGATTCTCAAGGTAGCCCCGCAGTCCCGCGGAAAAAATGGTGTCGTCCTGGCAGATCAGGTAGGCGTCGGCCTTAGGATTGGTCAGGTACATTTCTGTCAGGGACAGATACCAGTTTGACCAGGCCCCCAGATGAATCGGGCGATGGGTGACGGACTCCATGTTTTCTGTCATGGGTGACTTTGGTTCCGCGAAGATTCGAAAGGACCCCCAGCCAGCAGCCCGCAGACTTTCGACACAGGTCACGAGGGTGGGCCGCTCACGCGGAGCCGTTGTCACGGCCACTTCCCAGTTCACAACGAACCCGCGTTCTCCTTCCCGTTGAAAGTCAGGGCAATCCCGGCATTCATGAATCGTGGTTTCCGAATGGGAGGGATGACCACACTGGAAGACTTTGATCTTCACGCTGCGCTGACAAGTGGGACACTCTCTGATTCCCGACTGGTTTCCCAGAAAAACACACCGATTTGCCATCATTCTTTCCTTCGCCGGGCAGCCAGTGAGGTACAGCGCACGTAGCGTCCAATGGAGCGAACGTCCTGATTCAGGTAAGCAAAAACTGACGTCGCGGGATGGAGCCGCGTGTCATCCAAACGGTGCATGCGCGCAGGAACATGCAGCGTTCGCCATTCATAGCAGCGAGTCAGGGAATCGTGAATGACGATCACCCGGCTCTTCCAGAAGAGTCGTTCAACACACGGAACTCGTGAATGGACCGGACCGTCCACAAGCGCCAAGTCGACTTCTCCCACCGAATCGTCCAGCAGGCAATCCTGCACAGCTTCATCCGGCCAATGGATCACCGTATGTCGCGGATCCGATGAAACAAACTGTTTCGCCCACTCGGCATTCGATTCAACGCTGCAGACATGTGCGGGAGAGGCTCGAAAGAGCCCTGTGCTGTAATGCCCGACACCAAACTCAAGGATTCGCGCAGGCCGCAGGAGCGACAACAGAAACCTGAGCATTGGAAGATGCGTAGCGTAATTTGAAATGCCCAGAGGGTCTGTTGTCACAGCAAACCTCCAGCAGGCGCGGGGGATACGCTGGCGCACGCAAAGAGCTTCCAGTCAGCAATCGAGTTCACAGCGTTAGTCTGCTCCTGATCACGTTCGGCGAACTGTTCGTAGATGCTCTGTTCGGTGCGATCAAACTGAATCCAGTCGGCTTCGTGTGCCAGAACCACCATGCCCACGCACTGCTTCTGAGCGGCCAATGCCACCCAAATGTCCGCCATATTCGGTTGACGGAAATCCTGAGCCGTCAAGCGGAGAGTACTGGAATGGACGCCCATCAGGCCAGTTCCAAGCAGATGAACCGGCTGATCGTCTTCGAGGGCATCCGACGCATGAAACAACCATCGGTCCTGATAGAATGAACGGAGACGCCCCGGTATGCAGGCACCATGGAATCCAACACAACAACGACGGTGGTAGGCATCAATCGCTGTCGTCAGCCGGCTGGAGTAGCCGTCCGGATAGGCAATGTCATCGTCCATCGACAGGAAGTAACCATTTACGTCCTCAAATGCGGTAAACTTGGCAGCATCACCGCGATCACCTTGCTCAATCCAGCAATCAATCCGCGGGTCAGAAAGGAACTCCGGAACCGCATCGTACCCATTTAAACAAACGTAGAGACGGTCGACCTGCCTGAGAATAGCCGGTAGGTTTTTCCGGAGCAGGAGTGCGCGTTCCGGAATCGTGGCAAGTCCGCCAATAACATGGTCTGTCCGCTTCGCAACCAATGGCTGCCGTGTTCGAAGTTCCGGGTGCATTCGGCTGGCGTGTACTCCGTGATCGACAAGCGACTGCTCAACCTGATAGATGGACCGACCCGCTTCATGGACGCGGCGACTGATCTGCTCACCAGCCCCGCTCGATGCAGTTGGATTGCGACGCCAGCGACCGGCCGTTACCGGATGAATTCGGTACTGCAGCAGGTCGAGAAATGACCTTCCGGCAAGGAAGACCATGTCCGTCCATTGTGTCTGGAAGAAAGACTCACCAGCAACTTCTATATGTCTTGGAGAATAACCCGTCCAGCACTCTCTTCCGCGCCGTGATTCATCAGAAAGCAGGTTGAGGCATTCACAGCGTGGATCAACCGAACGAATCGCTTCAAACTTTCGGACGGCTTCCGAAAAGAACCTCTGGCAGAGCTGTACATCATCCTGCAGGAAGACGTAGTACTCAGCCTCCACGCTGCGAGCATGACACAGAGCCGTATGAATCAAATGCCAGAATGCTGTCTTCCCTCCATTCTCGGCCCTTTGAAACACGCGCACGGTGATTACCTTGCTCGCAAGGGGAAGAAACTCTGGAGTTCCGTCGTCAAAGACGTCGACGGAAATCGAAAACAGGGAGGCGTAGTCTTCGATCTGGTGCAAGAGGGAGCGAAGCGTTTCCTGTCGATCAAACGTCGTGATGATGACGTGGATGCGAGGCAAATCGGGCTGAGAAGTAGGGGTCCGTGAGATTGGATCTACAGGAAGCTGTGGCAGCTGGTTTTGAAGGGACACTTGCATCGGAATAACTTCCCACGACACCCTTACGCCAATTAAGCCCTCATGGCTGACAGAACTAATGTACCCATGACGGTTGAGTCGTCAAGTCGAGAGTGACGACATTCGGGGAGAACAATCAAGAATCAGTTGACCAAGGATTGAGGACAGTTCCGTACACACATTCTTAACAGACAACCTTGATCGCACTCGAACTGCGAAGCGCTGTACGGCTTCAACATACGCTGTCCCAATCTCTTCAGGTTCGAAACACGGCTGCAACCCGCCGGGCTGGTGATAGAATCCGGGGCTGTGCAAAGGTGATGAAATCACCGGGATGCCGCTCGCCAGGAAATCGAGCATCTTGGCAGGCGGTTTGTGACGGGACCGAAATTCCTCACCTTTCACGTCGATGGCAGCAAACGCATGACGCGTCTGTTCGATGTGATCCCTGGCGGACCACCGGACAAAGTCAATGGAGTTTCTGGCGGTGAATCCCAGTTGCCGTGAGCTGGAGGGCATTTCCCCCAGATCGGAGATAATCACCAGTGGCCGGCTCAAACTCCTCTGGTTCACCCACTTGACCACGGGACCCAGGTTACAAAGTTTGCCGATCCAAATGAAATGGCCATCTGCGGCTGGTAGCACCGGC
>JAGQQE010000308.1 GCA_020426345.1 Planctomycetaceae bacterium
AGGTATTCGAGTTGTCGATTTCGCATCCTGATGCAGCCGACGCGTCTCGCGCTTTCTGGCTGGCTGACCGCTGGATTCAGCGAAGTCGCAATCTTGCCCTCGTTGGCCTGGAGGCGGGGGCAACGGCAGCGCGCCGTTGTGGCCTCGCTGAAAAGGCCAGGGAATACGAGAACATTGCAGCGATAGAACGAAAACGAATCGATGAAATGATGAGCTGACTGGCGGTGGAAAGAACGACGGCAAAGGTAACTCGACGTCTTCACCTCACCTCACTGTCCGTTGAAGAATCAGGACAGGCACGCTGGACGGCTGCAAAAACGTCGTGTTTTCATGTCTTCCGCTCGAGCCAGTCCCGTGTTTCAACAGGCTTCTAAGCTAAGAAGGAATCTTCGAATCTTCAGCTCAGGCTGCATCTCTGACGATTTCGTCAACCAGTTTTCGTCGCCGTGTCCTCTTGCGTGCTTTGTGCAGATCTTTGTCTTCGGCTCCACTGGTTTCGGTGAAGAATGAGCCTGCAAGTAATCGGTAGAAGAACAACAGGGTGAATGCTCCAAACACCGCGGCGAAGAAACCCTTGCCGCTGATGGGATCAATTGACGCGTCACGGAAGAAAAACAGGACCGTGCCACAGCCGATGACACTGCCTCCAATCCCCATCAGCATCGTCGCGACTGCGCCGCCGGGATCGCGTCCAGGCATGACGGCCTTCGCAGCTAACCCCGTGAGCGTCCCAAAGCCCACCCAACGAAGCAGTTCGTTCAGGCTTGAACGAATGATCTCCATCATATCGACTTCGGACATAGATTTGGCTCCGAGTACATCCATGAGACGACGCTGGTGGTTCGGCGAATCCAGCCAGTTCGGGTGTCGGCTTGCCGGGGATTGCCTGTTTTTCTTTGCGCGCAACAGGAACCCTGAACGGAATTCTGGTCCCCTACCAAGGTGTCGGCATTTTCGGTTCTATGATTTGAGCCGGTTCTGGCGATCCCATCGAACCGACAGTAAGTCCCGCGTGTCGAGAATTCAGGCTTCTCATTCCTGCGCTGGCTTGCGAAAATGCGGTTGTCGGCGACGACTCATTGAAGTCCGTTCGGCTTCGGATGACAGAAGAACACATTTGTAAAGGCACTATCTTGGGCGATCCCAAACGAGAAGAATTGAGCGTTTCGAGCCAGAAGGCCATCCTGGTCGGAGTTTTCTCGCCCGATGAAGGCTTCACTCGGGAGGACGCTCTTGAAGAGCTTCGCGGTCTCGTCAAGACCGCGGGCGTTGAGGTCGTAGGGGAAATGGTGCAGATGCGCGATACTCCTCATACCTCACATTGTGTCGGCACAGGGAAACTGGAGGAGCTGAAGCAACTGGTTGAAGCCACGGATGCTCAGGTTGTGATCTTCGACAACAACCTGACTCCGTCTCAGGGCCGTGCCCTTGAGCAGGCGCTGGAAAAACCAATTGTTGACCGCAGTGAAGTGATCCTGGACATTTTTGCAACCCATGCGCAAACGCACGAAGCGATGCTGCAGGTCGAACTTGCTCAACTGATGTACTTTCGCACTCGCCTGAAACGCATGTGGACTCACCTTGAACGCATTGGCGGCGGTGGCACTGGTGGTCTTGGCGCGGGCCGTGGTCCGGGCGAAAAGCAGCTGGAAACAGACCGTCGACTGGTCGATAAACGAATCTCAGAACTGAAACGTAAGTTGAGAGAGGTTGAGCAGCGCAGGGAGCGAACTGTCTCATTGCGCCGCGATCTGCCGACGGTCTCGCTGGTGGGGTATACCAATGCTGGCAAGAGTACACTGATGCGGCAGCTGACGGGCGCGGATGTCCTTGTTGAAGACAAGTTGTTCGCAACGCTGGATACCCGAACCCGACGTTGGAGCCTGCCTGGCTTCGGGGAAGTGTTGCTTAGCGATACGGTTGGTTTCGTTCGCAATCTGCCACACCATCTTGTCGCATCGTTCCGATCAACTTTGGAAGAGGCTCGCCATACGGACCTATTGCTGCATATCGTGGATGCAAGTAACCCGGAGGCGGAACGGCAAATTCACACCGTTTATCAGGTGCTGAAAGAGATCGGGATTGAATGTTCGAATGTCTTGCTGGTATTAAACAAGGTGGATCGAATCGAAGATCAATCGCTTGTGGATGTGCTGCGTCGGCACTACGTCGATACGGTTACAATCAGCGCTGCGACGGGGGCTGGCACGGACCGACTGGCTGCGGTTGTCGCGGAACGGCTTTCCGGGGGATTTTGCACCGTCAGTTTTGAAACGGGTAGCGGTAACGGGAAACTCTTCGCGTGGCTGTCGCAGCACGCAACAGAAAGTACCCGCACATACACGGATGAATCGGCTGCACGCGTAAAAATTGAATGTCAGATTCCTCGACCATTCGTCAGAGTGATGCCCAAAAACGATGTGGAACAACTGGTGATCGATGGTGAAGCTGTCATCGAAGTTGCTGCAGACGAATTCGAGGAATTCCTCAGGCAGCGTAACGCTCACGCCGAGGCCGCTGTCGTGTCAAGCGACCCTCTGACTTCATCCGGTGAAGAACATTAATCGCGAAGTCGACTGCCCGTGAGATTCAGAAACAGCCGTTCCAGATTCGGTTCCAGTGTTCGGATGGACCGCACAGTGACAGAATGATCGGCAAGGCTTTTCAGCAGGTTTGTGACCTCCGTGTGGAGCGCAGTTTCTGAAAATGTATCAGATGTCCGCACTCTTAAGATGGCGTCAGAACCGTCGATTCCGGTTTCGGCAATGACATTCGACGCCAGCCCGAGCTCATCGGGTATGATGGGTTGGGTGAGCCGGAGTTCAACTTCAAACGGGATCTGCAGCAGCAGTCTGTCGATGGTGTCGCACGCCAGAAGTTTGCCGTGGTCGATGATTGCTGCCCGTGTGCAAACGGCCTCAACTTCTTCCATGTAGTGACTGGCGTAGATGACCGCAGTTCCGTTCTGTTGCAGATGTCGTACGCAATCCAGCAGATGAGCACGGCTCTGCGGGTCCACACCCACAGTTGGCTCATCGAGTACCAGAAGCATTGGACGATGCATAATGGCAGCGGCAAAGTTCAGGCGTCTTTTCATACCTCCGGAAAACGTTCCGGCATAATCGTCGGCACGACCTGTGAGTCCCACTCGTTCTAAAGCTTCGTCCACACGTTCGCGCAGAGTTTCACCGCGAAGCCCATACAGCTGTGCGAAGAACGAGAGATTCTCACGCGCGGTCAGGTCGGAATAGATGGCAAGATCCTGCGGTACGACTCCCAGTGGTCTGCGTGATTCCAGATCATTGCGAAGCATCTGACGGTTGTTAAGCGTGACGGTCCCGGAATCGGCATCGAGGACGCCTGCAATCATCATCATTGTCGTTGACTTACCGGCTCCATTGGGGCCGAGCAATCCGAACGCTTCACCCGCGTTGACGCTGAAAGAGAGCCCATCAACGACTCTGCGATCGCCATAGGTCTTGTGAAGTTGATGCACTTCGAGAAGAGACGGCATTAGTAATTGGTGACCTGAAAGGGGGAAGACCGGAAGAAACCGTTCGGAAGGGCGAAGCCAACCAGCACCAGTCACCTGGCCCGCTGGCGGCGTGTCGATTGCTTCGCCCTTCCGAACTTATCTGACTATTTCTTCTTCAATGTCTGCATGAATTCCACGAGGTCGGCCAGTTCCTGAGCAGAGATAATCTTCTGCAAATCGGAGGGCATTAGCGAGGATTTTTGCTTCACTAACTCTTCAATTTCTGAACGTTTGAATGTTCTGATAATCGCATCATCCCCCTTAATGCTGATCGAGTTATCAGTAGTGCTCGTCAATAATCCCGAAACCGTGGTGCCGGATGTCAACACAGCAGTCCAGGCTTCGTAGTTGTGGCTGATGCCGGCACTTGGAAACAGGACGGATTCGAACATCGCCTCGCGGCTGAGTTTGCTGCCAATTTCCGAGAGATTCGGGCCGATCTCACGTCCCATTCCATCCACAACATGGCATTTGTGGCAAGTGCCAGTGGTAAAGAACACCAGTCGGCCGTTCTGTGCGTCCCCACGCATCTGAATGAGCTCGCTGACAGGTGGAGTTGGTTTATCATCTTTTGATGGTGGTAATGGAAACAATCGTTGAGCCTGCTCCCGCGCGTTTCGAGATGGTGACGCATGCAACGCTGCGGCTATGGCTTGTGTCAATTCCGGATCGATGGTGTCTTCTTCAACAGACTTGACGAGTTCCATCGCCGCGTTGTTCACCTTTGCCGCGGCGCGAACGCACGCCCGACGCACCTCAATGTTGACCTGATCGTTTCTGATGACGGCAAGCAAAGGTCCGCTGATGGCTCCACTTTGCGTATTACCCATGGCTTCTGCTGTTGCCATTGCTGCTTCGGTGTTTTCACCTCGCAGCGCCTCATTGATGAGCTTCCATTGTTTCAGACTCAGCAGGGCGGAGATGGCTTCCACGCCGATCTGTTCCGCAGGATGTTGTCGAGCCAGTTGCAGCAATTCCGCGTAATGTTGCTGACTTTGGAATCTTTCCACGAGTCGAACAAATTGCGAGGTACCGATGGTCTGTTTCAACACAGTTGCTAACGCGGATTTTGCATCGCTCGATTCTGCATCGGTGCCTGACAATCGAGCTAATGACTCTGCAATGATCATTTCGGACGTCGTTGGCGGGTAAGACCGGATCCTGTCTGGCTGAAGCAGCTTCAGACAAAGCCCCGAAACGACTTCACGGCTGTCGAAATCGAGTGAACGAAAGTATCGCAATAAGTTTTCGTGAGCGGCGTCGAGGGAATCCCGCTTTGCAAGATCGGTGATGGCAGCCACCTTCAGGCCGGCAGCGACCTCACCTCTGCCACGCCAGACGAGGTCGAGAAATACTTCGGAAGGGGCTGACTTCTGAAGTGACGGCAACGCAGAATTCCATTCCTGCTCTGTTGTCAAAGAAATGCCAAGAGATTCGAGGTACCAACGGTCCGTTCCATCGTAGCCGCCAGCGAGTGCCACCCACAGCTTCGTCTTCTCTGGCGAGCTTTTCTCGTTGCGAAGAGCAACCGCACATTCTCTTCGTACCTGCGCCGATGAGTCGTCAGCGAGTTTTGCGATCAGAGGCAAAACGGGCATGCCCGTTCGGCGGGCGAGTCGAAGGCCGACGATACGAATGTCGCTCTCGTCGTCGGCGATGGCAAGGTCGACGTACTTTTGGGTGCGGTCAGCAATTTGACCAAGGAGCCACAATGCTCTGGCTCGGAACCGAGTGTTGGGATCGGACTGGAACATTTTCAGCAATGTTGATTCAGCTGCGACACCAGATTCCTTTAGTTTTGTGAATGCCAAAAATCGAGTCGCAACATTGGGGCTCTTCAACGCCCGTGCCGCACCTTCGACTGTGCTGAAGTCATGCTTTGGAACGGAATAGGGCTGCCCGGGAAGTGAGACACGGAACAGTCGACCGCGAGTCACATCGCCCTGTCGATGGCCACCGACACCGGGATCATACCAATCGGCTACGATCAGGCTGCCATCAGGAGCGACGCATACGTCGGACGGCCGGAACCACTGATCCCGAGTCCCGACGAGAATATCATTGACGCTGGCCGAGTACCCGGCACCATTGCTGTTTACCGAATAGCTGCGGACGACATTTGGACCAGCGTCGCAATGGATGAGCTGGTTGATGAATCGTTCGGGGAGTCTGTCGCCTTCATAACAAATGATGCCGGTCGGTGATCCTGCTCCGGTTTGCAACAGGTTCGGTACGACGCCCGGATCATTCAGGTGCCAGTGTTGAAGTGGAATTTCCTTCTCCAGATTGGTTCGAGCTTCACGCCAGCCGGCGCCTGAGATCTCATCCTTGTATCCGTAGTTGCCGTACTCCATCACATAGTTGATTCGAACTCCTTTGTTGCCGTCATCGTCATTGTCCGACTGCCAGACTGTTCCAAAACTGTCGACACAGAGTTCCCAGTTATTTCGAAAATTCCATCCCAGAGTGTCGACTTTGCTGCCGTCCGGTTCGCAGCGAAACGCCATACCTTCCTGATAGGGATGGCGATGAGCGATGACTTCATTGCCAGCGATATCAACGACAAGAGAACCATCCGGATTGTGGAGTTCATTGCCACTGTTACCAAAGTTGAAATACAACCGCCCATCCGGTCCAAATGTGAAGCTATGGATGCCGTGATCGTGCTGCGTACCCTTGATCCCCGTGAACAGAATCTCCTTGCGGTCGCACTTTTGGTCACCGTCGTCATCGTAAAAACTAAAGACGCTGTCCCCGGCAGAAACGATCACTCTGTCGCCGAGCACACATACTCCATGCGCGGAATCAATATCACGCCCCTGGTAAAATGTGGTTTCTTTATCTGCGACACCATCTCCATCGGTGTCTTCCAGAATCAGAATTCGATCGCCTTCTGCACGTCCGGGATTACTCTTGTTGGCAAACTGTCGGTAGTTCACCACTTCGCAGACCCAGACTCTCCCAAGGTGATCAATGTCGATATTCGAAGGGCTTAACAACATCGGTTCTGCAGCAAACAGACTCGCCTCAACGCCATTGGCCACATCTATGCCGGCAAGGGCAGTCGCTGGATCGCGTCCGTCTCCACTCGCCTGTACACGCGTCGGTGGAGCGGACGTGTAGACAAGAAACTTCACGCTGCTGGCCGTCCCACCGGATTGGTCTGTCCCGCCATTGTCGAGGCCGCAGGTTGCGGTGAATCTGGTATATCCCTCTGGTAATACGAAATGAATCACAGAATTGGCGTGTGTCCCGATTCCGTATTTGACAGGCTTGCCGTCGATCCTCAGCGATGTCCCACCCGCATTCAGGTTGATTGCCGGAATTCCCCAATCACTTGAAGCTGTCTTCCACTTCAGATCGGTCAGTTTCAGATCCCCAGTCGGGCCGCTGAGCTTCGGTTCGGCCCAGTCCGCCCAGTCGCAGGTGAAGCCATCACCTCCATCTGACACCACAAGATACAGGTCCGTTGCTCCTGAAATGTCAGCTTCGACAGGAACGGCGTGGCTCGCGGTAGCTCTCGTGATCACTGCGGTCTCAGCCACTGGCTTCTCCTGAGCACGCGATACCCCAATCAGGCAAACTGCGGAAAGGAAAACAAGCGATATACGTCGACGCTGGAACTTCACAGTGACGGCTCCTGGCGATAATTGGAGATTCTGAAATGGAACGGAAGTGACAGGACAGCGGCAGATGATCACAAAATTGACCATCAGATTCCAGCAACTATGCAGCAATTGCCGCTCGGCAACTGAGTCCCATTCGGATCAGCCCTGAGGGCGATTGCGACTGATCCGACTGAAATCGCCGGTTCTTCCGGGGCCAATTTCTCATTGGCAGTTTCGCGTTCCATTCGACAAATACCGTCCGTGGTTTTTCACAGCAGATCCGATGGAATCGA
>JAGQQE010000030.1 GCA_020426345.1 Planctomycetaceae bacterium
TGGTGAAGTCATTGGGACACTGCAGATTCACGGACAGGTCAAGCGGTCCTACGAAAAGGACATCGACACCGTCAATGGCTGCAATCTGGTCAGCATTTTCAACGGCCTCGGGAGTCTCAATCTGAACGACCACCAGCGATCGATCGTTCGCTGTTTCGAAATATGTCTTCCAGTTTGTGCCGAAGTCCGTCGCGCGAATGTTTCCGGCGACTCCGCGCAGACCCATCGGCGGATACTTCATGGCGCTGACAGCTGCCGCTGCATCCTCCGTCGTACTGACGTACGGAAACATGATGCCCGCCGCACCGCTGTCCATGACAAATTTGACGATGTCAGCATCAACCGATGGAATCCGCACGATCGGGGCCGGGGTACTGCCTTCGCGACCGCCGGAGATCACCGCCATCAACTGGGTCCGCAGGTCAGCCAGGCTGCCGCATCCATGTTCGAGGTCAATCAGCAACCAGTCGAAACCGATCGCTGCTGTGATCTCCACCGACGAGGCTGAACCGAGGTTCAGAAAGGTGCCGCAACACACCTGTTGGCGCAATTGATCCCTGCACACCCAATGCATCCCTAACGCCTTCACTGAGAAAGAAGTCGGACCGCTTTGTTACAACAAAGCGGTCCGTGAATGGAATGTCCATCAGGTTAGCGGATTCCGGCAGGATCGGAAAACCATCGGTCGGTCGATTAATTCGTCAGCACATCCGCGCTGCTGGCGGGAACCGGGCATGCCGCACCTGTCGGGCTCGTCAACGTGAAATGCCTTTTGTAGATGTCCTTGCCGGAGCTTTTCAGCATCAGTGCATATCGCCCCGGCACAAGTGATTCACAGGTGTTGTAAAAGAAGTTAGCGTGCAGCATATCGCGTGTCACAAACTGACCACACTGCGATACCGTTCGGTCCTGATCATCCACCAGGACACACTCCACCCACAAGTCTTCGTGCGGCGGGTTAAGATTGCACTGGGCAACGATGGTTTCTCCGATCTGGTATTCGCGTTCGCGATTCGCAAGCTGACCTCCAACAAGCACTGTGCCCAGATCAAAGGAGAAGTACTTATCCTGTTCACGCACCTGACGATTGTCGTTGATCATCATCAAGGCAACGTCGCGGTTCATTTGCGGCAGCGACATTTTCCCATTGTTCGCCAGCATGCCGTAGGCATCCATTCGATATTCGGCCTCTGTTGCACACACTGCTGCGACCAGCCCACAAGCTGTGAAAACTGCCGCCATTGGCATCGACGCGGGACGATACGAAATCAGACGGGCAATCCCATCCCCGATTCTGCCAATCAGGTGAACAGGGAAGTGAATTCGACGGATCGCACTGCGAATCACCACAATATCACGTTCTGAGATGAAGGCCAGATAGCCGCTGAGACAGATGGAAGGAAAAATATACAGGCCCAGCGACATCCAGGTCATGAAGTGAAACGCCGCACCAATGAACAGGACAACCAGTCGGGAGCCTGGTCTCCAAACCAGAAAAGCAAACACGATTTCCCAGACTACGGTGATGTAAGCACTGATTAACAGCAGCGGAGCCCACATGGCCATTTTTTCGCCGATCGGATTGGCGTAATTCCAGTCGCTTAGCATCCAGTAGCGCATCTGTTCGCCGGAGAAGAAGGATTCCGTCTGAATCTTGGTGACGGCTGCTCCAAAATACACAAAGCAGAACAGGATCTGCATCAGGCGAGCTGGCCAGACAGGAAATCGTGGCGGCACAGCGGTGGCGGCAACTCCCAGCGTTCTTCGTCTGAGAATTGCATCGACAGACCAGACCGCCCCGCAGTTCGACAGCGCGAGCATCGTGAGCAGGTGCGTGGCGATCACGCTGTACTTGGTCATCGTGCCCACACAGTCCAGCAGATTGAAGTAAACATAGACAGGCAGACCAATGGCGTACGCCAATCGTGTTCGCCAGCCGACAACCGCACTGAACATTGCAAAAATCATGACACCGAACAGCGCTGCCGCGAGCGATGGTGGCAGAATGGGTAGCGGATTGGCCGCCCCGTATAGTTCGAAAAGTGACGCAGGCGTTCCGTCAGAAGAATACAGCTCTCGCACATGAGGGAAACGCATTAACATGGGCGTCATTGCAGCGCTGGTCAGGAAGATGCGGGACAACGCAAGCCCATAGGGAGCTTCTTCGGCATAGAAAAAGCCGGACAACCGACTGAATATCGATGGTTGTTTCAAGCTGGTCTTCATCTCTACCACTCCTTTGGAATCGTCGTCCTGACGCAAATCTGTGTGGGGGATGCCTGAAGATTCTCAGTGGACTTAGCGCTGATCAGGCACGATTGGATCCGTGGCAAACCGGACGACAGCCGCACATGACATGCGACTGTCTGACGCAGGTTCAGTTCGTTGAATACTGCCCGTCTGCGGATACGGTTGGACTGGCGTCTTCAAATGCCGTTCGACCTGCCGCTGCGGATCGAGCCGGATTGATAAATGTGTTGTACATGGGGCGAGCCCGATTAGCGGCCATTTGAAGTCGAGGATTGTCGGCAACAGAATTCAGTGTCTGCGCTACAAACCAGTCCGGGTAAGAATTCAGCACGGTCCCCTTTTCTGTACAGATTGCACGCAGATTGAAGTAGGACATGTGATCTCGTGGTTCTTCAAAATAACTGGCCCACAGATCATCCGGCAGGTTGAACTGCTTGGGCCAGATTTCCTGAATCACGAAGACGCGATCGATCTCTTCGTGGGCCGTGTGACTGAGCACATTGTCAATGTACTTTGGCACCAGGCTGTTGGAAACGTCGTAGTGAACTCGAGGTGTTTCACCAAAGGGATAGAATTCGCCCCAGGGAGGACGGACATCGTAGAAGTTGCCATGAACATCTTCCGCCACAACGCGAGTTCTGTTGTCGTAGGCTTCCCAGCCGCAGAACATGTCCCATACAAAGAAGTAGCTGATGGTGTTGCCCTGCAGCCCGACTTTCATGGTGTGGGCAAGAATGCCGAGACAAAGGCATCCGATGTAGACGGCAATCAATGCTGTGGTCATCTTCCTGCCGATTCGCATGGTGCACCTTCCTTCCATGGCGGGTGTGGCGAATGGATATAAATGGTCGTTTCAACTGTTCCCTCGGGACTCTGCCCATTTTCAGAAAATGGGTCAAGATGGATATGCCGGCTGCCGACGCGATCGATCGCTTCCCTGGCCAATTCCCGATCTCAGAAAGCCCGCACACTGCGCCGCACGCCCTGCACAGACATCTCTGGACACAAAACGCACAAATTCGCACGCCACACAGGCTCAACGCGGGCCACTCAATAACCTGAACGGGCAGATACACCCGCGGCAAAGCAGGAACAGCGAAATGGCTCAGCGATATTCGAGGACTTTTCCGTAGCGCCGCCACCCCCGGAGCGCCTGTTGCGTCGGCAAAGGGGGCCGATCCGCCGCGTTCTGAATCCCCAGGATGACCATGGACCGTGCCACTGTCCGGGGGCTTCGGAACGGACGGCGGTTTTGGCAGGGAATCGGATTGAGCGACGAGAACGGCGACGGAGCACAGTCAATGTCGTGCCACCTGCCACCTGCCACCTGCCACCTGCCACCAAGACAGCGTGAAGACAGGACAGCGGGCAGACAGGATTTTGATGAGGCGGCGGCGTCAACGTAGAAAATGAAATCAGAAAACGAATGCGATTTCTGTATTACTCATCTTGAACAACGGTACTCCTTACGACAAGCTTTGCACCACCTTAAAGGCGTGTGAAGGAATTGGACATGGGTGCGACTTTGGAATCCATCAGTTCGCCGGTGGACGTAACTCCTCTGAACAGACAGCAGCCTCTAACCGCCTGTCGAAAAACGGGACGGGCACGAACAGGAGACCTGAAAACACGACGGTTTACAGCCGTCCAGCGCGCATGTCCCGATTCTTCAACGGACAGCTAATCCACGATCGTTTCCGATACTTCGAGCCAAGGGTAAGTGGACTGAAACCTTCATCAAGTCTGGGAGTATCTGGTTGCGAATGCCCGTCAACCCGTTGCGAGTGCCCAAATGAACAATTCGCAGCTCAACAGTGAATCCACCCTTGGTGCAGATGAACAAGCTCAAGCCATCCTGCGATCGTTTCGTGCCTGCTGGCATCAGAAGCTGGATGTCAGGGCGGAGGATTATACCAGTCAATGTCCGAAGGATGAACGCGACGGATTGATCATTGCGTTGCTGCAAGTTGAAATCGAAGCCCGTCAGAAACGCGGGGAGATCGTCGAGATCTCCGAACTGGAATCTCGGTTTCCTCACTTAAAGCTGGAGATCCGTCGCTGGCTGACGCAATGCATTGGCTCCAAAGACCGTGCCAGTAGTTCCACAATGGTAGAGGGCGTTGTCGCCAATGGCCAAACTCCCGAGAGCATGAGTTACGATGCAGGGATTGCGGTCAGCATCACACGTTTGGGGCGTTATCTGATAAAGGGAGACATCGGTCGCGGAGCATTCGGCGAAGTCCTGCTGGCGGAAGACCCCAACCTTGATCGGCCAGTAGCAATTAAAGTTCCTCGCCCCGGGTTTGCGTTGAGTCCGCAAATTCGCAGGCAGTTTATTGCTGAGGGCCGGAAGGTCGCAAAACTGAATCACCCGAATATTGTTTCCGTCTACGATGCAGGCGAAGCAGATGGTCGCTGCTACATCGTTTCGCAGTACATACCTGGCGGCAACCTGCGAGACCGCATTCGACAGGGACCTCTGAGTGTCGACAGAACGCTCGATATCGCAAAGCAAATTGCAGAAGCCCTGCACTACGCTCATGAACAGCGCATTGTTCATCGCGATATCAAACCTGCCAATATTCTGCTGACTGATCAGGGGTACCCCATGATCACGGACTTCGGGCTGGCAAAATTTGAATCGGGTGATCAGTCGATATTTGCTCCGGGCTCACTGGCTGGAACACCTGCTTACATGGCCCCTGAACAGGCATTGGACGGAGTTCACAGCGTCGACTGTCGCGCGGACATTTTCTCATTAGGGATCATCATCAGCGAAATGCTGACAGGCATTCGTCCACAGGTGGGATCATCGCCGGAAGAATGGCAAGCTCACCACCAGCGAGGTTTGCAGATTACACTGCCCTCAACGGTTCGCGATGATGTTCCCGCAGAAGTGGACGAAATCGTTTCGCGTGCAACCTCTCGCGACCTGACATCCCGATTCAGCACGGCCCGGGAACTGGCGCTCGCTCTCGGCGAATTACAGCGAAAACGAGATGAAAGCGTAATCCAACCCACCCCGGCGTTACCGCCCGCGTCCCGAAAGCAGGTACGCCATTGGATCCCAGCTGGCGGCCTGATGCTGAGCATTGCTGTCGTTGCATTGGCTGTCAATCAGTCCGGGCCCCTGATTCAGCAAGCTGATGATGGCCGTGTCACCGTTAAGATCAGGACTGCCCCGGAAGGCGCGAAAGTGACCTTCATTCCTTTGGAGACCGATACGCATTACCCACAGCCTCGCGAGGCTGTCGAGTCGCAGATTGTGGAAGAACCTGCTGGGGCCGAAATCACAGATCTGGCTGATCTGAACTCCGCCAACCGGGAAATGGCCAATGAGGAAGCTCGCAGGATTGCCCGGGCCAAAGGTACCCAACGAGTCTCCACCGCACGTTTGCATCCCGGACACTACCTTCTGGTCACTGAGTGGGATGAAGGCAGCTTTCATGAAGTCTACCGAACGATTCCGAAGAAGGATCAAACGTCGACTGGAGGACCGTATTCCCATATGTACTTTCGCAAGCAGCAAAATGGAGTCGTTCGGTTACCAGATGTCGTACTCAGGAGGGTTCCAAATCAATTCCGAAATACGACGTCGGTGCAGCAATCAACAGTTTCGGTGAGCGATCCCGGGGGGACGCTGGATTTCCAGGTTCCTTCATTCAGAATCATGCAGCGTCCGGTATCGCTTGCGACTGCAAGAATACAGGGGCATCACATCTCCAACTTAAGAACCGCAAGTTCATGGAATGGCCCGTCATCGCTTCTGCAAAATCAGGAGCTACTGAGCAGAATCATTGAAGAAGACGGGCCACTGGTGGGCTTCTGCTGGGACGATGCAGTCCAGTTCGCCGAAAACAACGGGATGCGATTGCCGGACGAATTAGAGTGCCGGGCATTCTTTCACGCGGCAACCATTTCCGATTCGGACCCACGCACGCAAATCGACAAAGAGATTGCCCGGGCCATCTGGACAATTAACCCGGCGACGTCTCGACCAGGAGCGCAGTGTTACGACAACTCCTTTCCCAGGGCTGTGAGAAGTTCTGATGTAGAACGAGTCGCCATCGAAAGAATCCCCGAGACCGTTCCTTCCGATCCGGAATCAGGATCGCGTATTGACAGAGTGATTCGTCGTTTTATCGATCGACGGGATGGAAGCGACCTGACAGTGGGATTGCACCTTCTGCCCATTGACGCACCAAGACTGACGGCCGCCCAGTTTCCACAAATCGCAGGTAAGGCTCATTGAAGTGAACATGGCCTTCGCCTGCACTCTTTTTCTGCAAACCCTGAATCAGAAAGTGATTTCAAATGTTGCGAGGGTTGCTGCTCATTCTTGCCGCTGTTTCGATCTCAGCTCCGGTTCGTGCTCAGGTCTCTCCCAGTTGCATTGCTCCCCAGTGGCAATGGGGACAAACGGGCAATATCTATCACTACTACTCGGAATACATTTATCTTTCAGACTCGCCGCCTTTCGAGCAACTCTGTTACCTGTCCTACTGGGACAATTACGACAGCACCGATGGAAATCTGCCGTTTTGCTACTGCGATGGTGGTGACGGTTGCCCTTCATGTTCGGTGTTCAGCAGCCTTGTTTCACAGGAGACAAACGATGCTTCGCGCCCGGACGAAAGGCTGCGGCTTCTGGGCACGCAGAATGTGAACGACACGGGATGCCCGGCAGGTTTACCACCCAACGTCGAAATCACACTTGCAAACAACACCGACATCCGAAACGACCAGGGAATCAAAGTGGGTGAGGGTACGGCAAAAATCCTGAATGAAAGACTATGTTCCACAAACCTGAATGGACAGACGATCTACTTTAAGCTGTTCGAAGTTCAATTGACTGTTCAGTCCATGGCCCCGGTCGTCAAAGACCACTCTACGGTTGTGAGACTGGGGTTTCAAACGGAAACGCCTGACGAAGTCAGCCAGGTGCATCGTGTCGATTCTTCGTTGTTTGAAGTATTAATGACGGATCGCATTGCTGGACAGCGATCAAAATGTGCACTCGTCAAACTGTCGACAACTCGAACATTCGTTGTTCGGCTCGCCAGTTAGATTTGTCGATGTCAGCAGCCATCGCTTCCATCGAAGATCGGCTCCGGACAGGTACCGGATAACACGGGATTTGTGGAACCGGATGCAGGTTCTGGCGGCATTGAATTGAGGGATCGGCGTCAGAGCATGTTGCGATGTTCGCGAGGGTGGCTGCATTCGTGTTCCGCTTTTCGAACAACCTGCGACAGCTTCGTTGCCGCATCCAGCATGCAGCGAACCTGCGAATGCAGCGGCTGCAGGAATTCCTCTTCGACGCGCTGGCTCACCGGGTCATCCCAATGCTCTTTTGTCGCGGCCCACACCGATTCCAGCTGTCTGAGAGCTTCTTCAAGTCGCGCGGCCGGGGAAGTGAAATCAGCACGTTTCATGTTGCGTCATCCGTTGTCGAATGTTGGTCGGTTTCGACAGGCTTCGTTGGCTGATCCTCACGCATCAAATCTGCCGGAGAATCACTTTGGTGGTCCGCCGCAGATTCGTCCTGACGCTGCATGGCTTCAGCCTGTTGTTGGATCGTTTTTTCCAGCGTCGCAACGATTGAACCAAGTCGAGACTGCATGACTTGTCCTTCGGGGGTTGCAATATCCGCATAGGCCTGCAACCGGTCGATGGAAAACTTCAGCAATGCAAGTAATCGGGGGATCTCTCGCTCCAGCATCTGAACCATGGCTCCGGACCGGCCATGAAACTCATTGGCTTCGTGCTGAGTCGCCATATTCCATTGCTTGACGCGGGGTATTTGTTTCGTCGAAAACTCCAGATTGCGTTTTGCCTGCTCCAGGTCTTTCTGTTCTTCGAAGCACGTGGGACGGAAATCGCCGACTCTGCGCATTCGGCATTGATGCAGTCTGATTCTTGCATCCGCCACATCCCGCGAACAGCACTCGATTTCCCGTTTCCAGAACCCAGGTCGGTCACGTTCCAACCAGAACTGGACCTGCCTTAACTGTGAGTCCCAGGCGGTCATGCACAAGCGGGCTTCCTGCTGGAAATGCATGACACTGGCGGCAAATCGACAGACAGCTTCAAGCGACGAAACATTGGCAGAATCGGACATGTGTGGACTCCCCCTTCGTTCGACTATTGCTGTTGCAGATATTCCTCAATCAGCTGGGCCTTGCGAAGCAGATAGGGAATGAACTGTTCATTCGAATCCACGAATCGGCTGAGTGCTCGGATGTTGCCTACAAATTCTTCACTGAACCGGATGTGCTCCTGGTCGCGCCAGGTTTGGCCCAGTTGATTCAGCTGGGCTGCAACGGCCCCCGTCTTCTCATTCAGGTCTTCGTTCAGCCGCCTCAGCATCTGAGCGAATCGCCGCAGCTCCGACGGATCCACAATAGCCTGGGTCATCTTTCTGGTGTCCTGATAGAATTTTCGGCGACGTTCAAGAGCATAAGAAACCTGTGCCCCGGATTGAGTTACACCCGCATGTTGCGGGTTACAGGATGTGCAATGAAACAAGTCCCGGAATAAAGTAACGTGAATCGTTCGGCGGTCTCCGACGAAAACCTATTTCTGCTCCATAAGCCAGGAAATCAGGTCTGCAGCGGCCTGGGGATCGATCTCCTTCTCCAGTCCTTCCGGCATCAGCGATCGTCCCGTATCCTGCAGTGTGTCAAGGTCTGTTCGCAACAGTGAGTCTTCTTTCGCTTCAGCACGCCGCAGGGTAATGCTGGTTGCAGATTCAGATATGATCACACCGTTGTGAGTACGACCTTCTGTGGTAACAGCGATGTACTCTCTCCAGGCAGGGTTCACTTCTCGATTAGGATCGAGCAGATTTACCAGGATGCTTTCGGGTCCGCGACTCGCCACGGTGGCCAGATTCGGTCCAACCTGATAGCCAACTCCGCCCAGTTGATGACACACCGAACAGTGCTTCTTAAAGATTTCGGCCCCACGTTGATTGTTGCCCACCAGAGACAGAGTGGTTTGATACTTGCGGATAACGTCTTCCCGGGAGGAAGTTCCCATGGCCTTCAACTGAACGGTTGCGGCGGCACGGAGTGTCTGATCGGGATGCCCGGCGAGTCGCTGAAGTTCAGCAGAACTCAGGAAATTCGAACGAACACGATCATCGGCCATAGCCTGCAGCAGGATGATGGCCCAGTCGGCGCGATCAAGCATCAATTCGCGAGTGCGTTCCAGCACTTTGGGGCTTAATTCAGAGACGCGATCAATGAGCTCACTGGCCGCCCTGGCGTCGCCATAGACTCCCAGCGTTTCCAGCGCGGCGAGTTGAATTTCCGGAGCAGTCAATGGGTTCAACATTGCCAGTAACCGCTCGCTTTGATCCGCGTAGTTCGCCAGAGTCAGTGCTCGGATGGCGGCTATTCTGGCAGCCGATGCTGCTGTTTCGTCGTCCGCCGTTTTCTGAGCGGCGGCGACAATGCTGGATGTGAGAGCCGAGAAGACAGGGTCTTTGCGAGCTCCCGAATCACCGCGATACGTCCTCTTGACGAGTTCCAGCTGCAGCGATGGGTGATCCGCTTGTCTCTCGATCAATGCCGCGAGGACCTTTCTTTGTTTGCCAGCGGTTTGTCGCGCTACTAACTCCGTCAATTCGGCGATGACCGCTGCGCCGTCGGTTGACTGAGCAAATGACGGCGGTTCGTTCGATGCGAGAACGGAAAGGGCTTTGAGGCAATCTTCCTGAAGTGAAGTCAGAACGGCTGTTCGAATCCATCGGTCCGCCGGGGCGGATTTCAGAATTGTCAGCAGCGGCGCGAATCGCAACGTGTCGTCGAATGCCCCCAGTGAGAACGCAGCCTGAAGACGGACGCGTGCGTCGTCATCGTTGGCCAGCTGACTCAGGGCAAGACCAACATCCTGCGACGCGGCAAAGGATTCTGCATGTCGTGCAGCAGTTTCCCGTACGCGAGCGTGTTTGTCTTTCAGTGCAGCGACAATGTCGTCTGCCTTTTGAGCATTCAGGCCCGCCAAAGTGTTCAACGCGTGGACTCGTCCACGAGCCGATTCGGGGTTGGCAGCCAGCTTACGCAGTGGTTCGATGGCCGACTCATCCTGGCGTTCGTACAGCAGACGTGCGGCCGTATCACGATGCCATCCATTCGGGTGCGCGAGCATCGCGACCAGTTGTTCGGTCGAACATTTTCCGGGCAGATCCCGGGCCTGAAATTTCCAGCCAGCCGGTGCCAGCCGGTAAAGTCGACCGCGATCACGTCCGCTCGTCAGATCCAGATGCTTTTTGATTTCCGGAGGTAGACTGGCCGGGTGTTCAATGGTTTCACGGTACATGTCCAGGATCATCAGGCAACCGTCGGGAGCATTTGCAGACTGCACCGGACGAAACCAAATATCCGTCGATGAGATGAATTCGAAGCCCGGATCAATCCGTTCAGCTTTCCATGTGACACCATCTGCGGTAGCTTTTTTCCGATGAACGATGTTGCTTCCCACATCGGCCATGACCAGCATCCCAACCATCTCCCTGGGCCAGGCATCGCCACGATAGACATTGATACCTGTTGAACCTGTGAAATAGCCGGCTGGTCGTCCGCCGCCTTCGACCACGCCTTTAACAACCCCGGATGCCCGCAGACGTGTTCGAACAATGCGCCAGGGTTCGACCGGGCTCGTGCGAAAAACGGGCGCCTGTCCACCATCCACCGCTATGCTGACACGCGGCGGCGCTGCGGCGACCTGCGAATTGCGAGTCAGGTAACGATCGTTGTAGAGAATTGCCTGCGCATGATCGCTGTTCGAACAAACGAAGCGATTGCCCCAGTCGTCGAAGCACATACCATGCTGAGCACCACCACTTTCGGGACGAATATCAAACGTCTTCGGGTCGAATGAAAAGTCCCTCGACCGAAGTTGCAGAGCTGGTCGTTCGGGATGCACCGGACACGTCACGGTTGCCCCCGACGAACTTGTTTGTCCATAAATTCGATTGTCAGGGCCCCAGTGCAGGCAGTTCATCAGGCCCTGAACGTTGCTGCGACCAAAGCCGGTGAATACCAGCGTCTTTTCGTCTGCGCTGTGATCACCATTGGTGTCCTTCAGGTAAAAAACTTCTGGTGGACTGCCAACGAACACGCCGCCATCAAAGCAGGTAATCGCTGTGGGCCAGGAAAGCCCTTCCGCGAAGATATGACTTTCATCGAAGACGCCATCCTGATCCGAATCAATCAGTAAGCGGACCCGGCCCAGATGTTCATCTGCCTGTTCCGAATAGTCACGCATTTCAATGACGAACAGACGACCGTGCTCGTCAAACGCAACAGCCACCGGATCAACAACATCGGGTTCCTGCGCGATCATCTGGATCTCAAACCCCGGCGCAGTTTGAAATGTCTGAATCGCTTCTTCCGCGGGCACGGCGGCAATTCGCGGCAATTCGCCCGAATAGTCCGGCATCAGATCTGCTGGCGGTGTATGCCGAAGCACCCGATCAATTTCCGAATAGGCTTTCTCACGCATTTCTGCCGGAAAGTCATGCTCGCAGTCCGGAGTTGCCAGAATCAATTCGCCCTTCGCGTCCAGCAAAGAATAAATCTTCGCCGCTTCCGGGATCGCCTTTCTTACACCGGCCACATCAAAGTTTGCGTCGTGCAAGGGCGAAATCGAAACGAACGTGCGTGGCGCCAGGGCGGCTACAACCTCGTAGAAATCGAAAGGCACCAGATCCGGATTCAACTGGTAGCGTGAATTCAGCAATGGCATGTAACGATCGCTGGTCCAGCCCTGGATTTTTCCGCCATAGTAATCATGAAACGGAGTCCAGCCACAACTGGAAACGATGATCTTCAGACGCTCATCAAACACTCCGGAGAACATGGCATTGTGTCCGCCAAGCGAATGGCCGATGACACCAATGCGATCGGGATCGACACACGCCATCTGACAGAGCAGGTCAACACACCGCCGATGGTTCACAATGCCCTTCATCGTTCCGGAAACGTAGGGATCCGTTTCAAAATCGTAGTTGGAATAGTCCCCGAATGATGGATAGTCGGGGCAAATCGTGATGTACCCACGCCGGGCCAGTTCCAGACCATACTGGCGATTCCCCCGGGGACCTTCCCCCGCCACAATCCGCTTTCCAGCCGCCCCCGTCGGATGAAGAGCCAGCATTGCCGGTAGTTTCTCCTGCGAGTTCAACGCCAGAATATTCGCGGGGTCTGCCTTGTCTGCCAGTGTCGCTGGAAGCCAGAGATCGAGCGGCAGACGGTCGCCTGATTCCATCTGAATCGTGAGCTCAATCCGGCGCAGGTTGTCGATCCGTTTGTCCTCAACAACCGCGATATCAAAGGGGGCAGCATTTTCTGCTGATGGCAGTGGCCCCATCGCTTCCTGCATTCCCGCCAGTATTTGTTCCCGACGTACGGCCCAGTCACCCTTACTAGCAATTCGTTGCACCTGACCATCGTCATTTACAAATTGACTCAGGTCATTATGCCGGATCACGGACTGTGACTGCGGTACTTGCGCAGTAGCATCGCCTTGCAGGACGCGAGCGCCAACAGTGGGATAAACCATCATAAAAGCAGCGGCAACGAATACCGCTGGGGAAAGGCGGGCAAACCAGAATCCTCGGTTCATTTCAATCACTCCGGGGAAATTGATGTGGTGGTAGGACCTGTGTTGTAGAGCACAAGCTGCCGGCAGGGAAGCGGCTCGCCTGCTTCTGAAGCACACCAGAGGATGTGCCTCGAAAAATGCGTGACGCATAGTCAGCCAATTGAACGAAATCCAGCCACCGATGCAAATTAGACGGCCATTCGCCGACCGGGTGTGTACGCGCGAGTGAATGTTCCCAGGTGCTGCAGTCCGCACATTCGCGCAATGCGAGACAGTCGTTGAGGTCTCGTTTGCCGGTGCACATTTCCAATCGTTGTCAAGCTTGTCGTTCCGGTAGGACGGTCAGATTTTCCGAACTAGTTGGATACGTGCTGCCAGAAACTGCGCGGACGGAGAGGTCGGACGCTGTTCGTCATAACCACTCCAGCTGCTGCATCTGTCTCAATCAGCCACTTCTGCACAGCACGATCACATTCTTGATTCGCACAGTACGGATACCTCTCGGACGGGCCCAACATGTCTCTCAGTCAATGGATTCGCTCACTCACCAAAGCCACTCTGAACCGCAGGAACCAGCCGACACGGCGAAAGTCAGGTGCCGCTCAAAGCCTGCAACGTGCCGCTCTACAGAGTGAAATGCTGGAAAACCGAACTCTATTGTCCGGTGATCCTCTGGATGAGCTCACCAGAATCGGTGAAGCCGGTGCAGTTACAGACGCAGGTGATCGCACCTTGCAATCTGAAGAAGTACCGCAGCAACACTCACAATCTGCCGATGTTTCGCTCGAAGTTGCAGGTCAGGAAAATCTTCAGCACATGCTGGCGATCGTTGACGGAGGGATCGACGGGTACGAAGCCATCGTCGATGCCATCGGTACCATTGCGATGAACAATGCGCAAATGGAGATCGTTGTTCTTGACCCGGATCTTGACGGCGTCGATCAGATCAGCCGTATTCTTAGTCATCGCACCGATATCGATGCGCTGCATCTCTTCTCGCATGGAAGCAGTGGAGCGATTCGGTTAGGCACCACCACGCTGGACTCCGCCGCTCTTGAAGCCATGAGCGATACGATGGCCGGATGGGGGCAATCCCTGACAGAAAATGCGGACATCCTTCTGTATGGATGTGAGATTGGAGAAGGCCTCCCCGGGATCGAATTTCTACATGCCTTCTCGGCAACGACGGGCGCTGACGTCAGCGCTTCGATTGACCTGACCGGGGACTCACAGCAGGGCGGCGACTGGGACCTTGAGGCAACCACGGGATCCGTAGAGACACCGCCACTGTTCGACAACGCGCCGCCGGCCTTCCACGGCGTGCTCTCCACAATTACCGGCAGTCAGCTCATTGCTGCAAATGGAGATTTCAACGGACAGACGATCGATGCCACAACTAACCCGACGGTTGTTGACACACTCAACCTGACCGGCGTCACGGGAAATCTCACGATTACCCTGTCGAAAGCCTCAGGAGCGGCAAAGGTAAACATCGTTATCAGCCGCAGTGAAAACAGCGTAACCAGTACGGTCACGTATGTCCTTGCGCAGGGACGCGGCGGAGTTCCCAATATTCTGGCCGGCAATAATGCCACCCAGCGCCTCATATTCACTCTGAACCGAGTCGGCATCGGTACCCTGGACCTGTCGACCCTTTCCAATGTGCAGGTGGCCATCGGCAAAAGTGCCACAAATGTTCACGGCGAGATCACCCGTGGTGGTTCGGCTGAAATCATTTGCAGAACGGCCGGAATCGACACACTGTTAATTGGACGTGTTGGCTCTGTCGGGGATGTCATGGATATTGCCATTCTGGACGGGGCACAACTGGCCACGCTGAAGAAAAAATCCGGATACAATGGAAAGCTGAATTTGTCCTTCCCGGACAGCCTGAACACATCAAACCTCGATAAGATTGATGCGAAGAACATCGCAACAATCCCGCTTCCGACGGGTACAAGAGCAGACGGATTTACCACTGCAAATCTGAATAAAGTGCAGGCGGGCAAGGGCGACCAGGTGATTGATGCAGGCTCCATTGCCAACCTGACTGCCGATGCAGGCGAAGGCGATGACTTTATTGTCGCCGGTGCGGGCAATCAGACGCTCATCGGAGGCCCAGGCAATGACAGCTATGAGTTCAAAGGACTCTGGGGAGACGATACGGTCACCGAACTGGTCACCGGGGGTACCGGCGACAAACTCGATTTCTCCGCCATCGCATCCGGAATCACCGTTGATCTCTATCGAAGTGATTTATCCTCAGGGCTCAGCGGAGTGCAGGTTGTTTCAAACACAAACTCTGCCAACAGGCTCGTCAATGCTAAATACATAGAAGCCATTGTTGGTCCAAATGCAGACAATACTTACCGTTTCAACGATGCCTGGGGATTTCAGAGCACGACTCTGACAACATCCATCTTTAATATCGATGACTCTGCTTCGGGCGACACTCTTGGTACACTGGACTTCAGCAAGGTCACGCATGACCTTGATTATGTCATAGAATCTAATGGTGTTATCACCGTCACTGCAAGGGTAACCCATACAGTAACGGGCGGACCCAGAGAGTTTACATATATAGTTAAAGCGAAGAACATAGCAAGCGTTATTGGAGGCAAAGGGGACAACACCTGGCATATCAATAGTGATACAGCCCTCCAGGGGGGAATTACATCAAGCGCCACGGGTCGAAACTTCTTTGACTATTCCGATTACAGCGGTACTGCTCCGGTTGTTATTGACACCGTTGCTGGCGTCGCAACTGGTCTCATGCTATCGACAGCTCCTGCTTCGAATCAGGAGCTGCAGACATTTTCAATCGGGAACGCAGCAACAGGAACATTCCGCCTGGGAATCGGCTCCATCGTTACGGAACCCATCACGCTGGGCAGCACAACTCTGGAGACGAGGAATAATATTCAGCTTGCACTGGACAAACTCGCCGGTCCAAACCTGTTTGAAGTGCTGAATGCGACTTCGAATTCGTGGCGAGTTCGTTTTGGAATTGCAGCCAACCATCCGGTAATTTCGCTCAATACAAGTGGATTGCGCGATGGCGTCGGCAATCCGGTCACCGGAAGCGTGACAACCAATCAGGCTGGCCGAGCACCGTTCGGCACGGGTGGCTTCGACAGGCTGGAACAGATCGTTGGCGGGCCTTCCAATACGGATATGGTTGTGCTTTATGGAACGGTCGCTACAGGAGGCAGTAAGAGAGATATTATTTATACGCGTGATTCGGATGCAGTCATCAACGGAACCAGTGGCAGTGATATTCTGGTGACCTATGCAGGAAATGACACCGTCGATGGCGGGGCTGGGGATGACCAGATTAGTGGTGGTAACGGGACAAATACTCTTCGAGGCGGAAGTGGAAACGATTCCATTTATGGTGGCAGTGGCATCGACAACCTGTATGGAGATGCCGGGGACGATCTTCTGGAAGGGGCCGCTGGAAATGACAGCCTTCAGGGCGGTCCAGGGAATGATATTCTGAATGGTGGCGCCGGCGACGACAGCCTGCAGGGCGGCGTTGGTGATGACACTTACATTCTGACAAATGGATGGGGAAGCGACACCATCGTTGAAGCGAATGTGGATGGCAAGGACACAATCGACTTCGGGCAGGTCACCAACGACCTGTCATTTGTGTTGAGCGATGGAAAACTGGTCGCAGGCAGCGGCACCGTCACTATTGAAAACAAGCCAGGCTACTTCACTGGCTACAGAAACATCACCGGTAGTTTTTCGGGCGGTGATCTGCTGACCGTTACCAGGGCTGGCAGCTTTAACGAGATTCAGGCGGTTTCACTGGCCGGAGCCAGCGCGGGATCAACGTTCACATTGACGCTTTCGGATGCTCTGAACAATCTGAATTTCAACCGGACGATTACTGTTGGTGCAGATGATGCTGCGACTGCGGCAAATATTCAGACTGCCCTGAATGCTGCTCTGGGAGCCGATTCTGTTAAGGTGATCGTAGGCTCAGTCAGCACGTTTCACGTCGAATTCCTTAAGCCGGGCAACACGGATATTTCGGCGATGGTTCTGGGGACCACGGGACTGACATGGCCTGCAGTGCCAACTCCGGTTTCACTGCAGGAAGCCGCAGTCGGAAAGAATGCGATCTGGCAAATTGACCTTGGGATGACCAACGGCGGGAGCATCAGCCTGGGCTTCAATAATGGAACCGCCCGCACGGCCTCAAGTATCAGCGTGACCAATGATCCTCAGGTGACTGCCGCCAATATCCAGGCGGCGATCGCTTCTTCTGGTGGTGCCGGTGCTTCTGCCAAAGTGTCGGTTGCTGGTATGGGCATCTACAAGATCGAGTTCACGGGGCCTTCTGCGACTGCGGTGACCGGCGGAACGATTACAGCATCTCTGACGTACCCGACGGGCGTCACAGTGCTGCAGCACGGACAGTCCGGAGCAGACATCCAGCAAATCGATCTGACGAATGTCGCCAGTGGATCATTCACATTAAAGATAGGCAGCCAGGAAACCGGTCCCGTAACATGGAGCACGACACCGGCAACTACGGCAGACCGGATTCGGGACGCGATTAATGCGACCAGTCAGGGATTCAAAGGTCTGTTTGCGAAATTTAAGGTCAGTGTGAAAGGCACGGGCACCGCGAATGATCAGACTTTCGAAGTCACATTCCTTGGACCAAAGGACAAGGATGTCGCAGATATCTCCGTGAATACAGCTGATCTGCTGGCGTCATCCGGAAATGTTTCGGCCAGTGTAACAAGCCTGCAGAATGGCCAGAGCGGTGGAGGCCCCAGCGCCATCGAAACGGTGATCGCTCCGAATGCTGACACCACGATGTACTTTGGAAACGAAATCATCAATTCCATCGGGGATGTCGCAAAACAGGCACTGATTCCCGCCGAACTTCGCAACTACGGCGAACTGACGATTGATTCGAGTACGTTGACGAGCAACGGGCACCAGTTGACCCTGGATTTCAGCAACGTCACGCGTCCGATGGAGTTCGTGTTTGAAAACACGGCCAAAACGGAAATTCAGCAATTGATCCTGAATGCCACGGAATCTCCCGTCGGCAGTAAGTTCCGTTTACAGGTCGGATCTGTGACAACCGGTGACATTACGGTTCAGGGCAAGGACAGCCTGACTGCAAGGGCCATCCAGCTGGCTTTGAACTCCGCATTTACGGGGACATCACTGGACGGAGTGACGGTCAAGGTCGCGACATCTCTGCTGACGTCAGGAAAGTACGAAATAACATACAGTGCATTTCAGGACGTTCCACTTCTGACTGCCGTCCAGGACACAGCGACAGGCAGTGCACAGCTGAGTCAGGCGGCAACATCGGTTTTGCGGGAAGGCGTAAGTGGTAAGATTCAGCTGACCATCGAAAAGACCTATCAATGGCCGGAATTGTTCGAAGGCAGCTATGTTGCAGAATTGTGGAACGAGTTGTGGGGCCAGATCAGCTACGACAAGGTCGTCATCACAAATGTCGATTCGAACACCACAATCATTGGCGGCAAGAACGAAAACACTTTCAAAATCCAGGGGGACGCAACCTTTGCGGGAAAAATTGTTGGCTTGAAAGCGTTGCGTCCACTGACATCGTTCCTGGACTACGAATCTCTCACCGGCGCGGTGACGCTCGATTTCCCCAACATCAACACCATCAATACGCTGGATATGTCAGACAGTCTGGCCAGCCAGCCAACCGTCGTGAATCTGACGCACCTGGTCAATGATGGCGCGGTGAATTCTCAAACGGTCACCGAAGCACAGGACGGTCGAGAAGTTCAGAGACTGGTCATTCCAACAGCGACGTACGGAAAGTTCGTGATTGAGGGCTTTCAAGCTGATGGAGTCACGACGTTTGAATCATCCGTGATCTCACTTCACAACGAAGTGGGTGGCGGCGCTACGTTGACCTATGGAATTGTTTCCCCGGTGGAAATCGCCAGTCGCATTGAACAGGCACTGAATACCGCATTGGGTGAAGCCACAGATCAGGGAGTCAAGGTGGCTCCTGTCGCTATCGTGAATACCGATGGAACGAAATCCATCGCGTACGACGTGACATTCCAGCGATCGGGCGTCAACTACAAACCGCTGGAAATCAACGATGTCCTTGCTGCAGGCGTCACGCCGGTCAAACAAATCGTTGCGCTGACCGCAGCGAATGTCACTCCCATGGGGACGCCCAACGCTTCGGCCGTCACTGTTGATTTGACAGCGGTCACTGGCGTAACGAATGTTCGGCTGCAATTGACAACCGATTCAGGACTGCGGGTCACAACGGCATCCACCCCGCAGACCGTAGCCGGCCTGAAAGCAGCCATTGATGAAATCGTCGTCGCCAGCAATCTGCTCGAGGCACTGGGGCCGGTGGCCGTCACCAGCAATTCAGCTGATACTTACAATATCTCCTTCCCTCGCGGAAACGTGGCAATTTCTGTTCTCAACGCCGCGGACGACACTGCCGTCGCGGACGCGACTGTCACAGTGACACAGTTTGCCCAGAAGAAGAACCGGGTTCAGAAGCTGACATTCAATGGGGCAACATCCGGGATTGTCGACGTTGGTTACTCGGTCGCACGGCCCGGTCAGGCTCCTCTTTCAGGAAAGATTTCACTGGATCTCAACAGCGCTAACCTCGCCACGACGCTGGAAAATGCGTTTGATTCGGCGCTGACACTGGGCGATGTATCAGTCACCGGTGATTTAGCCAGTGGATTAATTGTTACGTTTGAAACCGATCTGAATGATGTCGTTTTCGTCAGGGGAGAAGTTCGGCCGCTGACGCTGACGGCGCGGACAGCTGTCAAACCTGCATCGGCCGGCAGTACGCCCGTCGGCCCGGTCGATGTCGTACTCCAAAGCATTGTTCACGAAGTCCAGCGTCTGACTCTGACGGATGCAGTTTCGAATACACCAGCAACCGGTATATTCCGGCTGACTGTGACGGATCCCGCAACCAGCTCTGCAAAGACAACAGCAGACATCGCGATTGGAACGACGACAGAAGCAACAGCGACCAACATTCAGGCGGCGTTGAATGCAATCACGGTGCTTGGCACCAATGCCACAATGGTGAACGCGAATCCTGCCGGTGGCTGGGACATTGAGTATCTGCTGCCAGGAAATATTGCGTCGGCGGCAGTAAGTACACAGCCGACCGGAGGAACGATTGCCGTAACAACGCTGACCGAAGGCAGCACCAGCAACAATAGTGTTCAGAAGTTCCACCTGAATGCCGCCGATGCGGGTTCCTTTGCGTTCAGGATGAACGGAGAACTCACTCTCCCGGTAAACCTCCAGTCCGGAACTGCGACAGCCATCGGAACAATCGATGGATTCGCCGTAGCTGGTCGCATCAAGACGGAGCTGGAGAGACTCAAAAACCTGACGACAGTGAACGTTAAGGCGTATCGAACAACGAACGGGCTGACGACGCTGTTAACCGGGTCCGCTGCTGTTCCGGCCGGAGAAGTACATTTCGAAGTGGAAATCGTTTCGCCCGATTCAACACTCGGCTTTGAAAAACTATCCATTGAGGCAGGTGATCTGCTTCAGCGCCATTCTGCACCTGTAGACTACAGTGTGATTACAGTCCATGAAGGTCGCCGGGCCGTTTCCGAAGTACAGAAACTGTCGCGTCTGGATACGCTGAAATCGGGCAGCAATTTCCAGTTGGCATATGACGGCGGCACATCTGAGGCCACAGCCTATACAACGACTGCGATTCAGGCTTCATATGACAGTTTAACTCCTTCTGCTGGTTACGCTCAGGTTGTAGGTACTGACGCCAACACATGGCTCGTGACATTCACCGGGAATATGGGTGGTGACGAATCGCTGAGTGGCATGATCACGGATAATGCTTCGCAGCTGGCACAGAAGGTCCCATTCTCTGATCTCCGGCACGGAAAGTTTGGCAATACCCCTGGCGCGACCGGATTCACCGGCATCGTGCAGAACATGTCCAACATCAACTACGGCGCCGGAGTCAATCTGCTGCTGGGATCAAATGTATCCATCTACGAAGCGTTGCTTGCGCAGAAGGCGCCAGCCATTTCAAAGAGTTCTCTGTTCAGTGATGCCAGCTTCTCACTCGGCAAAAATGTCTTTTCCGTCGGCGGCAATCTGTTGAGCACATTGTTTGATGACGGCCGCACAGGTGACGGACGCTTCTCGGGCGAGGGCCTGGCCGATGTTGCAAAATTCGTTACAGACACTCTGACAAATACTCTGCTGAGCGGAGAGTTAAGTTTTGGTGAACCGACAATTGCCCCCGGTGTTCATCTAATGTCAGGCCTGACCGGCGGCGACACCTACAAGTTTGAGGGGTTCTGGGGGGCCGCAGCGATTGTCGAACCGCCATCGGTCTACGCCGGTGTTGATCTGAACCTTGGTTTTGACACTCTGGACATGAGCGCGGTCAGCGGCGATGTAACTTTTGATATCTATACATTGTCCACAGATAACATTGGGGACTGGCAGGCCCGGCTGAATGCACTGGGGCACCCGATGCCTCTTTCGATTGGCATGACACTGGTGCTGGCTCGAAACAATGCCGGGACGAAGTTTATCGAACAGTTTGCCAGTGCGGTCGGTGGCAGCGTAGACGTGGATGGTTTCGGCCTCAACTACATCATTGCAACCGGCATCGAGAATATCATTGGCAGTGGTGGAGAGAATACATTTAAGTTTCACGGCAATGCGCGACTGGATGGTTATGTCGCGGCGGGTACCGATGGTGAAATCAAGTTCGACTACAGCGACTACACTCCGTCAGGTTCCACCGTCATCAATGGCAATACGTACGACGGTGTCGTTGTCGATGGCACTGCTGGCCTGAGTTTTGGTATCCCCGGCACGGAAGCCCCGCTTCCAATTCTTGGAACATTTGCGGGAGCAAATGTCAATTGGGGAAGTGCCACCGGCGTACTTGGAAGCCGTCTGGTCGGGCTGGACCTTCTGGTTCCCGGCAGTGCGCTCGGCAGCTTCGCCCCCACTAACAATGCTGTGGACGGATTGAAGTCTGCTGTCGGAACCGCGCAGTCGGATTACCTGCAGGGGAATGACGAAGACAATGTCTTTACAGTCGGCCACGGTGGTAATGACTTTGTCGACGGCGGTGAACACAAGAAGGACGGTGATACGGTCAGTTTCGAGGGGACATCGAATGACACCTTTGTGGATTTGAAGAACGGTGTCGCACACACGGGACTTTCCGCGGGCACAGTTCAGTTTGCTCGCCACAGCGTGCTTGCATTGGGTGGCAATCATGGAAGCTTTACGCTGACGCATGAAACCAATGTGGCGACCATCACCGCCGGTCAAATGACAGCAACCGGCATTCAAACGGCTCTTGAGGGACTTGCGAGTATTTCATCGGGCGACATCCGTGTCGTGGACCTGGGTGGAGGTTCGTTTGATATTCAGTTCCTGAATTTCAGCCTCAGTACCGCAATTGCTGTCAACGTTGCAGATCTGAAGACTCGCACTTCCGGGAGCGTTAGCTACACATCGGGCACCGGTGCCCTGGTCGTGACCGGCAATGCCGGGACCTTTGTGCTGACTCATCAGACGAATGATGCCACCATTCATATTACGGACGATGCAGCGACTATTCAGTCGACGCTGGAAGGTCTGGCAACCATTGGATCGGGCAATGTCACCGTATCAGGGACTGCCGGCAACTATACGATTGCGTTTCTGAATGGTGTGGATGCAACACTGTCGACAGACGCATCGAATTTGTTCACCGACGTGAATGGAACCGGCACCTATACGCCGGCAACCCTGCCGAAACTGACCATCGATGCCGATGCAGGATTATTCACACTCACGCACGCCGGAAACAGGACAGCGAGACTTCAGTTTGATGCGTCTGCCGAAGCAATACAGCAGGCACTGGACAGTCTGGCAAGTTTGCACGACGACAATGACGCGACGGTCAGTGTGACAGTGACCGCGACCGACACTGCCGGTGTATTCACGATCGCGTTTGGAACGGGCGTCACAGCACAGTTGCTGTCGACCGATGCTGACCCTGGCAGCTCAGACGGGGCTGGCCTGCTGAAAGTCGAAGCCACCACCACCAGTATCACGCTGGGCCATATTGAAAATATCCAGGATGGTGAAGGGAATGACTTACTGACAGGTGACGACGGTGACAATGTCTTCTACTTCTCCGATGATAGTGGCAAGAATCTGGTTTATGGCGGTGACGGGGACAACAAGCTGGACTTTTCGAAAGTGACCGATGATGTCACCGTAACAGAAGCTCACGGCGGCCTTGTTATTACCTGGGGTGAGAATCGAGTCACGGCATTCGGAAACTTCGAGGTCGACGGAATTGGTGCTCGACAGGCTGGAGCCATTAAAGATCTGTTCAGCAAGAAGTTGCTTGGCGGAGATCTCGAACTGGGCTCGGGAGGCACCCCCAATAGTGGCACTTCGCTGTCTTCCGGAAGTGACGTAGCCGGTCTGCTGACGGAAGCAGTATCGCGATGGAATGCCATCCTGCCTTCTGTTCTGGATCTGGACGGATCTCAGATTAATGTCATCGTCGGTGACCTCGGATCAACGATTGCGTCGGTGGCGTGGAATGCCACGTCATCGAAATACGACGTCACACTGGATGACAATGCCGCTGGCGGCGGATGGTACGTCGATACCGCGTTTACAGGATCGACAGCGGATGATGAATTCAGCACCGCAGCTCCGAACGGAGTCGATGCGCTGACCGTTTTGATGCATGAGCTCGGCCATATCGTTGGGATAGACCATCCGGCCGTGGCTGATTCCGGCAACCTGATGAATTCAACCCTTCGCAAGGGTGTTCGGCTGAATCCAGCTACAGAGAATGTAGCGACCGGACTCACATCAGAAGATGCATTTGCAGCGGGTCTCGACCTGTTTGGTGACTGGGCTCAAAACCTGGGAACCAGGATCAGCGATACTCTTGAAAACGCAACAACCATTCCGTTCACGGATATCAGTCTTGCACAGATCCTGGGTATCACGGAAGGAGTTGATGCGTTTGGATCGATGATCAACACAAAAGTGGATTCGATCGCTCTTGCAATCGACAGCTACTTCAGCACCAACTCAGACCCTAATACCAACGACATGCTTCTGGCATTGCAGGCACTGTCGAGCAATGGCATCCATGTTTCTGCGACTCCGGGAATCCAGCAGTACAATGTGACCATCGATCTGGCGACCTGGTCGAAGTCGATCGTGCTGGATTTGAGCGACCTGTCGATCGACCTGAGTTCCGTTGGTATCGATGCTGAATTGCCGTTCAATTTCGGGCTTTCAACGACGCAAAGCCAACCCATTCAACTGACGGCGGGCGTCTACCTGGACTTCGAATTCGGTATTGACAATCAGGGCCAGTTCTATGTGCTTGATCCGGAAGTCAGCGCGGGAGTTGAGCTGGGCGAAATCCAGCAGAACATTATCGGGGTCGACGTCGATGCCAAAACATTCACAATCGCCGGCGATGCAACCACACTGCCTGGCCACGTGAATTCGGATAATGGTCACTATGTTGCCGGAGACCGAATTGCGGTGAGTGGTTCGACAGGCAACAACAATATCTACACCGTTGCTACGGCCACCTACGACGTATTCACAGACACCACGATCATTACTGTCACTGAAGACATTGCAGACGAAACAGCCGATGGTTCACTCATCAAGACAATGGATTTTGGAGTGAATCTTGGTCCTCTGGGGCTGGAATCGAATGACGCCGTGCTTTCTCTTGGGATCTCTGCAGGTATCGGGCTTGACTACAAATTAAACATGCTGGAGCTTCAGCAGGGCAGCGACGCCTACAGCCTGATCACCAGCCTGAGTCCGTCGCTGGGCGAAGACAGTCATTACACCATTGTGCTCCCGATCGAATGGGCGGGCGTGCTGGATGGTATTCTTGATGGCACTGGCTATGTCACCGCTACCAGCGCGATGCTGCAGCCAGGCACTACGATTGCCGGATTTCTGGCTGCTATCCCTTCAACGATTCAGATATCAGGAATGTCGGATCTGCTGAAGTTCAGCGGCCTGTCACTGGACACCATCCTGGCAGCCCTTGAAGACACGGCAGACGACCTTGTCGGAACGGATCGCCAGCTGCATGGTCAGTTTGTCGGAGGAAGTGTCGACGCAGATGGGGAATTCACCGGGGGCATCTTCAAGGTGTTCGGAGAGGTCTGGCGGGCAGGTACTCCAGTGGCACTGACCAGCTCGTACACGCCGGTGGAAACGAACGGTGACCAGAATGCCATCATCGTAGAAGACATGAATGGCGATAAGCTTCGCCTTTCAGAATGGTCATTTGGTGGTAATTCGGTTTACGGGATCGCAGTCCCTGTGAATGCCAACGACTTTGAACTGACGGTCTACACCCTCGACCATTACCGAATCGTTCAGACCTATTCCGCAGATGATGTCGCACTGAATCTGGTGACGGCGGACGCCCTGACAGGCGTGCAGCTCGATAACGGTTCTTCAACATCTGCCGGAAATCTTTCACTGGTGCGTGTCCGCGACGGAGAGCTCTACAACGACATCCCGATGCTGGGTGTCAGCCTTGCGGATGTCCTGGGTGAAGGAGCGGTCAGTTTTGCTGCGGGCTTTGGTGATGCGATCGGCACGATTCGCGAGAAGGCCAGAAACATCAAAGAACTTGAATCTGAGCTGAACGCTGAGATCAACAGGTTCTTCAATTTCACCACTCCAGTCGACTTTGTGACACTCGCCTACAACAACGGAGCCTTTGATTTTGACTTCGACTTCAGCCAGGCCATCGAAAGAACGTACAACCTGGAACTGGACATTGATCAGCTGAATCTGAAGCAGTGGCTGGGCTTTGATCCCGGTGAGTTTCTGGATCTCAGCCTGACAGCGCCGGTGAGCGTGTCAGCGTCGGTGGCGATGCACCTTGGGTTCGGCTTCGATCTCAGCAATGTTTTCGAACCATCGTTCTACGTGGATGCCGACACCGGCATCAGTGCGAGCGTTGTTGGTGCTGCACCGGACGTCGATGCAAAATTAAGCATTGATATCCCGGCGATTGGTTCGATCGACCTGCCACCGATCGGTTTGTACGTCATCGACGGTTCGGCGGAAATTCGAGCGGACTTCTACGCCAACTTTGGGGACCCGGTTGCTGACGAAGACGGGGACGGACGAATCTCGCCGTTTTCATTGAAGTCTGCATTCCAGGCGGAACTCTCTGGTTCGGCAGTGGCAGATCTGCCCATCTATTTCCCAACGACGTCGATGCCTCTGGGCGGTACCACGGAAGATTCTGACGGGAACGGCGTCGCCGACAATGCTCTGCACGCAGAAGCCAGTTTCAGCGTTGATGAAACATTCACGCTGCAGACGGACTACAGCTATTCCCTGCCAAATATCAGCATGAAATTTGACGCGGTGCAGGCAATTATCGCCTTCATTGACAACGCCGAAAACGTGTTGCATGGCATGGAAGGGTTCTTCGACGGTATCGATAAAGTTGCCAATGGCATTGACAGCATTGAATTGCCCGTCATTGGCGGATCTGCCTTCGACAGCCTCGCCAACAAGATTCGCAGCATCCGGACAAGTGTGCTTGGACCGAAATCTGCCGGGGTCTACACCGACGGGCTGGGAAAATGGCTTCAGGATCAGGGCAGTAACAGCATCATTGATGCTGTTCTGAACGAAATTCGGCAGGAACTGTTTGATGGATTCACTCAGCTGAACCTGAGCACCAACGCCGTCAGGATGGAAAACGGCGAACTTGTTATCGATCGCGGTGTGGGCGCGCTGTTCGCGTTTGTCGTTCCGGATCTGGACGAACATGGTGCGAAGCAGTTCGACGAAACCGGTAAGGTGAAGGTGAAAGTTCCTCTGAGTGCGGATGAAATTCAGCTTGCCTTTTCCGAAAATGGTCTGCTGACGTTCAATCTGATGTTCGGCGGAACTCTGGTGGATGGCAAACTGCCGGTTGAATTCGGCGTTGGCATTCCGGGTGTCAGTCTGGATGTGGATATCGAAATCCAGACAAAGATCGATTACCTGATGGGGATCGGCCTTGGCATTGGAAACGTCAGCCGTACATCGGTTCCGCAAATTGGCTTCTTTGTCGACACCAGTGGCATCAATGCTCAGGGTGAAGAACTGGCTCTGGATGTTTCGGCTGAACTCGGAGCCAATGACACCGCAAGCGGAACCCTGGGCTTCCTGGCGATGAATTTCGCTCAGATTGCCGACCAGAAGACCGGACTGTGGGGACACTTTGGCGTCAATATTCAGGACGCTGATGGTGACGGCAAGTGGAAAATCGGCGAGGGCGTTTCGCTGCAAATGAATGCATCAGCGTTCGCTGAAGCTCACCTATCTGCAGCCGTTGGCACGACTGCAGGCAGCCTTTTGCCATCTGTGCGCACCAATATCCACTACACACAACTTCTCGGTCAGGTGACGCTGTCGACCAACGGAAAAGCTTCGTTCGATTTCGGCAGTCCGGATGTGATCCTGGAAAATGTGACGGTGAATGTTGGGTCGCTCTTCAGCAGCTTCCTCAGCGACACACTGAACACAATTTATGACGTCGTTAAGCCTTTGAAGCCGGTCGTTGACCTGTTGTTGATGGAAATACCGCTGGGCGGAATTGCCAATCCTCCCATTCGCTTCATTGATATTGCTCGCCTGCGATTGCCAGCCAAGGTTGTGGATAACATGACCAAGGTGCTGCAGGTCGTGAAGAGCACAATCGAGTTTCTTGAAACAGTCAGTGTCCTTTCAGCTGCCGGCGACATTAACTTTGGCACGTTCCACCTGACCGAGAACACGCTTGAGAATCCTGACGCAGAGCTGAACGAATCGGATGCTGCCTCCACAGGGACCACAAGCAACAGCCTGACGACAGCGCAGAAAAATGCACTCAAAGGTCCGGACCAGAAAGGACTCGATACAGAACAAAGCACGAAGAGTGCCGCAAGCAAAGCCAAGAAGCGATCCAGCGGCAAGAACTTCCAGATTCCGGTTCTGGAAGATCCGATGTCACTGCTCGACTTCATCATGGGTCGAGGCGAAGTCGATTTGTTCTGGTACGACCTGCCAGATCTGAACCTGGTATTTGACTACAGCCGCAGCTTCCCTGTTTTTGGCCCCCTGAATGTCGGCCTGTTTGGTCGGGTCGCAGCGACCACCAACTTTGACTTTGGATTTGATACACGCGGCCTGAGCCAGTGGAAAGCAACTGGATTTGATCCGGCGGAAAGCTGGAGAATCTTCAATGGCTTCTATCTGGATGACCACGGTCAGGAGAATACTCCCGGCGACCAGCCGGAACTGACACTGAACGCCGCCATTGGTGCGAGCGTATCTCTGGGTATTGGCGGCCTTGTCGAAGCCGGAGTTCGAGGTGGTCTTGAAGCCGAAATCACCTTCGACCTGAACGACTTCGAAACGCAGATTCTGAACGACCTGCCTGTCGGTGACGGCAAGTTGTACGGCAGTGAACTGATCGATCGCCTGGGGCATGGCATCGAATGTCTGTTCGATGTCAGTGGCCAGTTGTCCGTCTTCCTTGAGGCGTACCTGTGGATCGGGGTCGACCTGGGCTTCAGCACGATCACGCTGTTCAAGGCCAGCAAGCGGTTTGTCGACGAAGTCATCGCTCGATTTGACTGGGAATGTATTCACGACGCGCCAACGTATCTGTCTCAACTGACAGACGGCGTTCTGAATCTGCAGTATCAGGATGGAAACCGCAACGCCTATCCGGCTCCTTCCGGATATCGCTATAACGTCACGACACTGGATATTGACGAAAACCTCACACTGGCTTCGCTGCTGGAGAATGGTTTCTTCGATCCGGAATACACAACACGTGACGAAGAAGTTGCGTTAAGAGACAAGCTGGCTGGCTACAGAACCGACAACGATGGAGAAAAAGTCGTTGTCGTCAGCAATGGGCAAAAGGTCGACGTCTATCTGGCCAGCGAAGTGGACTCCATTTCGTCCACCGGCACTTCCGCGCGGGACATGTACACCCTGAAAGAGCTGGAAGGCTCAGTCAGCAGTCTGACTTTCAATCTCGGCGACGGCGACGACACGGTTGTGGTCAATGCCGTCGAAACAGCCAGTGGCAGTGGTCTGACCAGCATCACGATCAATGGTGGTGCCGGTGCGGATAATATCCTCGTGGACGCTTCGAATCTGAAGGCAACGGGCGGTACGTATGTCCTTTCCGGTGACGCTGGAAACGACAGAATCAGTATCACAGGATCGCATGCTGACTACAGCGGTGTGATTATCAACGGTGGTACGGGCGACGATAAACTGTTCGGCGGTGACGGCCCCGAAGAAATCTACGGTGGAGTTAAGATCGGTTCCGGCTTCGATGGTTTCGATCTAATTATCGGAAACGACGGAAACGATATACTGGATGGCGGTGACGAGTTTGAAGGGGATGGTACGGC
>JAGQQE010000309.1 GCA_020426345.1 Planctomycetaceae bacterium
AACACGAATGCTGATATTGCCGTCGTTCGCGGCCGCAAATCCCTTGTTATACACACGACGACCAATCTCGCAGATCTCTTCCTTCAATCCTCGATCATTAATTCCACTGTTCCATTTGTTTGCCATGATTGTTGCTCTCTATCGTTCGAAAAAGTTTGCAGTTCGCAGTGTCTCAGTCTTCCGGAAATGTCAGATTTCACGGCTCGTTATTATTTTGAACGGCCACCAGTGACCAAACGACAACTAAACGTTGACCTGGTCCAGAATGGCAGTGTTGTAAGCATCGATTGGTTTGGCGTGAGGATGAAACGGAGCCGAAGCTTCAGCACTTTCGCTTACCGCCATCAGGCTTCCATTTCCTGCGCCAAGTTCGTCATAAATTACGATCGGTTCAGTACGCCCGTCTGCATCACCTCTCAGACCAGCGTGGGTCAAAGGCACCGCAAGTTTCCACGAAGCCCCTGTTAAGGAAGCATCCCATCGGGACAGTGTGACGCGTCCGATACATTCCATAATTCTCATCGGCCGCTCCCTTCAGGTGTCCCTGAAAGTTCCTTCCAGCCTTTCGGAGATTGCTGGCTTCGGTTCAGAGAGCGAATGACGCGAAGAATATCCACAACGGACCAGCCAACTGATTCCATACAGATGATGTGTGGATTCATGGAGATCCCCAGAGCCGTCAGATTGGTGTTTCGTGTCACGACAGCTGCTCGCAGTGAAGAGTTTCGATTGAGCACACAGCAAACAATCGAAGGTTCACCTCCGCAGCAAACCACTAAATGTTTCAGTGCTGCTCCCATCGCAATGTCCGCCGCTTCAAATTCATCGGCGGCCGGTCGCACGGACCATCCTGCTGTTGTCGCAGCCGTTTGCCCCGAATTGTGATCCCCAATTGCGATAAGCACACCTTCGGCCGATTCCACTGACTTTTCAACCCGGACTCCGCTTGTCAGCCGTACCTGATTCCGACGAATGTAGTCTCGGCCGGACGGCGTCAGTACCGACGATGCTGGCAGGGTGATGACTCTGCCAGCCGCGCCCAGTGCGGCGAGTACATCTTCCGAAACCACTTTCTCCGTGACTTCGATTGCTTCAGAACCACCCGAAACCAAACTGGTCGATACTGTCTTCTCCGCGACGGTTGCCGAAGCGCCAGCCGACGACGGCGAGCGAGAACCAAGCTCTCGCATGACGTCACGGACAATCTGGTCGATCAGGGCAGTCGAAATATTCATGAATGAAAACCCGGCCAGATGGCCACAAACTATTTATTCATCGCAATTTGGGGTCAATAACGCCCTGTACCGAAAATCGAATCGGACTGTCTTTTCGACCAGTCAATTGCTGAATGTATTTTGCATCGCTCGTGAAAAAGACCTTGTCACCTTTTCCGGCACCAAGCCGATCAATCGCGATGACGGGAAACTCATCCGGATTGTCCCGGATGTCCAGAGGCTGAAGGACAAGCAGCCTCCATCCATTCAGTGAAGCGTGCTTCACTGTCGATGTTGCACTCCCGATAACCATCGCCGTTTGCATGAATGTCTTCTTAAATAATTCTCAGATCTTCCACCATGACACAGCGGCGCTGGCGAGTGAAAGTCATTGGACTGGTCACACCCTCGCCAGTTGGGGTAGCAATGCTGAAGCTCAGGAAGCCTTCACCTCCAAGTCCCAGACCAGCCATGCATGGGCCATTCTTGACAAACAACGTTGTATTCATCACCCGGGCCATTTTTGTGATGGTGTGTACGTCTCGAGAATGAATGATGGCCGTGTGCCCGAAACCGTGTTCGTACTTTTTCGCGAGTGCGATGGCATGGTCGCGGCAGTTGGCACGAACGAATGGCACAAAGGGCATCATTTGTTCTTCCGGAACAAACGGGTTGTTCTCGTCTGTTTCGCCGTACAGAATCTGAGTATTAGCGGGCACCGTCACGCCGATCTGAGCCGCAAGCCACGATGCATCTTTTCCGATGAAATCCCGATTCAGGACGTGATGTCCACCCGGTTCCTTTGGCGGACCAAACGCTCGGGCAGTGAACGCTGCCACCTGTGAAGCATTTAATCGGTAGCCGCCGTGGTTTCCGACGGCATTCATCAGCTGGTCGAAAATCTCTTTGACGGCAAAGACTTCCTTCTCTCCGATGCACAGCAGATTGTTGTCAAACGCAGCTCCTGCAACGATTGACTTTGCTGCGTTTTCGATATCTGCCGTTTCGTCCACAACGACAGGTGGATTCCCCGGCCCTGCCACGATGGCTCGCTTCGGGCTCTGAAGAGCAGCCCGCGCGACCGCCGGGCCGCCAGTGACCACCAGCATTTTAATACCACGATGGTCAAACACAGCCTGAGCAGATTCGATCGACGGCTTGCCGATGATGTTTACCAGGTTTTGCAGTCCCGTCGCTTCGAAGATGGCTTTATTGAAGCGGCGAACGCCTTCACAGGCTATCTTTGCCCCACTTGGGTGAGGATTGCAGACGATTGTATTTCCGGCAGCAACCATATTAACAAAGTTACCAGCCAACGTCGGAAGCGAATGCGTAACAGGAGTGATCGCGCCGATGACACCGAACGGTGCGTATTCCGTAACGGTCAGGCCATTCGTGCCGCTGATTGCTTCTGTCCGCAGGGCTTCAACACCCGGAACAGTCCTGATGGCCTGAAGCTTGCCAATCTTGTGTTCGAGTCGACCGATCTTTGTTTCCTCAAACTCCAGCCGGCCAAGTTCTTCGGCCTGTGATTCACAGATGTGCTTCACAATGTCGATGGCCTTCCTGCGATCTTCCAGGGAAGCGCGCGACAACTGTTCGAATCCTGATTGTGCCGCCTTCACGGCTTCATCCACAGTGTCAAAAACGCCCCAGGTGTTGGCAGGACGCGAGCTGACACCGTGTGTCGATAGTTGGCTCAACACTTCCTGTACGACCTGACGAATTGCTTGTTCTGTAGTTGCCTGCATCATCGTTTCCTAAGAAGGCCACAGCCCTTGATCCAAAGCGAGCTGACGATCGGAATCGCTCCGTTGTCGCTCTGAAAAAGATGCTCGCACCTTGCGCACATCATCCCGAATTAGAATCTGTTCACTTGTCGCGAGCTGCTTCCGCACATGCCCACTGCCTGACGTCATTCAAACGTCACCCCGTTCGCTGAAAGGCTCGCAACTTATCTTCCACCCAGGCCTCAATCTGATTTCGGGTTGGAAACCGAAATGCCATCAGTAAAAAGAGCACACCTGCAACCACGACTGACCAGACGCTCTTTTCGATCAGGATGGCCACGAGGTTGAAGAACGTTGCTCCTTCAAGAAGCGCAAAGCCAATAATCGTCTTCGTCTGCATGACTGAACAGCAGGCCGTAACGCGATCCGTCTCTGAATCCGGCACATCTGAACTTCGAGTAAGTACTCCCATCTGAGCGTTGCTGACCACCATCGGAACGATGAAGTGAGCGAACACTGCAGCCACGCCGATGCCAACGCCTAACATGGTCAAGACGTCCACCTTGCCCGGCAGATTGCCGCCGGAACTCAGCAGAACCACTCCTGAAAAAGTCAGCGTGCCGCACATCAAGGCTCCCGCGATGATCTGCATGGTCCGCGTTGCGGTCGCGATGGCAGCGGCAGACTCCGGTTTGAGATTGATCGAGCGAGCCTGGTCGGTGGCAGCGTATGGATTGTCCATTAGTCTCCCGCCCTGAAGATCGTCTGGGCCTTCACCTGAACCGTATCCACGATCCCGATGATGGCAGCATCAATTGGCAGCTCCTTCGTACCCGGAGTAAACCGAGCACTGGATCCCTGAACGCACAAAACGACCTCACCCTCGCCGGCCCCGACGGTATCAACGACAACGAACGAACGGCCGGTAGGCTTCAGGCTCTTCTGATCTTTTTCGTCCACACGCAGCGGCTCGACCAGAAACAATTTCTGTCCAACCAACGCTTCGACCTTCTGAGTCGAAACAAGACTGCCTGTGATCTTCGCAAGAAACATAAGTGGCCTTTGGCGTTTTCAGTTCGCAATGTGCCGTTTTCAAACAGAATTCAGTGATTCGAATCCGGCGATCGTCTGGCTGAAAAGTCCTTTCTGAACACTTCACCACGAAAACAAATTCTGTACACCGAACGCTAATTACAAATTGCGGCAGCCGTTTGACGAGCAACCACCAGTTCTTCATTGGTTGGAACCACCCACGCCTGAACGCGACTGTTCTCTACCGAAATACAGACATCACCCTTCAGTCGTCCGAAATTCTTTTGCTCACAGAGCGAAAGACCTGCCCATTCCATCTCCCGGCAGACATTCGTTCGAATTCGCTGGCTGTTCTCACCAATGCCTCCGGTAAAGACGATCACGTCTGCACCACCAAGCAATGCCATATAACCGCCGACGTAAAATCTGATCGAAGCTTCAAAAAGTCTGAGAGCTTTCTCAGCACGCTCGTGCCCGTTTGAGGCAGCCTCTTCCAGATCGCGACAATCTCCGCTCAGGCCACTGATCCCAAGCAACCCGCCCTTCGATGACATTTCCGCCAGGACCTGTTCGAATGTCAGCCCGGTTGCCTTCATCACCACCGGAATCGCGTAGGCGTCAAAATCACCCACCCGATTATTGTTCGGCAGCCCTCCCTGTGGACTCATCCCCATCGACGCGGCAATACTCTCGCCATTCCGAATCGCACAAACCGAAGCGCTGCCCCCCAGGTGACAGCTAATCACTTTCAAATCATCTCGATTCAAAAGCTCTGTAATGCGGCCGGCGATGAAACGATGACTGGCACCGTGAAATCCCCATCGGCGAATCTCAAAATCCGTGTACCATTCATAAGGCACCGCATAAGCGCGATGTTCGAATGGAATCGTTTCGTGAAATCCCGTCTCCAGAGCAGCCACCAGTGGTATACCAGGGAAGGCTTTCTGAAGTTGTCGCATCGCTTTCACATAAGGAGGGTTGTGTGCAGGAGCAATGTCAGACAGTGCTTCCATCTTCTGCAACAACTCTTCGTTTACGATCCTTACGCCGCTCAGACTGCCGGCAAATACGGCTTTGAAACCGATACCAGCAACTTCATCAACAGACTTCAAACATCCGTTTTCCGAATCGGTCAGCTGCTGCAGACAAATGCCAACGGCTGCTGCATGATCCGGAATACACTGCTGAGTCTGCGCCTTGTGGTCACCAATCTCCACCGAACACGCACTTTCCGGCTGACCAATTCTGTCAATGCCGCCCCGCGCAAGCTGCGTCTCATTCGACAAATCGAAAAGACGATATTTGAAGCTGGTAGAACCCAGGTTAGCGACCAATACCTTCATGCGTCCAAAATCCTGTCTCACTGCTCAGTACACGCGTTCGTCAGAACCCGCTCTGGTCGAAATTCATTCCGAATCCCGAAACGGCTGGCCCTGCTACAGCACCGAATCGAGCAGAGATTGTTCCGGACGCGGAATCAGATGGGCTGCGATCAGCTCACCGGACTGCGATGCTGCAGCGGCACCGGCATCAACGGCGGCGCGGACGGATCCCACATCACCCTTGATAATTGTGGTCACAAAGGCAGCGCCAATATTCAGTTGTTTGACCAGAGTGACGTTGGCTGCTTTGAGCATTGCGTCTGACGCCTGCACAGCGGCAACCAACCCTTTGGTTTCAATCATTCCAATAGCTTCGTTCATGTTCGTTGAATCCGAAAAGAGACTAAGTTGAATCGAGTTCATGCTGACTCCGAGCTTCCAGTCCACCACGCTCGGAAAACAAACAGGTTCTATTTCTTCGCAGGCGCTTTGGCCTTCGGCAAAATGGCAGTGAGTTCTTCGTGTGGGCGAGGAATTACTTCAACGCTGACGACCTGACCGAGGCGAGACGCTGCTGCCGCTCCGGCATCGATCGCAGCCTTTACTGCAGCCACGTCACCCACAATAAACGCACTGACGAAACCGCTTCCGATCTTGTCCCAGGATACCAATTCAACGTTGGCGGCCTTTAGCATTGAATCGATTGCTTCGAGCATGCAGACGAAGCCTTTCGTTTCAATCATTCCTAGTGCTTCCGTAGATTTTGCCATTCGATTCGTCTTTCAAAAAAGTGAAGTTTCAGCTCTCAGAATCCCACGTGCAGCTTTCAGCAGTCGTTGACAGAAACGTTGTCTTCGGTATGCCGGAAGCTGAACATCAAAGACTCTCTCAATGTTTACACTTGCAAGGCTCTGCCTTCAGCAATTCCACTTTGGTCGCGTGATCCAGGTCGACCGCATTTCCTTCATCTGTATCCAGATGAACTTCCAGCTTGATACCTTTGCCTGCTCGAACGACCAGATCTTCAAGAACGGTCGTGCACCCGGGTGATTCAATGCGAAGATTCATCTTTTCGCCGTCTGCCACGCCGTAATATGTCAGATCATCCGGGTTCATGTGAACGTGGCGGGCTGCTCGAATCACGCCCTGAGCCAGCTCCACAACGCCTTTCGGCCCAACAAGAACACACCCCGGTGTCCCCTGAACGTTACCGCTGATCCGAACGGGGAGGTCAATGCCCAGCGAAATGCCATCCGTAAAGGCAAGCTCCACCTGTGAATCACCGCGACACGGGCCGAGCACGCGAACATTCGGAAGCATGCGCCGTCTGGGACCCACCACCGCCACGGTTTCCGCAGCAGCGTAATAACCGTCCTGGTAGAGATCCTTTTCCGGGGTCAGAGTCGCGCCGCGACCAAACAGAATTTCGACATGCTCCTGAGTCAGGTGCACGTGTCGCGCGGAGATGTTAACAACCAGAGGACTGCGTCCCGCAACCGGCACGGGCTCAGCCGATGCCGATACGGTCTCAGATCGCATCACGGGAATACCGCTGGCAGGTGCCAAAGCGCTGTTCAGCTGGCGACCGAGAACTCCACGAACAATACGTTCAATTTCAGATCGATCGAGTGTTGCTGTACTCACAGAAGACTCTCACTCCGGCGACGAGACAAACGTCGGCAATCGCTATGTTCAGACCATCGTCCGTGAGATAAATGAACCGCAATCCTCGCGGTTCTTCCTGATGACTTTCAGCTGCTTCGGGATTCAAATTCAGACGCACTTCCGACCGGCGTTGTCTTTCCGAAGATTTCCGAAAAGTTGATTCCGCTGGCGACTGCAGCTCGACGCCATCAGTCATCCGACGGCAGCCCAGCGACCAGCGGTGCTGCACCAGCTTCCACAAACTCCACGCGTATACCCCGCGTCCCCAGTGTCTGTTTCCATTCGTCAGAGATACCATCGTCTGTCACGACGTCGTGAACCGCATCCAATGGGCAGAGGTGTGATAAAGCTCGCTGACCGAACTTACTGCTGTCAGCCACAAGAGTTACCCGATCCGCAGCCTTTATCATTTGACGTTCGGTTTCGACAAGCAGAGCGTTACTGTTGAAGAGTCCT
>JAGQQE010000310.1 GCA_020426345.1 Planctomycetaceae bacterium
GTCTCCTCCCACAGTCCTGTTGTCGTTTCTGCATCAGGCGAACATTGCTGGAAGGCTTGCTGCTTGTGGATTATCGATCCCGCTGGTTGTTTCCGGAGTACGAGTCGCTGATATTCGTCCGTCTGTGAAATGGCCGGAACGCTGGACACGATGCTGCGTCCACAAATTCATCGCCAATAGCAGCCATGCCGCTGAGACTCACAGTCGTCTTTGCGGAATTCCGATGGCAGATTTTTGCGCGATACCGAATGGTGTTGATATTCAGGGGATTCAGCAAATACAGCCGATTGATCGAGCTGAGATTGGCATTGATCGGGGGGACGTGCTGTTTGCCTTCATCGGTCGCCTGACCACTCAGAAATCACCGCTGGCGTTCCTGGAAGCATTTCTGCGGATGACGCGAGAGATCCCATCCTGCTCTGCCGTTTTAGTCGGTGATGGGCCGATGAAGCAGGAGCTGAACCAATTTGTGGAACACCATCAGCTCAAATCCAGGGTTCGAATGGTTGGTTTTCGGTCCGATGCAATCGCCATCCTCAGAGCCGCTGACGCATTGATTCTGCCATCCGTTTGGGAGGGGATGCCCAACGTTGTGATGGAGGCGATGGCGGCCGGTGTTCCCGTGATCGCTTCGGGCGTCGATGGAAATCGCGAACTCCTTGCGGGAGGCTTGGCGAAGCAGACTTTTGCACCAAACGATCCGACAGCGCTCGTGGAGCTGATGAAAGCGACCGTCGAGGCAAAACTCGCCGGTGATGCGACAGTTCAGGAGCTACAACTCTCTGTGGTTAAAGAGTTTACGTGGGATCGCTGTGTCTCTGCCTATGACAGGATCCTCCGGCAATGGCTGGCGCCACTCGACGTTTACCCTGATTGAGAACCGGCAGTTTGAAAAATCACAAAATCTCCAATCCCCTTCCAGCAAACGACCTGCGTCGATGCGGTGGCCTGATGTCCGGCGATGTCATTTGACCCCGTCTTGACGATTCTGCCAGTGTCATTAAATTGCCCGCGTGGCGTCGAGTGGGGAGAAGTGGGAGCCGATGGAGTGGCCGAAACAATCACTGCAGTTTCGTCACAAATCGTTTACGGAGATCGACTTATGGTTTTCATTCACATGACCTGGTTCTTCAATGTCGTTCACTGGAACATATGAACGCACTTTGGACGACAAGTTTCGGCTTGCCGTGCCTAAGCCACTTCGTGATGTTCTGTGCGATCAGGAAAACGGCGAATGTTACCTCGCTCCGGGTAACGAAGGGTGTGTTTCAATTTACTCGACATCGGGATTTGGGCAGCTGGCCGCAAGGCTGGCAAACATATCCACAGCGAAAGCCGATGTTCGGGGGTTCCTGCGGTTGTTGTATTCTCAGGCAGAACGGGTGATTGTGGACAAGCAAAGCCGAGTGCGGATTCCGGACCGATTGATTCGACTGGCCGGAATTACACACGAGGTGGTGTTCATTGGAGTCCATGATCATGTCGAAATCTGGGATAAGACGCGGTGGGAGAAGTATTTGGCCGAGAGTTCGACGCAGTTTGATGAGCTCACTGCCCAGGCGTTGTCGGTTCCCATGTTCGGCGTTTAGTAAACCGTCGGGTGATGTGCCGGCTAATGTCGTTAAGATGTGGTGATTGGGCAGTTCATTTTCTGCCCGAATCAAGAGGGAATTTGCCGCAGCTTTACCGGGCTTCGCGGAAAATTGACGGTGCATGGATTGCAGAAACGTCCCGGACACAGCCTTCACTCGTGAAGGAGCGAACTACTTTCATCACGCTGCACGGATGCGGCCGGAAGGTAGTTCGGTGTCGGGGGGACGGTTCGACAGCCAGAACGGACTGAGTTGAAAGCTGGCGTTTCCCGAGTCTTTTCGTATTTCTGAGTCACTCTGTGTGACTTTGCCGCTCCTGTCCGGTGTGCATTCCCATCCCGTGTCAAACCGCGTTATTCACCCGGAGACGGGACTACGGATTGAAGAAGCATGTTTTTGCTTGCCGATGTGAGGGTTCAGGCTTAGACTTCGCCGCTTCACCGTCTGCTGACGGCAAATCAAGTAGGGGTGAACGCAAGGCTGCAGGGGTTTTGCAGCGTCTGATCATGAGTCATGGGACTCAGTTCGTTTCGACATGGCGTCGAAGATATCTGTTTTTCGCGAGGCTGATCGGTGTACTTGCCACCATTCGTCAGGATCGCAGAAGGTAAGTTGAGACAATGAAAAAGGACATCCATCCTCAGTACCGCGACGTGATCTTTATGGACACCTCAACAGGTACTCGCTACCTGATGAAGTCCACGATTCGATCGAAAGAAACGAGCACCTGGGACGACGGAAACGAATATCCGCTGGTCAAAGTGGAAATCAGTGCGGCCTCTCATCCTTTCTATACCGGGAAGATGAAATTCGTTGACTCCGCCGGTCGCGTTGAGAAATTCCAGAAAAAGTACAACTGGGGCAAGAAGAACGACGCCGAGTAGCGACTGCAATTCAGAACATTTCGAAGGACGTGCGCGAAGTATTTGCGCACGTCCTTTGTCTTTGCATTGCCGGTGAATCTGGTGGAATGGCGCTTGTGGAACAGCCCGGGCGATTCTGCGACATCCGGCAGATCCTGATCCTTTGATTCTGAATTCCGCGTCGAAAATCGGAGCTTCGCAATGTTCCCCAGTCTTCAGCGTAAGGCCGCTCGCTACACAGAGCTTGAAAAACAGTTGCAGGACCCGGCGGTCCTCACCGACATTTCCCGAATGCTTTCGATCCAGAAGGAAATGGGCAGTCTGGTTCGGATTGCCGAGGCAGTTCGTGCCTATCAGCGGCTGATCGACGACATCGAAGCCGCAGAAATGATGGTTGAGGAGGAAAAGGATCCCGAGGCCAGAGCATACGCAGAGGAAGAACTGGAGCAACTGGTCGGCAAACGGGACGAAATGAAGACCGACCTGGAAGACATGGCGACGGCCGGTGATTCGCTGACTCGCAGTTCGCTGATCATGGAAATCAGAGCTGGCACAGGTGGGGATGAAGCTGCACTGTTCGCCAAAGACCTGTACGACATGTACATGGCCTATTGCACAGTGCAGGGCTGGAAAACGGAAGTCATCGAATTCAGTTCCACGGAACTTGGCGGCCTGAAGGAAGTTGTCTTTTCAATTACGGGCGATGGGGCCTTCCACCAACTGCAGTTTGAAAGCGGTGGGCATCGCGTGCAGCGAGTTCCGGAGACGGAAACACAGGGGCGGGTTCACACGAGTGCCGCGACCGTCGCCGTGCTTCCCGAGGCCGATGAAGTGGAAATCGACATTGACCCGGAAGACCTGCAGATCGATACCATGCGGGCCGGAGGGCCAGGCGGCCAGAAAGTGAATAAAACAGAAAGCGCGGTCCGTATTACCCACCTCCCGACCGGCATCGTCGTGAAGTGTCAGGACGAAAAGAGTCAGCACAAGAACCGGGCGAAAGCCATGCGGGTGCTGCGGAGTCGAATCCTCGAAGCTCAACAGCAGAAGGTTCACGACGAGCGAGCTCAGGCAAGACGAACACTCGTCGGATCCGGTGATCGCAGCGAGCGGATTCGAACCTACAATTTTCCTCAGAATCGAATCACGGATCACCGTTGCAATCTGACAATCTACAAGCTGGATCGGATTATTGCGGGCGAATTGGGTGACCTGATCTCAGCTCTGGTGGCGTTCGACCGGGAAGAACGGCTGAAAATGGTGGATATGGCTGAGTGATTTTGTTCACCTGCAGGCGTTTACATCCCGAGAAAATTCTGCGGAAACCAGGTGGAACAGGCGATTTCGCGTTGCTGTTCTGTTCAAGCACGCCACCTTTCGATTACCCTTCCCGATCCGCCTTCACACGGATGATAAATTCACACAGAACCGGACGGGCAACTCTGCTTGCAGTAAGTCCGTCCCTTCAGACAGATGATTTGAACCGGAACCTATGACACTCGCGGAGCTGTTGCAAAATCGTTTTCGGGCCGACCTGCGCCACCGAGGCGCTGCATATATTGAAGCAGAGCGAATTTCTATTGTTCGCGTGACTCCTGAGAATCTGTTTGCCGTCGTGCAGGATGGTGAAGAGTTTCAGACGCAGCTTCGATATCAGCCGGATGATATGTCGATGTTTTGCACGTGCGAGCAGTATGCTCGTTCAAAAGCCTGCAAACATCTCTGGGCGACCGTCTTGTCAGCTGACAGCGGTGGATATGTCAACCCGACGATTCGTCCGGGACGGCTGCAGCCCTTCGTGGCGGCAACCGCCTATCAGCCAATTTCAGTGGATGATCTGTCCGATGGCCAAGATCCGGACGATATTGCTCAGCCTCGATCCGGAAAAGCGAAATCGAAACCCAGGGCGGTTCAGGTCGCCCTGCGGCCGTGGGAAACGCGTCTTCTGGAACTCTCTGAAGACATGTCCGCCACTCCGGATGGCCGAAAAAAAACCGAGCCACAGGAACGGCAGATCTTTTATGAAGTGGATATCGAAGCCAGCCGGGAAGCCGGCAAGCTGGTCATTCAGGCGTCTCAGCGTCAACGCCGCGCCGGCGGTCAGTGGGGCAAGATCAAACCACTGAAGGTCCGCCCCGGTGAACTGGACCATATCGAACATGAAGATGACCGCACATTTCTGTCTTACCTTTCGGGAGCGGTCCCTGAACGCAACAACTGGTCCACTCAGCAGGCAGAATTGCGGACCTCAGCGCATCGATTTTACGTGCCGTTTGAATTGGGGCAGCTGATCCTTCCGGACATCTGTCGAAGTCGCCGTCTCCGCATTCTTGGCAGTGATGAAGCGGGCGAACAATTGCTCGACTTTGACGATTCGGATCCGTGGGAACTGACGATTCGGGTTCGGAAGGACACCGAAAGTGAGGGCTGGAAAGTCATTGGGCTGCTTGTTCGGCGTGAAGAGTCGATGGAGCTCTCTGACGTGCCGCTTGTCGTTCCCGGTGGTTTTGTTGTCACGGCGGATTCCATCAGCCTTTTGCGCGACTTCGGTGCCCCGGAATGGATGAAATTGCTTGCGGGAGGCGGTGCATTGCACATCCCTCTTGCGGATCAACACGATTTTGTTGACCGGCTGCTGGATATTCCGTCGCTGCCGCGGCTGGAACTTCCCAAGGAACTGCAGCTCGAAGAAATTCGCTGTACGCCATCTCCCGTCCTGCGGATTTCCTCTCCGCCAGCCATGCGATGGAAGAATGACTCTCTGAATGCAGAGGTCGTTTTCGATTATCTGGGAACACCTGTTTCCGGAAGCAGTTCGCGTTGGGCGGTTGTCCAGCGAGAGAACAATCGTTGCATCATCCGCGACCGTCAATTTGAAAATTCGTCGTGGGAGAAACTCCGGCAGGCCGGATTCCGGCGGCGTCTGGGCGATACGCGTCATCAGGTAAACGTGGAAATCATGCGGCGCGACCTTGGGCGGGCTGTACGAGAACTTGTTGAAGGCGGGTGGTCGGTCTACGCAGATGGCAGTCAGGTGCGTCAGGCTGGCGGCATGAAGTTCCGAGTTCAGTCTGACATCGACTGGTTCGAAGTTCAGACCGACATCGACTTCGAAGGTCGCTCGGTTTCGTTTCCGGAGCTGCTTCGAGCCCTTGAACGTGGTGACTCGACCGTTCGGCTCGACGACGGTTCTCTGGGCATCCTTCCGGAAGAATGGCTGGAGCAGATCGGCATGATTTCCGGTCTGGGAACAGTCGATGAAAACGGTCTTCGCTTCTCCAATTCTCAGGCCGCTCTGCTGGATGCATTGCTTGCTTCTCAGGATAACGTTGAGACCGACGAGAACTTTGCTGCGATGCGCGAGCGATTTCGTAATTTCGCCGGTGTCGAAGACGTCGCTGCCCCTGCTGCGTTCAAGGGGGAATTACGAGGATATCAGCAGGAAGGCCTTGCCTGGATGAAGTTCCTCAACGACTTCAACTTTGGTGGTTGTCTTGCGGATGACATGGGTCTCGGGAAAACCGTTCAGTTTCTGGCGATGCTGCTGAGGCGTCTTGAAGACGAACCCAAGGCGCCGCCATCGCTGGTTGTGGTGCCGCGGTCTCTGATGTTCAACTGGGTCAGCGAGTGTCATCGCTTCGCACCGAAACTGAATGTGATGGAGTACACAGGACTGGAACGCGCGAATCAGCGGGATGACTTCACTAAGAATCATCTGATCCTGACAACCTACGGAACGGTGCGTCGTGATATCGCCGTGCTGAAAGATGTGCAGTTTGACTATGTCGTGCTGGACGAGGCTCAAACCATCAAGAACCCGTCGTCTCAGATTGCTCGCGCTTCACGGCTGCTGAAGTCCAACTATCGACTTGCACTCAGCGGTACTCCAATCGAAAACAATGCCGGAGACCTCTGGTCTATCTTCGAATTCCTGAACCCCGGTATGCTGGGCCGCAGTTCCGCGTTTCGAACGCATATTGCTGATCCGGAAAGCCGAGATGCTCGGGTGTTGGTTTCCAAGGGGCTTCGACCATTCATTCTTCGGCGAACGAAAAAGCAGGTGGCCGCTGAATTGCCGGATCGCCTGGAAGAAACCATCTACTGCGACATGGATACCGAACAACGTCGGTTGTACGACGAACTTCGAATGCACTATCGTGATTCGCTGCTGGGACTTGTGCAGCAGCAGGGCATTGCTCGCAGCAAGATGCACGTCCTGGAGGCGCTGTTAAGGCTGCGTCAGGCTGCCTGTCATCCGGCATTGCTGAACCGTGGCGATGAACAGGATGCCTACGCGAAGCTTGACTTCCTGATTCCACACCTGCAGGAACTGATCGCTGAAGGGCACAAGGCCCTTGTGTTCTCTCAGTTTACGACAATGCTGGGAATCGTTCGCGATCATCTGGATCGTGAAGGAATTACCTACGAGTATCTGGACGGGAAGACGCGAGATCGAAAGGCCCGCGTGAATCGTTTTCAGGAAGATGACGAGTGTCGCGTGTTCCTGATCAGCCTGAAAGCCGGTGGTCTGGGCTTGAATCTGACAGCTGCGGACTACGTGTTCCTTCTCGATCCATGGTGGAATCCGGCGGTGGAAGCGCAGGCGATTGACCGAGCTCACCGAGTCGGGCAGGAACGAACCGTCTTCGCGTATCGATTGATCTGTCGCGACACCGTCGAAGAGAAGATTGCGGAACTGCAAAAGAAGAAGCGTGAACTTGCAGATGCCATTCTGGAAGGTGACGATGCGAGCAGCGTTCTGAAGGATCTGTCCGCAGAAGATCTTGAGATGCTGCTTTCATAGGGTGGCGTCTTCGTCAGACAGGCACTCGGTGACTCAAGACTCAGGTCTCATCATACCTGCCGTGGACACATGAAGCGGGACAATCCCGGTGCTGAGGCTGTTGCGCAGGACTCCGGTTTGGCCGATGGGTTGGGAACTGCACTTGATTCTGATGCCAG
>JAGQQE010000311.1 GCA_020426345.1 Planctomycetaceae bacterium
CTGAATCAGCCGCGAGCCCTGTCACTTTCACCGGGCCGTTGTCGACGTCAGAACCACGACGCGACTTCTCTGAGTCCCGTTTCTGGTGCATCGACCGGCCAGTACTCAAGTCCGACATACCCGTCGTACGACGTCTTCTGAATGGCATCAAAGATGGCTTGATAGTTCAGTTCGCCCTTCGTCAATTCGTGCCGGCCGGGATTACCGGCTGCGTGAAAATGCCCGATGCGATGGATGTTCGAAGTGATGTTGTGGATCACATGACCTTCGCTGATCTGCTGATGATAGATGTCGAAGACGACCTTCACATATTCGCTGCCGACTTCGTCCACAATCTGAAACGCTTCGTCGCTGCGGACCAGATAATAACCGGCGTGGTCAACCAGTTCATTCAGCGGCTCAAAAACCAGAGTGATTCCGGCTCGGTGCAAAAGAGGCGCTGCCGCCTTCAGCCCATCCACCAGTGACCGATGCTGTTCATCGCGTCCGGCCTCCGGGCGAAAATCGCCGACCTGCGAAATAATGGTTTTGCACCCGATCGATTTCGCCGCATCGATCGTCTGTTCGAGCCCCTGCAGGTACTGCGCACGTTTCATTGGATCGACCAACGAGATGAAATGCGTGCAGCATGCAGAAATCTGCATGCCGTTTTGCTGCCGAATCCGATTCAGCTGTTCAAGGTCCTTATCCCACCATCCCCAGAACTCAAATGCGGGAATGCCGCAGCCACTGACTGACCGAACAGCCTGATCAATTGGTTGTCCTTCAAAAACGGCATCAACACAAACCGAAGGGCGTAACTGTCCGGACATCGATCAATCTTTCATAGGGTCAAAGTAGGCGACATCGCGTAAGCGACACAGCAGCCTCGGCTGGGAACACGGAATGGGGCAGCAGGCAATTCAGCACTCGCATTCAGCGATGACAAAGGCGTCTGAACCGCATCGGGCGGTATCACAGATATCACTCAAACTCAAAGCCCGTTTCAGTGATTCGATAAGGCATGATTTGTTCTTCGCATGCGCTGCCGCGATGTTTTGCCACATACATCGCACGGCCCATTTGATTGCCGTTTCGAGTTTTCCCCATCAGGATAATGGTATTCGCATTGGAAAGAACGTCGCCGGATTGAATGGGGCGGCTGATGAGATCATCCAGCATGACCTCATGGCTTGTATACAGCAGCATTCCTCCAACGGATTGGTAATCGTAAGCGTGTTTTTGCACGAGTTCCTGCTGCGAACGAAAATGAACGCGAAATAAATCACGCGCCAGCCAGTCGTGCTCTTTCCGCAGCACCTGATGGTAGATGTAATCGAACAAATGAAACTGAAACGATTCGGCGTCCCGTTCGGTGGGTTCAACGCCATCAATCACACATCGACGAACTCCATGGACAAAATTGCCGTAGAAAAATGCAATCGTCTGATCCAGCCGACGCATCAAATCTGCTTTGAACTCCTGCCACTCTTCAGGCTGCATATCCGTGATTGTCACCCGCCGTCCGCCACGATGAAACACGTGAAGATAGTCGGAACGAATGGCATCGCGATCCCAGACAACCGCCGGATCAATTCGGTCGGCGAGCTGACGAATCGTCATCTTCCAGTCGAACAGCCGACGGGCGTATTCCGGCTGATTCTGTGAGTCACCTCGCGTGGTTAAATCAAACAGGATGCCTCGCTCACCTTCCTGCGCAGCACCGGCATTCGCATAGCTCACCCCCAGTTGTGTTTTGCCGATGCCTGTGGCCCCCATCACGACCGTCAGCGTGCCTGGAATCAAGCCGCCCCCGAGCGCGGCGTCCAGTCGCGGAACACCGGTACTCTGCCTGCCAGTCGCTTTGGTTTCTGTCGCCATAATATCTTCGCTCTCAACCCTGTCTCGTCCCATAGTGTCACTGCAGCTGGTTGCTGCAACCCGGCGTCTTTCAACAGCCTGAGCAGTTCCCCCAGTCCGTTAGTCTGATTCTTCAGACGCCGAGTCCCTGAAAAACAGGCACCTGCAGCAAACTATTCATGCAGTTCCACAATTGCCTCAACTTCCACAGGCACGTTAAACGGTAGTGATCCCATACCGACAGCGCTGCGGGCAGCCTTGCCAGCCTCGCCAAAGACTTCCACCATGGTGTTGCTGAACCCATTCATCACTTGTGGATGATGCTGAAAATCCGGCGAGCAATTGACCATTCCGAACACTTTGACGACACGCTTCACACGGTCCAGACTGCCCAGAGAAGCCTTGATAGTGGCCAGCATTGTCAATGCCACGACTCGAGCGGCAGCAACGCCTTCTTCTTCTGTGATCTCCGAACCAACTCGACCTGAAAGCAGTTTTCCATCCGGTCCGTAAGGCACCTGTCCGGAGACGTAAGCCATCCGATCCACAACAACAACCGGCGTGTAAACTCCCCCGGGCGGTGGTGGTGCTGGAAGCGTGATGCCTAATTCTTCGAGCCGGGATTCGACACCCATGACGGAAGTCCTTCTAAAATAACCACTTACGAATAAACACCAGCAAATATTTTGGATACAAAGTCCTTTGCGCCACGCAGAATTGATGGTGGCAGCAGAATCTGTGATCCAAATTCTCCCCCCTGCGTTCAGCATCAGCACACCGATGCTGCAGGGCCAGGGGAAATCTATTCACTTTGGATTCACTTGAGAACCATGCGCCGCGGGTGGCTTCACTCAATCAAAGTTTTCGCAGCAGTTGGCTGGTTGGGAATTCGGCGGGCGGCGGGCTACACTCACGCCCGGAAATCCATGGTGCTGTTGTAGAATCTTTGGATTCGTTTTCATTCGGAAATTCTTGCGTCTGCCTCTGGCAGACTGCAGATGAGGGAGAGTAATCGATGAATGTTTCGCTGGCAGCCATTCTCGCTTCAACGGGACTTCCATTGAATTCGAGCCTGCCGCCGCATCATCCGATGCTGGCGCAGGGGCCGGGAATGGATCCCTGGGTGATTGCGATCATCGGCACATGCATCATCATGGGCATCATCGGCCTGATCTTTCTGGTGGTCTTTGCGTCGGTATTTTCGCTCTGGTTTCGGGCAATGATGTCGGGAGCCGCCATCAATCCACTGCAAATGGTGTTCATGAAACTGAAGAAGGTGAATCCCAACATCATCGTCGATTGTCGGATCATGTCTGTTCAGGCCGGCGTCACGGATATCAGCACTAACGCAATGGAGTCGCACTATCTCGCGGGAGGAAATGTACCGCTGGTTGTCAGGGCATTAATTGCCGCTCATCGCGCTAACATTGACCTCGACTGGAACACCGCGGCGGCCATCGATCTTGCAGGCCGAAATGTTCTGGAGGCTGTTCAGACCAGTGTCAACACGAAGGTCATTGATTGCCCGGATGTCAGCCGCACGGGTCGTTCCACTCTGGATGGCGTCGCGAAGGATGGGATCCAGCTCAAGGCACGTGCACGAGTGACTGTACGAACGAACCTGGGACAATTGATCGGCGGAGCCACGGAAGAGACCATCATTGCTCGCGTTGGCGAAGGCATTGTTTCTGCGATTGGGTCGTGCGCAACGCATAAGGAAGTTCTGGCGAACCCAATGCTGATCGCCCGAACTGTGCTGAACAAAGGTCTGGACTCACAAACCGCCTACGCAATCGTTTCCATTGATATCGCTGACATTGATGTCGGCGACAATGTGGGGGCGCGTTTGCAGGCGGACCAGGCCGAAGCGGATGTCCGTATCGCTCGGGCAAAAGCCGAAGAACGTCGCGCGGCAGCGGTTGCCCTGGAACAGGAAATGAAGGCCGTCACGCAGGAAAATCAGGCAGCGGTTGTGCTGGCTGAAGCCGCCATTCCTGAAGCAATTGCAAACGCCTATCGCAGTGGAAACTTAAGGTCTGCAACACACGATTCTTAGATCGAACTCTTCAACTGCCGAACGTGCCGTGGTGAAATCAAACCACGGCGCACCGGCCAGTACAATACACCGGCCAGCACGACAGGTAGAGTCAACATTCATTCAGTGGTCGCCTTTTCGGCAAGCCATGCATCGACTTGTTCTTCAAGGATATCCAGCGGCACTGCACCATTGCGCAGCACGATGTCATGAAATTCTCTGACATCAAAGCGATCTCCCAAGGTTGCTTCTGACCGTTTTCGAAGCTCAGTGAAACGAAGCTCTCCAATTTTATAGGCCAACGCCTGACCGGGCCACGCAATGTACCGGTCCACTTCGTTCTCGATGTCCAGCAGGCTTTTGGCGGTGTTGGCCGCGAAAAAATCGATCGCCTGCTGCCGTGACCATTTCAGGCTGTGCATCCCGGTATCTACAACCAGCCGTACGGCGCGCCACATTTCATAGGTCAATTGCCCGAATCGTGAATAGGGATCCTGATAGAAGCCCATTTCTTCACCGAGCTTCTCGCTGTAAAGAGCCCATCCTTCGATGAATGCCGTCTGCCCGCCATATCGCCGAAAATTGGGCATACTCTTCACTTCCATCGCCAATGCTGTTTGCAGGTGATGTCCGGGGACAGATTCATGCAGGGATAACGCTTCAATTTCAAATTTTGGCCGGGTCTCAATACGATAGAGATTCACATAGTAAGTCCCCGGACGACGACCATCGTAAGATGGAGGTTGATAGTAAGCGGTTGTCGTATCGGCAGCCATCTGAGTCGGAACGGGAACAATCTGGTATCCGGTTTGAGGCAGGTGAATGAACAGCTGTGGTAGTTGAGGGTCGATGCGATTGCAGCACTCACGATACGCGGCCAACAGTTCATCAGGCGTCGAATAGTAAAACTGCCTGTCTGTTCTCAGGTAAGTCAGAAATTCCCGGAACGAACCCTCAAATGCCACCTGCTTCTGAATGACTTCCATTTGCTTCCGAATGCGAGCGACTTCACAGAGACCGATTTCGTGAATCTGCTGCGGAGTGAGATCCGTGGTTGTATATCGCTTCGCCAGATGTCGGTACATCTCCTGGCCGTTGGGCCTTTGCCAGCATCCCGCATGATCGTAGCTGGCCGGCAGATATTGCTGTTCGAAGAACTCCAGGAATGCCCTGTAAGACGGGATGACTCGTTCCTGAATTGCTGTGGCAGCCTGTGTGCGGAGTCGTTGTTTTTGCGCATCTGTAAGCTCGACAACAAAACTCCGGAATGGCTTGTAATAGAGGCTGTCCTGCGGTTGGCTGACAATCTGTTTGCGAATCTGATTCGGCACGCGTTGCATGACGACTTTCGGATGCAGCATCCCTTCGCGAATTCCCTGCCCCATCAACGCCATGGTTTGTGCCAGATACGCCGGAAACGCATTCAGCCTGGCAATCCAGTCCTCGTAGTCACGGATGGTTTCGAACTTCAAAAGGTCAGTCAGTCGATTCTGATCCTGGATGCCCCCTCGCTGGCTGAGGGGCATGAGATACAAACGATACTTCCGCTCGGCAATTTCGGTTTCATATTGCCGCTGAAATAAACGGTAGTTAAGCCGATCTAAGGCGTTCAGGCTTTCGAAATTGATGGATCGAAGTTCGGTCAGAGCTTCCGCGGACGCCCGATCAGCGGCCTGCATGGCCGGTAAAGAAACATCCGGCCATCGCGTGTTGTACCGACGATCACCGAGCTCCGAAGCATAGTCCGGGTGTTCCTTCAGGACGCGTTCCCATTCGCTTCGAAAAAGCGTTTGAAGGCGTGCGGAATTCGCATCGACCAAAGATTCCGAGGCAGAAGCTGGCGGCGAAACGAGGGTGCGATTTCCGTGCCCGCAGAGCAGAACAAGAAGGACGGTCACCAGAGATCGCATTTTGCGCAGCCTTCGAACATCCCGCCAGGTTCGTACCGTTGTCGGGTTCACACTTGAGTCATTTTTGTCGGATTGCCGACATCGTCCGTGATTTCGGATGATCCGGTGTCAGCAAACTCACCGCAAACCCCCAGGTTTTCGGAATCGGAACAACCCGGAGTTTGAAGCATCAGGACGGCCAGAATCGTTCGAACCGTTAGCTTCCGTTTCTTAGGGGTGATTGTTCCAGCCGATACGAACTGTCGGGCTCATTCAGCACTTCCAATCCGTGATTCCTGAGTGACCAACTCCTGAATATAGGGTGAATCGGTATGCGACCTTCCAGAAAACTGGCTCATGGCAGCCTTGCAGTACTGTTGCTCACGTCCGGCGCTGGCTGTGCGGGAAGCCGGCTGGCCAACATGTTTTCGATGACTCCAAAATCGGACTACAAAACGATCGAAGAGCTTGAAATGGAAGCCGAACGACAGGAGGCCGAACGACAGGCTTTACTGGCGGATGGCACTGTTGAAGAGCCGGAGCAGCCAGTGAAGGAAGGCCCTCTGTCCGGATTGCTGGCCCGAATGACAGGCAAAGGTCCCGTCGAATCGGATCCGTTCCTGGAGCTGGAAAACCAGACTGTCGATGAAAATCGGATTGCCGAAGAGAAACACCTCGCTGAGCTGGAAAAGAAGCTCGAACAGGAACGCACTGCGTTGCAGGAGTTGAAGAAGTCAAGAGTCGCGGAAGCTGACGACGCGCTGACCGATGAGTTCAACAAGCTTGTCGCAGACTCGAAAGATGCCAGCGACGACTTCGAAGAACTCGCGGCTCAATTTGCAGCATCCGAAGCATCGGAAGCATCCGATCCCAACGCGGATTTGCCCCGGGGAGACGATTCGTTTGCGGCGTTCATCAATGCGGATGCAGAAAACAAGTTTGGCTCGCAAATCAGGACAGACCGGGTTCAACCGGATCTGAATGAAGATACTTTCGCCAGCATCGAAACTCAGACCCGGCAGAACGTCGAAGAAACTGAGGCATCCGCTGCATTCGGGGAAACCAGCGCCAATCCAGCAGATGCGTTGCAGGCGTTCCTGGCACGCAATGGTCACCCAGTCGATTCAGAGCCTTCGACTCGACTCGTCTCCGCATCCAAGCCATCGTCGAGCAGAGCCGGCGATGAGTTCGATGCGTTCGCTGGCCTTGTTCAGGACCGACCAGACACCGCCAAACCAGCAATCAACAGTCACGCAGGAACTCAAACGGCAGATTCGAAACACTCAGCATTCGATTCCCTGCTGGCCGACGCGACACCGCGGACGAGTGGCGATTCATCGTTCGACTTGAATGCAAACATGGGTGAATCAAACATCGAATCGGATCCATTCGGATTCGATCCATCATTCATTGAATCGCCACGAAAGCCGGTCGTTGCGGATTCGATGCAGCAAAATTCAGCCAAGGCAAACGACCTGTTTGCTTCCGTTGACCAGACTGCGGCTAAACCGCTGACGGATGCAACCGGGTTTGAATGGAAGCAGGATCCAAAGACGGAAGAAGAAACAAACTGGTGGTCCAACGGCGATTCACAACCCGCTCAGATGAATCTGAATGCCCCTTCGCGGAGTTCATTCCCGGTCCA
>JAGQQE010000312.1 GCA_020426345.1 Planctomycetaceae bacterium
ATGCAGTCGGCTTCAGTCATGTTTGTTTCGCAGTTGCGCAATGATCCTTTTGCCTGGGCATCAGATGTCTTGCTCGGGCTGGACGGCCCTGCGGGGGCGGAGGAATGGCTCCGGAAACGGGAAGGGCAGCCCATGCCTTTTGGGTTTGGCGCCCGCACCTCAGATCCTCGCCCTGAGATCCTGCGCGAACACTGCCGGAGCATGCTTGGCAGCCATCGGCGGATTGTCCTTGAAGCATCCGCATGCCGGCTGGAAAGGTTGCTGGAAAAACGAGAATTATTTCCAACCACAGACTGGGCTGCTGCACGTCTGATGACGCTGCTGAATATTCCGGCTGATCGACAGGCTCTGGTGGTTGGAATGGCCAGAATCGTGGGGTGGGCCGCGCAGGCGATTGAACAACAGTCGGCCGGAGTCTCTTTGCTGCCGGTTCTTGAATACGGGGCGCAGTCGAAAACGACCGCGATTTCAAACGACTGAGCTTCGAACTCCTTCCCCGTCCGTTACGATGGGCGAGGTATTTGCGGACACGACCCATAGCCCGAATTCCTGAACCATGAGCTTCGCCTTTCAGCAATGTATTCATCCCGATTGCCTGTCCACGTTTGACGTTGGGCAGATTCTGACGGCTTGTCCCAAATGCGGTTCTCTGCTGGACATTAATTACGACTGGAACCAGCTGCCGGTTCCGAAGAGTATGGATGTCTTTCAGCAACGATGGAGCAATCGTCTGAATCCGCTTGATTTCAGCGGCGTCTGGCGTTTCCGTGATTTGCTGCCGTTCGCCCCTGATGACCAGATTGTGACCATTGGTGAGGGGCAAACACTTCTGCAACGCAATGACCGTCTGGCAAAGCAATGTCGCATGGACGCCGGTTGCCTGTATCTGCAGTACGAGGGCCTGAATCCGTCCGGCAGTTTTAAAGACAATGGAATGACGGCCGCTTCCACCCATGCTCGCATGGTTGGGGCTCGAATGACGGCCTGCGCATCAACGGGGAATACCAGCGCTTCGCTTGCCATCTACGCGGGAGTCACCGGGCATTTCGAATGCGTCGTCTTCGTCGGCAGTGGAAAAATTGCCTATGGAAAGCTTTCGCAGGCACTGGACTACGGAGCGAGGACGATTCAGATTCGTGGCGATTTTGATGACGCCCTGGCGCGTGTTCGGGAAATCTGCGCGAAGCATCCCATCTACCTCTGCAACAGTGTGAATCCATTTCGACTGGAAGGCCAGAAGTCGATCATGTATCGAATTCTGGAAGGTCTCGGATGGCAGACGCCCGACTGGATCGTTGTCCCCGGAGGCAACCTGGGCAACAGCAGTGCCTTTGGAAAAGCGTTCGCAGAGCTCAAACAACTTGGTCTGATTGATCGCATTCCGCGTCTCGCAATCATCAATGCTCAGGGAGCAAGTACTCTGGATGAACTTGTGAATCAGCATTCACTGACATGGAATAACGGGCGCACAGACCAGAAGGACATTGGTGGTTTCTATGCCGAAATGGACGCCAGCGGTCACCGTGCCAATACCCTCGCCAGTGCGATTGAAATCAACCGTCCTGTGAATCTGGAAAAAGCTCTGCGTGCCATCGATGTTTGTAACGGTGTTGTTCGCAGCGTACCTGATCAGGCAATCGTCGACGCGAGGGCGATGATTGCCGCCACGGGATTTGGATGTGAACCCGCCAGTGGAGCAACAATCGCGGGACTGAAGCTTCTGCGTGAAGAAGGTCTCATTTCTGCCAGCGATCGGGTGGCCTGCGTGTTGACGGGCCATCAGTTGAAGGACCCGGATCTGACGGTCGCCTATCACTCCGGCAACTCAGAACTCCACGCAAAAAAACTGATACCTGCCGGTGTCACGTCGATGCCATTTGCAAATTCGCCCGTTGTTGTTGATAACAACGAACACGCAATACTGTCAGCGCTGGGAATGTCCGCCTGACGGAAGGTCATGCGTGGGAGTAATTCCCCGGCATCCTGTCGTACGGTTTTCTGCAGATTGTCATAAGAATTCCTGCTGGGGAAACTCATCAAAGTCCCCGTCGCCCTCCTCGGAGAATCCCATGAAAGCAATGTTGCTGTCTGAATATAAGAAGCTTCAGGTCGTTGAATTTGATAAACCGGAAATCGGACCCAACGACGTGCTCGTTCAGGTGCGAGCCTGTGGCATTTGTGGAAGTGATATTCATGGGTACGATGGAAGCACAGGTCGACGGATTCCGCCGCTTGTCATGGGCCATGAAGCCGCCGGCGTCGTGGCCGAGGTTGGCAGCGCGGTCCATAAATTTCAGCCTGGTGACCATATCACGTTTGATTCAATGGTGTCGTGCGGCAGTTGCCGATTCTGTCGCGATGGATTTGCAAACCTGTGTGACAATCGAATGGTGCTCGGTGTTTCCTGTGGGGATTACCGGCGTCACGGAGCGTTTGCTGAATACGTGGCGGTTCCGCAGCACATTTGCTTTTCGATTCCCCAGTCGCTTCCGTTCGAACACGCGGCAATGATCGAAGCGGTCTCCGTGGCCGTCCACGCGGCGAATCGGACTCCGGTAAAGCTGGGCGATACAGCGGTCATTGTTGGAAGCGGGATGATCGGATTGCTGGTCGTCCAGACAATGCGACTGGCTGGCTGTTCGCAAATCATTGCTGTCGACCTCGAACAAAGTCGGCTGGATGTTGCCAGAAAACTTGGTGCGAATGCGGGACTGAAGGCCGATGCCTGTGATGTGGCAGAGGAAGTGCGCAAGCTGACTGGAGGCCGCGGGGCCGATGTGGCAATTGAAGTTGTTGGAGCAACAGCACCAATCCGGACGGCCGTTGACTCCGTCCGAAAAGGCGGCTCCGTCACGCTGGTTGGTAATCTGTCGCCAAAGGTTGAATTGCCTCTGCAATCGATCGTGACTCGGGAAATCACGGTCTATGGCTCCTGTGCTTCCAATGGCGAATACCCGGCCTGTATCGCGTTGCTGGAAAGCGGAGCGATTCAGGTCGAACCACTGATCACTGCCAAAGCATCACTAAATGACGGTCCCAAATGGTTTGAACGGCTCTATGCAGGCGAAGCCGGCGCGATGAAGGTGATCCTGGATCCAACCATCTAAGGACTTTCTCAAAGAGCAGCCTCGATCGTTCATCCACGTGTTCGATCGTGTGGTGTTTTGATCCTGGTGCAGTTCGCCTCATTATCATGGTTGCAGCTCTCCGGCGGCGGATCAGCGAGACCCGGAATGACAAGATCTGAGGCGGACGCTCCAGTGCGAGCAATCATCAGTTGGTTGGTTGCTCCATGAGGTGGCGAATTTTGGTGGTCAACGCATTGGCCGGGAATGGCTTGGAGAGGAACGCTTCTTTTTTTCCTTTCATATCACTACTCTCGGGTTGGTTTTCGGCGTATCCGCTCACAAAAAGTACTGGTAGTTCAGGCTGTCGTTTCCGAAGTTGCCTGGCGAGTTCGCGGCCATCAATATCCGGCATACTTAAGTCGGTGACGAGAAGACAAATATCCTGCTTGCCTTCGGACATCAGGGAAATGGCCTCCGCACTATTCGCAGCCGTCAGCACATCATAGCCATGCCGTCGAAGCACATAATGGCAGTAGTCCTGGACTGCCGGTTCGTCTTCAACCAGCAGTATAGTGCCCGTCCCAGCCGTTGGTGGAGCCATTTCCGGCTTCGTTGACGACGTGGGAGTTCCGGTCGATATGGGTAAATAGACAACAAACGTAGCGCCGGCGGTTCCACTCTGGACGTCGATTTGTCCGCCAGCCTGCGTGACGATTCCATGAACGACGGAAAGTCCAAGCCCCGTTCCTTTTCCCCTGGGTTTTGTAGAATAGAACGGTTCAAAGAGGCGGACTCTGCTTGTTTCATCAAGGCCCACACCGGAATCTGCTACCGTTATCGTCGCAAATCGACCTTCGGAAAGTTCCCCCGTTGTCAGTAAGAGCGACGAGGGAAGTTCGCAGGTTTGAATGTGGACTTTCAGGGTTCCGCCGGCCGCCATCGCATCGCGGGCATTGACGCAAAGATTCAGCAATACCTGATCCATTTGCACAGGATCAATATCCACATAGCAGGATTCCTCAGGAGTATCGAATTGGACATGAATGTCAGGACCGGCGATTCGGACGATGATCGCTTCGATCCGTGAGACCCATTCGACCAGGTCGATCGTTTGAGGTTCGACGACCGCTTTTCTGCTGAAGACAAGCAACTGAGAGACTAAAGCGGCCGCTCGGGTTCCAGCTTCATTGATGGCATGGACGTGTTCGATTGCAGCATTGTGTTCGATTGCAGCATTGTGTTCGATTGCAGCATTGTCTTCTTCCAGCGTTGACAGCAATAGTTCACTGAATCCGTTAATAACAGTCAGCAGATTGTTGAAATCGTGTGCTACTCCTCCGGCCAGACGTCCGATGGCCTCCATCTTCTGCGATTGCACCAGGTCCGCTTCCAGTTGCTTTCGAGCCGTCATATCCAGCAACCAGCCAATGATCTGACGTGGCCTGCCGTCTGCCTCCCTGTAGAGAATGGTCTCTCTGGAAAGACACCAAATCCACCGGCCATCCCCTGTCTGCAGACGATACTCGTACTCGTAAACTTCGCTGTCTGATGATTCAATTCGACGTTGCCAGTATGCTTTCAGTTGAGCGACGTCATCCGGATGCACCTGTTGTCGAAATCTTTTCAGTGCCAGACCTGAGGGGGCATCAACATCAAATCCGGTAATCTGCGCGAAGACGGGATTGACGTAAGTCATCGATTTGGAAGGAACGTCGTAGACGTAGAGGCCATTGGGAGAAGAAGACAGAATCGCCTTCGAGTACTCCTCACGCCTTGCAAGCTCAAGCTCCGTGCATTTGCGGTTGGTAATGTCGATCGTGATTCCAATCAGCCTTGCCTTTCCGTCATCATCCACAATGTTTTGCCCACGCGACATCATCCAGCGGACACCGTGAATTGCGTGGTTGATTCGAAATTCGGCTTCAAACTCCTGGTGCGATTCAATGGACTGCGTAAACGCGTTCTCAAGCATTTCCCGATCATCCGGGTGAACGATGGCAATTGAATTCTCATAGACCATGACAGTCTCGGGATCCACATTCCAGAGTTCGTACATTTCGGGCGACCACCAGGCAATGCCACTTGTTAAATCCCAGTCCCAGGTACCGCCGATGGCAGCATTCGTCGCCAGTCGAAGTCTGCGTTCGCTGCACTGCAGTTGCTGCAGAATCCGGGTGGACTCAGTGATGTCGCGAGACACCCCAACAACACCCGCGATTCTTCCATCAACCGTCCGGTACGCAGATTTGATCGCGTGAAAAGTGCGCACACCGTAGGCAGTATTGAGCACAACTTCAGAGGTCTGGGCTTCACCCGTTTCTATGACCTTCAAGTCAACCGCCTCCATTTTGGCTGCGGTAGCCTGCCCAAAAAAGTCCACGTCCTTCTGGCCAAACGCATCTTCTGCCGTCCTGCCAACAACCTCCAAAGCGGCGGAGTTAAATAATATGTAGCGTCCGTTCAGGTCCTTGGCAAAAATAACGTCGGTCGTATTGTTAATCACTGCTCGCAGAAGCGAGTTCACCTTCTCCGTCTGACTGACGTGCCTCACAAGAAGCCAGTAAATGAGTCCGCCGGACAAAGTGACGTACAGGAAACCCTTTGTTGAGCTGTAAAGGAAGGTTTGAATACTCGCGAGATCGGAAAGCACAAGTGTCAGATCAGAAAACAGAATCCACATAAATCCAAAAAGAAGGTAGTAGATGACGATCTGAACGGGCACCCTGGCAGGCATCAACAAGGGAATGGCCCGCCTAGATTCAGCGTTTTCGCGATGGTCTTGTTGTGTCTGCATCGAAATCGTCCTGCGATGTATCCTCGACTTTTCGTGCGGCAGGTGTAAAACGCAATCGTTCAAATGCAGTGCGTTTCTGCTCCGGATAACAATTTCCTGAATCTCGCGACAGGTGCGGATGAATCATGGGGAGGCTGACACGCTGTGCCCCGGAATTGACAGAGCCATAAGAGACCAGTCCGGAAAGAGCGATCGCACGATGAGTCACGGAACCGGACCTCGCACATCAAACCTCCGCCAGTGGTTCTGAAGCGTCACCAAACGATGAAAGCTTTAACCCCGTTTTCTGTAGCATTGACAGGTAAAGCCGGCACATTTGTCGGTTCTCCTGCTCCCGATAATTCAGAACCCGACCTCCCTGAATCTGGCCGCCTCCACCCCCAACCAGGACAACGGGAAGCTGCGTCGCGTCGTGCCCACCATTCATCATGCTGGAGCACATCAGCAGCATCGAATTATCCAAAGCCGATCGTTCGCCTTCCTGAATCCGATCGAGCTTGCCGGCAATATACGCCAGCTGCTGCAGGAAGAACTGATTCACTTTCAGCCAGTCGTCGGTATCGGAGTGCGAAAGCAGATGGTGGATCATGTAGTCCACACCCAGATTTGGAAAACGCAGTGACGAATGGTCATTATTCAGCTTCAATGTGCACACGCGAGTCGTGTCGGTTTGAAACGCAAGAACAAGGATGTCGCACATAAGCTTCATGTGTTCTGCGATGTCCTGAGGAATCCCATCTGCAGGCCGCGGCATGTTGGGGCCACTAAGAGTCGGCCGCCATCCCTGCAGCTCACCGCGTTTTCCCGATTGTTCAATTCGTACTTCGACCTCCCGAACCGATTCGAGATACTCATCCAGTTTGCGCTGGTCGGACGCGCTGATCGTACGCCGTAGATCCTGTGCGTCTGCAAGGACAGCATCCAAAACGCTTTTATCCCCTCGACGTACGTCGTCTTTGAACAATCGATCGAAGGCCAGAGCAGGATAAACCTCCAGCGGAGTTGGAGAAGTCGGCGACGACCAGGAAATGTGCGAGCTGTAGAGCATCGAGTAGTTCTTGTGCACCGACGGATTGGGCGCTTCGCACCCCAGTACCAGGCTCGGCACTTTGGTCGAGCGCCCGTGCGTCTGGGCGATGAGCTGGTCGAAGCTGGTTCCCGAACGCACCTCGCCGCCCGACGCCAACGGGGCGCCCGACAGCAGATTGCCGGTCTGCGAACTGTGGATGTTTCCCTTCTGCGCTTCGGCGTGGTAGAGCCCGCGGATGAACGTGAGCTGCTCGCGATGGCGGTGCAGCGGCGAGAGAACCTGGCCGAGTTCCATGGCCGCCCCAGCGCCTTTGGCCCACCACTCGCGCGAGTGGAAACCGTTGCCGGCAAAGAGCACGCCGAGCCGCACTGGGGCAGTGCTGCCGGCCGCGGGGGCGACGTCTCCCCAGACCGGCAGCGACTCGAGCCACGGCAGGGCCATGCTCACGCCGACGCCGCGAAGCAGCGTCCGTCGCGAAAAACGGTGATGCGTCATGG
>JAGQQE010000313.1 GCA_020426345.1 Planctomycetaceae bacterium
AGTTGACTGGCAGTACCGTCGAGCGACACCACGTTGAAGCTGTCAGATGCCGACTCTCCTACCGACAGGGACTGCAGATCGGCAGTTCGAAAGTACGACCAGTTGCCTGCAGCATCGATACTGAATGTACCGTAGCTTCCGGCAACGTTTGTCTGAGGCACAAAGGCGGCCTGCCCGTTGTCTCGCCGGTGATGATTGCCGCATTGTTGAGCCCGTTGATGGTGATGCTCACTGTCCGTCCAACGACACCGCTGTGTAGCTGTCAGACAGCACGTCGCCGGCATTCATCGCATTCAAGTCGGCAGTTCGCGCGTACGACCAGTTACCTGCAGCATCGATACTGAATGTGCCGTGAACACCAGCAGTGTTGGTCTGCGAATCAACGATCGCATTTAAGAACCAGCGATTGATGACGCTCGTCGAATAGCGCCGTTGACGACTTTCCTGGACAGGAGTACGCACACCGTTCACCCTTATCGCCCATGCCCTTTACCAGCTCGACGATTCGCTGCCCGCGACCAGAATACATAAACCAACACTGAAGTTTCCCATCGACTTTGGCAATACCATTCGGGTCGACATTGCCGGACCAGCCAAACCAATGATGACAAATGCCAACATCGCCAGCAGAATCAGTACAAGATGGCTGGAATTTGGAGGCATGAGCGAATTCGCGGCCAGAGTCGGCAGAACATCGAAATACGGTGGACGATAGGTATAAGAGCAACTTAGACTTGTCTCGTTGTCGCAGATGACAACGCCCGCCTTCCCGACAGGAGCTGCGAAACATCCAGCCTGCCGGGGTTTTTCCCACCATCTGGCCTGAGATCCCGCGTCATGGCCTCCAATCAACACCCAAACACCTTCCGCGCAAGTGGTCGACTATTTCTTTCTGCCATTGCTTTGGTGACATTCGTCGCCAGAACATTCGCGGATGACGGCTCGACAGTCAGCTTTGTGAACGATGTCGTGCCGGCACTCACAAAGATGGGGTGCAATGCCGGAGTGTGTCATGCCAAAGCTGGCGGAGGTCAAAATGGATTCCAGTTGTCTCTTCTTGGATTGGAAACCCTCGAAGATTACGACTCTGTTGTGAAGGAAGGCCGAGGCCGGCGGATCTTTCCAGCAGCAGCCGAACGCAGCCTGTTACTCATGAAGGCGACAGGTCAGATGCCGCATGGCGGAGGCAAGCGACTGGAAGCAGACTCGCAAACTCACCAGATGATGATCGACTGGATCAGGCAGGGAGCCAAATGGGATGGGGATTCCGCTCCCAGGCTGACCAGCCTTGAAGTAAAGCCGAATCGAAAGACACTCACACCCAGCGCGACGCAACAGCTTTCTGTCGTCGCCCATTATTCAGATAACACGCAGCGTGATGTCACAGAAATGGCGTTGTTTGAATCCAATGACAATGCCATGGCAACAGTGACCTCAACCGGACAAATCAGGATTCAGGACATCCCCGGCAAAGTCGCGATCATGGTTCGCTACCAGGGAGAGATTTCGGTCTGCAATTGTTCCGTGCCGCTGGGAGCACCAGTGGAATCACTTCCGCCCCGCAACAACTTCATTGATGACCTCGTATTCGCCAACCTGAAGGAACTCGGTATCCCACCTTCTGATGTCTGCGACGACGCCACCTTTCTCCGACGTGTCACGCTGGATATAGCCGGACGCCTTCCGACAATTCAGGAGTCTCAGACATTTCAGGCCAACTCTGAAACAGACAAACGGCAACAAGTCGTCGATCAGCTTCTTCGCAGTCCTGAATATGCAGACTTCTTTGCAAACAAGTGGACCGCTCTTCTGAAAAATCGTCGAGACGAAGCCAGCGACATCACATCCAACTTTGCATTTCATGCCTGGATGCGAGACGGTCTGCTCGCGAATAAACCGTATGATCAAATGGTGCGGGAACTGCTGGCAGCCACAGGCACAATTATCGCCAATCCGCCGGTGGCGTGGTACAAGCGAGTCAAAGAACCAAAAGAACAGATCGAGGACGTCGCGCAGTTGTTTCTTGGGGTTCGTATGCAGTGCGCGCAGTGTCATCACCATCCCTTCGAACGGTGGAGCCAGGATGACTACTACAGCCTGGCCGCATTCTTCAGTCAGGTCGGAAGAAAACCGACCGACACCCGCGGCGAAGACATGATTTTCCACAAACGCGGCATCGCAACGGCAAAAAACATCAAGACAGGAATGGCCCTGAAACCAGCAGCGCTCGGCGATTCGATTCCTCCCATCACAGCAGACGAAGACCCACGTCTGAAGCTCGCTGACTGGATGTCTGATCCGCAGAACCCGTACTTCGCTCGAGCCCTCGTGAATCGCTACTGGAAGCACTTCTTTCGACGAGGTCTGATTGAACCAGAGGATGACATCCGTGATTCAAATCCACCGACAAATCCACAACTGCTGACAGCCCTGGAAAAGCACTTTATCCAGAATGGATTTCATCTGAAAGAGCTGGTGCGCCTGATCACAACTTCCAGTGCCTATCAGCTCAGTTCAACGCCAAATGAATACAATCTTTCGGACCAGCAGAACTACTCGCGTTATTACCCACGGCGTGTTCAGGCAGAGGTGCTGCTGGATTCGATCGATGACCTGACAGAAGCTCGCACAGATTTCCCCAACCTGCCAGCCGGAACGCGTGCCATCGCATTACCGGACAACAGCTACAACAAGGCATCGCCATTCCTGCGTGTCTTTGGTCGTCCGGAAAACGAAAGCGTTTGTGAATGCGAACGCGCTGAATCCCCAAGTCTTGCCCAGAGCCTTCATTTAATGAACGCAAATGATGTGAAGGCAAAACTTGCCACGCCGAACGGTCGAGCAGATCGGCTCTCAAAATCGGACGCACCGATCGAAGAACGTATCGCGGAAATCTATCAGGCGGCCTTCAGCAGGACACCGACACCTGAAGAACTCAGGATCGCTGCAGACTATATGGCAGAAGAACGGCAAACCGCAGACGGAAAACCTGTGGATCCCAAAACAGCAGCACGAGAGAACTTCCAGGACCTGATCTGGGCGATGATCAATACGAAAGAGTTTCTGTTCAATCATTAGTCACCCATTTCACCAACTGTTCCACCGACACATCCGGCGGAAAAACGAAACAGCGTCGTGATCCAGATATTCATTTACGAAACGATCACCCTGAAGATCACTTTACTGTAACGAACAGAGCACATGGAGGGCCGACGCCTTGCCGCTCGCCATTGGGACCACGCCATGACTCAATTAAAACTGACCGCCACCTTCATGACCACGGCGCTGGCCCTGCTTTTGGCAATGCCTTCCTCTACCGGCCAGAGCGTCTGCCTTCCACTTCCCCGGCTTCTGACCACAAAACCAATGGGCGCTCAGGTCGGCACAACCGTGGAGATTGAGATCACCGGGGACTTCATCGAAGACGCCAGGGACCTGCTTTTCTCTCATCCGGAGATTTCCGCTGTCCCGAAGCTGGCCGAAGACGGTCAAATTCAGGCCAACAGGTACCTGGTGACAGTGTCTGAGAATTGCCCGGCGGGACTTTATGAAGCGCGGGTCATGTCAAGACTGGGGCTTTCGGCTGCTCGATTCTTCAGCGTGGGCACACTTCCTGAAGTTGTGCAGTCCTCACCAAATACATCCCTGAATCAGGCGATGAAAATCTCAGTCGACTGCGTTTGCAACGCCGCAATGAGCAACAAGTCGGTGGACTATTTCAGCTTCAACGCAGTGCAGGGACAGCGTTATATCATCCACTGTGCAGCAAAAGATATTGATTCCAAACTGAACGCAGTGCTGATCGTGGCTGATGAAATGGGACGCGACCTGATTGTCGAGCGACGAGGTGGTGCCATTGATTTCACCGCCCCAAACGACGGTACCTTTGTCATCAAAGTGCACGAACTGACATTTAAGGGAGGTCCCGAGTACTTTTATCGATTGACTCTGCGCAAGTTGCACCCGGACGAGGCGATTCCACAGTTTGCTGCGACAAGGACAGTCAGTTCATTTTCGTGGCCACCGGAGGGATTGCCGGAAAAAGCAGCGATCAGAGAAACAGAACCGAACCCTCCCGCGACTGCTCAGAAGATTGAGCTGCCCTGTGACATCAGCGGCAGTTTTTTCCCGGCGGCGGACGTCGATGCATTTGAATTCACCGCCAGAAAAGATGAGGTGTGGTGGATTGAAGTAGCGTCTGAACGACTTGGCAGGCCAACGGACCCATCTGTTGTTGTCCAGCGAGTAACTGGCGAGGGAGAACAGCAGACAGTATCCGATGTCGCTGAATATTCCGACATCCCGAGCCCGGTCAAAGTGTCGAGCAATGGCTATGCCTACGACGGGCCACCGTATAATGGTGGTTCCGCCGACATCATCGGCAAACTGGAAGTCAAGGAAGACGGGTTGTATCGCCTTCAGATCACCGATTTGTTCGGAGGTACGCGAACGGACGACCGAAATATCTACCGACTGATCATTCGCAAGGCACAACCGGACTTCGCACTGATCTCATGGGCGATGCATATGGAGCTTCGCAATGGCGACCGCAACGCACTCAGCAAACCGATTGCCCTTCGAGCCGGGGCAACCATGGCACTCGAAGTTGTGGCTGTCCGCCGCGATGGATTCGATGGACCGATCGAGCTGAAAATGCACAACCTGCCGGACGGAGTGACTGCCGAGGGACTGACGATTCCGGCCGGAAAGTCTCGCGGCATCATGCTGATTACAGCCAGTCAAGAGGCCCCTCGCGGGATGGCATTTACTTCGTTTACGGGGAAAGCCATGATCGGTGATAAAGAAGTGACGCACGCCGTAAGCATGGCCGCCATGGCATGGCCCGTGCGAGATGCCTGGCAGGAAATTCCGTCACCCAGACTTGTCACCAGCATCCCGGTTTCGGTCACAGATTCCGAAGTCGCACCGATCTCAATTGCAGCGTCCGAGCAGGATATCTTCGAGGTCAAAGCGGGAGAGAAACTCAACATACCTCTAATGCACACTCGTCGTGACGAATTCTCCGGTTCGACTCTTCAGTTAAGGACGTTCGGTGAAGGGTTTGAAAACGTTCCCCGATTCGACATTAAACTCACCGACGATGCTTCAAAAGCCGTCATTGATACGGGGGCTCTCAAGACAGCCGCCGGTGATTACACGATTGCATTCTACGGTAGCGCTGTCGCAAAATATCGATTCAATCCGTCCGCCGTCACATCGGCCGAAACGCGGCTGAAACAGGCAGAAGAGCTGCTGGCCGCGCTGGATGCCGAACTGAAAACGCAAACGACACAGACAGCGACTGTTTCATCAGAGTCCGGGCAGCAGGCAGACGAACTTGTCACGGAACTGACCAACAAAATGAAAGCCGCCGAAGCGGTTCGGGATCAGCGAAAAAAAGAACTGGAGGCAGCCACAAAAGCCGCAGCCCCCAAAGACACGGCAGAGATCGTTGTGACCGAACCCATCCATATTCGCGTCCTCCCGGCCGATTGATTCGATTCGTGATCAGAAGAAGATGACTGCATAACCGCTGAACACCAAAACCCGCAACTTCACCAGCAATCAGACATCCACAATTCCAGGACAGGACCGTCATCATGAGCGATCCATTTCATGCTTCGTCAGTTTGTCCGTGCCTCGGGCCACGGGAATTCGGTTCCGCCAGCCGACGCGGATTTCTCCGCCTGGGGCTCGCCGGATTCACAAGTTTGAGTCTTCCCGGACTTCTGCGAATGCAGGCCATCAACGCTGCGCTGTCCTCTTCAAACGGAGTCAAAGAGAAAAAGGCCGTGATCATGGTCTGGAAGCCGGGTGGATGCTCCCACATTGACACGTACGATCCAAAGCCGGACTCCGGCAGCGAATACCGTGGTCCGTTCGGTACCATCGATACAGCGGTGCCGGGACTACAGTTCACAGAACTACTGCCCATGCAGGCGAAAATCGCGGACAAGTTCACAGTGCTGAGATCGATGCGACAAACGGCGGGCGGGCATCCGGCAGGGTCGATGCAAATGCTCTCGGGTGACCCCGATACACGTGACAAGCCAAAGCCGAAATACCCCGACTGGATGTCGGTTGCAAATTTTCTGCGTGCGCAGGAAGGCCCACGGAATAATCCCCTGCCAGCCTACGTCGGAATCAACCCGCCACTCGAATACAATGGTCCGGCTTATGTCGGAGATGCCTATGCACCCTTCGTCGTCAAAGGCGATCCCAACGCGCCGAACTTTACAGTGCCAAACATCGGGCTTGGCAGCCAGCAGGAAATTCAACGCATCGACCGACGCACCTCCCTGCGTCAGAATCTCGATAAGCTCGAACGCGCGTTCGATCAGCGCCGCGAACTGGAAGCGCTGGATCAGTTTGAAGAACAGGCTCTGACGCTGCTCACCAACCCCGCGACAAAAGACGCATTCGACCTTTCAAAGGAAGACGACAGGACACGCGATCGATATGGCCGAAATACATGGGGACAACAGTTGCTCATGGCAAGGAGGCTGATCGAGGCGGGTGTCGATGTCCTGACCACCAGCCTGAACGGCCCACTTTGCGGGCGGGTCAATAACTGGGACGATCATGCGGTTAACCATCATGTATTTGACGCGATGCGTTTTCGTGCAAATGCTTACGATCAGGCGGTCTCTGCGCTAATCGAAGACATCTACGAACGGGGGCTCGACAAACGCGTACTGGTCGTCGTCACGGGCGAATTTGGTCGCACTCCGAAAATCAGCTATGCCGCGAGTACGGGAGCGGGCAACGCCAGCGCTCCGGCTGGAACGCAGCAACCGGGTCGCGACCACTGGCCGCGTGCTTTTTCCAATATCTGGGCCGGCGGCGGAATTGAAACCGGTCGATTCATTGGTGCGACGGATAAACGCGGCGAAGATTCCATCGAACGGATCTGCAGCGCTGGTGACTTTCTGGCGACGATCTACCACCACCTTGGTATCGACGCACGAAAGACATTGATCGAAGACTTCAACGGCCGTCCAACACCTATTGTGGACCACGGCGAACCCATCGCCGAACTGATCGGCTGACGGGTTCACAGCAACAGGCCCATCCTCCGATCACCGGTCAGCAGCGAGCACTAACCCAGAATGCTGGACACTTCGTGCATCTCTGCGCGGATGCGTTCACTGAACTCCGCCACGTGGTAAGGCGTAATCTGAAGTTCGTCCAGAATCTCAGGATCAATATCCAGAGTTGTGTGGTCCAGACGAAAGCCGTCAGGCATCGCCGCTGCCACAAGGTCAGCAAGGCGAATAACGCACGCAACGTCTCGATGTTCGTCAGGCACCAGGAACGGCTCATGATGCGCGCCGACAAGCGTCGAGATCAATTCAGGAAAGTTCCAGTATTCGCAGACTTCCT
>JAGQQE010000314.1 GCA_020426345.1 Planctomycetaceae bacterium
GAGGCCTCGAGCTATCACCGAAGGTGGCGATTGGCGATGGAGCCTTGGGCTTCTGGGCGGCTCTTCGCAAGGAGTTCCCCGACACGCGCGAGCAGCGATGTTGGGTCCACAAGACGGCGAACGTGCTGAACAAGATGCCGCGAAGCGTGCAACCGAAAGCGAAGGCCGACCTCCATGAGATCTGGATGGCTCCCACTCGCGATTCGGGATACCGAGCGCTCGATGCCTTCGTCGAGAAGTACGGAGCGAAATACGCGGCGGCCTGCGAATGCTTGACGAAGGACCGGGACGAGTTGATGACGTTCTACGACTTCCCCGCGGAACACTGGTCTCACTTGCGAACGACCAATCCGATCGAGTCGACGTTCGCGACGATTCGCCTTCGTCACCGAAGAACCAAGGGGTGCGGAACGAGGCTCTCGAGCCTAACCATGATGTTCAAGCTGGCTCAGTCCGCGGAGAGGAAATGGAGGCGGCTCAACGGCCATGAGTTGATCATCTCTCTCATGCAGGGCAAGAACTTCGTCGACGGTGTGATGCACGAAGCCGCCCAATTCAAAATCCCAGAACACAACAATTGACAATATCTCTCCAAAGCTCGGTAAGCGATGGCATCAGGCCGTAGCATCTTTTGTCTGTTACGCGGCCGCCTCCAAATCCAAAGACGCCGCCAGGCGTTGCAGGAGAAGGGAGGACCGGGATTCTGCACAGTAATCGACGGTGGTGTGTCGGCTCCGTTGAGTCCGTTGAGGAGTTCGCCCGCAAGCTCACGGAAACAACCTGGTGCTGCTGCACCGGATTTCGGAACGGCAATTACATCTGGTTGAACGATTCAACCTCGCCGGACGGCGCACAGGAGTTTGCCGTTGTGAAGATTCTGGACTCGACTCGATTTGTGCAGCTCGAATCCATCACGTTCGGCTGGTGCGACTATGAGCGGTCACTGCAGTTGATCCTGGCCACGTTGAATGGCCAGGACGACCGAAATTCGTGGCGAAAGCCGGTGTACCCCATGCTCGAATCCGAGCTGGAACACGGTCGGTGCCCCCTCTGTGCCTGACGCTCGGCACCCCCATCATTTCCAAAATTATGGGGGATTCCTGCAGCCGACACCCATCCGACGTGACTCAACTTGTTCAGATAGCTCAAGATACGACACAGGTTAGACGAAAACAAAAAGTGTAGCAATTCGACGGCAAACTTGCCGTCGAATTGCTACAATGTTCCGCCATGGCACAAACATCAACTCCCGCAACCGACCAAAACAACGCCGCACGGCGGTTCGGATTCCGGTATGGACCGAAGGGGACGCATACCACCCGGACGATCATGCTCGACGAGATCGTCATGCTCCTTCAATCGGTCCCGCCGGATGGAACTGCGGACGACTATTCGTTTGCTACGGTCGAAGACAATGTAACGGACAAGAAGACTGTCGCCACGCGCCGCAACACAATTCAGCGGCTGCGCGAACTCTATGGTCTCGATCCCGCAATCCCATTGTTCCGAATCCTGCGGCGACTCTGGTCGATCGATTCAGCGGGGCGGCCACTTCTTGCTCTGCTCTGCGCCCTGGCCCGTGACCCGCTGTTTCGCGCGTCCGCACCGGTTGTTCTTGGCCTGAAGGTTGGCGAGGAGCTGTCGCGTCAGGAGCTGACGCAGGCACTCCAGGCAAAGTGGAGTGATCGCTGGAGTGACGAGACACTCGACAAGATCGCAAGGAACATTTCCTCGTCGTGGTCTCAATCCGGTCACTTGAACGGACGGGTTCGCAAAATCCGGCAGCACATTCAGCCGACGCCCATCGTTGCCGCCTATGCACTGGCACTCGGATACATGGAAGGTGTTCGAGGCAATCAGTTATTTCGCTCGCTTTGGGCTCAATGCCTGGACGTTTCCGTTGGGGAACTCATCCAACTTGCAAAGGACGCCAAGCGGTTTGGTGTGCTGGATCTCAAACAGGCCGGCGATGTTGTTGAGATTGGTTTTTCGAGTCTGCTGAGTCGCGAAGAAATAAGGGAGAGTCATGGGGCGCGTTGAAGATCTCGCAGACAAGTACGAGCGCCACATCTCCGCGCCCTGGCAGAGAAATCTGGCCGGAGCACAGAAGGCGATCTTCATCGTCTACGACAAGACGGACGAGCGGAAGCTCCGCGTAAAGCGCCGTGAATTCGAGATGCGAACACGCGAAGCGGGACACAAATGGCGGGAGATCGACCTCACGGATTCGTTCCCTCGCTGGATGGCCCGGGATGAGTACCGCGTCGCGTATTTTGAATCGCCTGACGACCTCTCGCTGAAACTGCAGAACGAGTACGTCGAATTCGTTGCCTCTCAACTGCGAGAGACGCTGCTGGCCGACGATGTCGATGACGACACCGTCATTGGCGTATTCGGAGCGGCTTCGCTGTACGGCTTCACTCGCATTTCCGAAGTGCTCAAGCACGTCGAAGGAGATATCCGGGGACGTCTCGTTCTCTTTTTCCCCGGTGACCACGACCAGAACAACTACCGACTCATGGACGCCCGCGATGGCTGGAATTACTTGGCCGTCCCCATCACGTTGAACGATGGAGAAAACCGCTGATGTCGAACCTCAACAACCGGGATCTGTTCCTCCGCGATCCGGCAACAACACAACTGATGAACAATGGTCAGGCCCGCATTGTCGATGGCATGACCGAACGCGAGATGCAGACCCTGCGGGAAGAACTCGCGAACTTCGTCTGCGAAGGGCAGTACGCCGACGGGATGCGGCGAATTCTGGAATCGTTCCTTGCCCACGTCGGCGGAACGAATCAGCCCGCTGCATGGGTCAGTGGCTTTTACGGCAGTGGTAAATCGCACCTGCTCAAGATGCTCTGTCACTTATGGGCGAACACAGGGTTCCCCGAGCACGGCGACACGGCTCGAACGCTCGTGCCTGAACTTCCCACAGACATCCAGGAAGCCCTGCGGGAACTCGATACCCAGGGCAGACGGTTCGGCGGACTGCATGCAGCGTCCGGCACATTGCCCGCTGGCGGTAGCGACAGCGTGCGACTGACAGTTCTCGGAATCATCCTGCGTTCGATGGGACTGCCTGCGACCTACGCTCAGGCACGATTCTGCCTGTACCTGCGGAACAACGGCTTCTTTGACCAGGTGAAGGCCGCCGTCGAAAAGGCCGGCAAGGACTTCTATCGCGAGCTGAATGACCTTTATGTCAGCCCCGTTCTGCATGATGCCCTGGTCGCGGTCGATTCCGGCTTTGGCGACCGCAAATCGGCCCGCGAGACACTCAAACAGGAATTCAAACAGCCGCCGGACATCGATACGAGTGACTTCATTCGGCTGACTCGCGAAATCCTGCAAAGCGAAGGTGAGCTTCCCTGCACGATGCTCGTGCTCGACGAAGTTCAGCTCTACATCAGCGATGACTCAGATCGTGCGACGAAGGTGGTCGAAGTCGCCGAGGCTTTATCCAAGCAGCTCGATTGCCGCCTACTGTTGGTCGGTGCCGGTCAGAATGCCCTTGGAGCGCAGACGGCCCAATTCGGCAAGCTGCGTGATCGTTTCACGATTCCTGTTGAATTGTCGGATGCCGATGTTGAAACCGTCACACGTCGCGTACTCTTGGCAAAGAAACCCGAGCATGTCGCGACGATTCGCCGCGAACTCAACGAATACGACGGCGAACTGAAGCGACAGCTTCAGGGAACTCAAATCTCAGCACGCAGTGAAGATGAATCGTTCATTGTCGATGACTATCCGATCCTTCCGGTGCGGCGGCGATTCTGGGAAGAGTGCTTTCGCGCCGTCGATCCGGCTGGCACCAGCGGCATGTTGCGAACGCAGCTCCGGATCATCCACGACGCGTTGCGCGAGCTGGCACACAAGCCGCTCCGTACCGTTGTGCCCGCCGACTACATTTTTGAGCAACTCCAGCCTGGCCTTCTCCAGCAGGGCGTGCTGCTCAAAGAACTTGACGAAACCATTCGCAAGCTGGATGACGGCACCGACGATGGCCGCCTCGCCCGGCGACTGTGTGGCCTGATCTTCCTGATCCGCAAACTGCCTCGAGAAGCGGGAGCGGACAAAGGCATTCGCGCGACTCCCGAGATGCTGGCCGACCTGATGGTCAGCGATCTGGATCGCGACGGTGTCATTCTGCGGAAAGAGATTCCGCGAGTCCTGGAAGATCTCGAAGAGAACGGAATCCTGCTCAAGGACCACGACGAGTACAACCTGCAGACAAAGGAGTACGCGGAGTGGGATAAAGAGTTCCGGAATCGAGTCACCCGATACACCAATCAGGAACATGAGATTCATCCCAAACGTGATGCGTTGCTCCGTGATGCCGCCCATTCCGCTGTGAAGGGCGTCAAGCTGCAGCACGGTGAAAGCAAGGTTCCGCGCAAGCTCGCGATCCACTTTGGCGAAGATGCTCCAGCAACAACCGGTCATGACATTCCCGTCTGGATTCGCGACGGCTGGAACAGCAGCCCGAAAGCAGTGATTGATGCCGCCCGAGCAGCCGGGACAGATAGCCCGATTGTGTTTGTCTTTATCGATCACCGAGCCGTCGCCGACGGCTTGAAAACGCAGATCATTCGAGCGGAAGCGGGCAGAGGTACGATCGACTTCAAAGGGGTGCCCAGCACGGCAGCAGGTGAAGAAGCTCGCAATGCCATGTCGGGGCGTTTAGCCGAATCAGAACGAGCCCGAGACGAACTGATTCGAAACGCTATTGATGGTGCCAAAGTTTACAAAGGCGGCGGCACCGAACAGTTCGAACTCGCATTTGATGACAAAGTTCGGTCCGCAGCAGAATCAGCACTCGATCGCCTGTTTCCGAACTTCAAAGACGCGGACCATAAGAACTGGCCTGTCGTCATCAATCGCGCACGCACCGGATCTGATTCGCCTCTGGAAGCCGTCGAATGGACGGGCGCGACGGAACAGCATCCGGTTTGCAAAGAAATGATGCGTGTCATCGGCTCGGAGATGGAAGGCCGTGCGATTCGTCAGAAGTTTGAAGACAGTCCGTACGGCTGGCCGCAGGACACGATTGACGGTGCATTGATTGCATTGCATGCCACCGGACATCTGACGGCGACGCACGCGAGCGCCGGACCGTTGTCGCCGGGACAGCTCGACCAGGCAAAAATCTCCAAGACCCGCTTTCGTGTTGAAACCATCACGCTCACGGCGAAGGACAAGATCAAACTTCGCGGATTGTTCCAGGAAGCTGGTATCACGGCCAAAGCCAGCGACGACCTGTCGGCGAAATCGACGGAGTTCCTGGAGCAGATGACAAAGCTGGCAGCATCGGCTGGTGGGCAGGCACCGTTGCCCGAATGTCCGAAGACCACGCACATTCTCGACATTCGAGGGCTGGCTGGAAACGAACGGTTGGTCGAGTTGTTGAAGCAGCACGACGAACTCAAGGCTCAGGCAAAAGCATGGCGAGAAGCTACAGAGCTGGCCGAGAAACGGCTGCCCGGCTGGCAGCGGCTTGAACGTCTCCTGAAGCATGGTGACGGGACGGACGGTTTCGATGAAATCGAATCCGCACGCGGCGGCATTCTGGAAAACCGCCTGCTGCTCGATGCCAGCGATCACGTTGCACCGCTGCTGAAGAAAGCCGCCGGTGTTCTACGAACCTCGGTCCTGACGGCTCATCAGCAGCATCAGGAGCGATTCGCCGCCGAATCAACCCGGCTCGAATCCGCTGAGACGTGGCAGAACCTCGATGACGGTCAGCGGCAGTCCGTGTCGCAGCAATGCGGCCTGACGGCACCGCCAGAGATTTCTGTGGGCACGGACGACGAACTTGTCCGGACGCTCGATCGCACTCCGCTCGGTTCATGGAAAGACAAGACCGATGCACTGCCCGGCCGATTTTCGGATGCGATCGCCACGGCAGCACGCCTGCTTGAACCCAAGGTGCAAACGGTGCGTCTGTCGAGCGGCACGTTGAAGACAGAAGACGACATCAAGGGCTGGTTGAAAGAGCAGGAAACGCATCTGCTCGGCAAGCTCAAAGACGGCCCGATTGTGATTCAGTAGGAGCACGGCGATGGCAGCACTTCCCAGCAACCTCCGCCGCGAGTTGGAGCGAACGATCATTCAAGCACGCGAGATCGCCGAACAGGGATCTCGCGAAGCTCTGGAAGCGCTGACCGTCCACGAGGGCAAACGCGGATCGCACGTGACCAGCGAGGCGGATATTGCGCTGCGCAATCATCTGCGAGCCCACGCTCGGCAGATCGGTGATCGTCGCAATTCCCAGTCGGGAACACAGGCGATTGACAGGCTGGTTCAGGAATGTGCCTACGAGCATTGGCACCGGATGATCTTTGCCCGATTTCTCGCCGAGAACAGCCTGTTGGTGGAACCGGAGTCACAAGTCGCCGTCAGTCTGGAAGATGTCGAAGAACTAGCTCGCGAAGAGGGCATTGATCGCTGGGAACTGGCAGGCCGTTATGCCCAGCAGTCGCTGCCAGCCATCTTCCGTCAAGACGATCCGCTGTTGCAGGTTCAGTTGCCGCGTGAAACTCGCCTTCAATTGGATGCTGTACTTGACGCACTGCCCAGCGAGACGTTTCTGGCGGACGACAGTCTCGGCTGGGTTTATCAGTTCTGGCAGAGTGCCGAGAAGGAACGAGTCAATCAGTCCGGTGATAAGATCACCGGCGAGACGCTGTCCGCCGTGACACAGCTCTTCACCGAGCACTACATGGTGCTGTTCCTTCTGCACAACACCATTGGAGCCTGGCACGCAGGAAAAGTCCTCGCCGAGCGGCCTGCTCTGGCTGAATCAGCGAAGAGCGAGAATGAACTTCGCGATGTCCTGCGATTGTCTGAAGCCGGCGGCTACGACTTTGAGTATCTGCGATTTGTTCGCACCAATACTCCCTCTCCCTCGCAGGGAGAGGGCCGGGGTGAGGGTAATTCTGACGACGATGGTGACGCTGAGCCAACTGGCCCCTGGCGTCCGATGGGTGGCAGTTTTGACGGCTGGCCGAAACAAGCCGCCGAGTTGAAAGTACTCGACCCTTGCTGTGGATCGGGTCATTTTCTGGTGGCCGCGTTTGAATTGCTCGTTCGCCTGCGGATGCACGAAGAAGGCTTGAGTGTTGAACGCGCTGTAGATGCCGTCATTCAGGACAACCTGTTTGGCCTCGAACTCGACCCGCGCTGCACGCAGATCGCAACCTTCAACGTCGCGCTCGAAGCCTGGAAGCAAGGCGGGTTCCGCGAGCTTCCGGCTCCGCAGATCGCGTGTTCGGGCGTGCCGGTGCGCGCGGCGCGGCGAGAGTGGGA
>JAGQQE010000315.1 GCA_020426345.1 Planctomycetaceae bacterium
ACGAACAGGAAATGGCCAATCACCGACGTGAACAGGAACGACGTGAACGAGAACAGATGGAGCGGGAACAGATGGAACGCCGCCGTCATGAAGCTGGTCACGAACCTCGTCACGAAGGAGATAGTCCGGATCAGATGATGCGTCGAATTCATGCGTTGCATGAGGCGGCCGAACGACTGCAACAGGGCGGCCTTCAGGACATGGCTCACCAGCTGCGGCAACAGGCGGCAGAAATGGAGCGCATGTTTGATCGTATGCAGCATCGGAATGGCGGACCGGACCATCCACCGGTCGAGGCCATTCACCATTTGTCGGAACAGATCGAACAATTACGCGGCGAAGTGCGTGAGCTCCATGAAAAACTCGAAAGACTGACTAACATGCTCGGCGAACCGCGTACTCGCTGAACAATGCCCAATCGAATCGGCCGCAAATGAATCTGTCTCTCCGGGAACTCCGTCATGCTCGATGACGCCAACACACTGCTCATTCTTGGGGTGGTGCTTGTGGCTGGCACACTTGGCGGAGCGGCGGCCAAACGACTTAACCTGCCTTCCGTCACCGGGCAGATTATTGCCGGAATCCTGATGGGCTCATCCGTTTTGGGTGTGCTCAGCCACGAGAGCCTGCATCGACTGGATCCTCTGGTCGACTTCGCTCTCGGGCTGATGGCCGTGGCCGTTGGTAGTCACCTGAACTTCCGAAGGCTCAAGGTGGCTTACCGTCGGTTGTTCTTGTTGCTCATCCTCGAGGGAACACTGACTCCATTGCTGGTGTATATCGGGGTCATCGGGTTTTCGCAGATCACCTGGTCAACTGCGTTACTGCTTTCGGCAATTGCAGTTTCCACCGCCCCGGCAACAGTGCTCGCGATCGTCAAAGAGACGAATTCCAAAGGCGCGTTTGTGACAACGCTGCTTGCGGCAGTGGCGCTCAACAACCTGATGTGCATCATCCTGTTCGAACTGGCACGAACGATCGCCAAAGCCGCCATCACACCGTCCGGTGTTTTTGAAGCCACGGCTTTGATTGAACCGCTGGTACAGGTGGGGAAGAGTCTGTTGCTGGGCACGATCACTGGCGGCGTCCTGATAGTATTGACCCGCCATGTCGTGCGGTCCGATCGACTTGCGGCTCTTTCGTTGACGGCCATCCTTCTGACCGCAGGACTGACAGCGCATCTTGGATTATCTGTACTGCTGGCGTGCCTTTGTTTTGGAGTGACTCTTGCCAATGTTTCTCCGGACAAAGAAGAGATCGGGCACAGAGTCTTCGAAAGTTTCGAACTCGCCATCTTCGCTGTGTTTTTTACTGTGGCCGGGATGGAACTGAAGTTTGAAACGCTGGCGATCGGCGGATTGCTTGCCGTGATGACGTTCGTCATGCGAGCTCTGGGCAAGATCGGTGCTGGATGGATCGGCATGAAGCTTGCCGGAGCCACGAAACGGATACGTCGCTGGATTGGTGTCGCTCTGATTCCGCAGGCCGGGCTGGCTGTTGGGCTGATGCTGCTAATTACCGAGGATCAGGAGTTCGTTTCAATTCACGAACTGTTCCTTGCTGTTGTATTGACGATGGTCCTGCTGAACGAAACCGTTGGGCCCGTGTTGACACGAATCAGTTTGCGAAAATCCGGGGACTTCGGTCGGGATCGCGCTCGAGTGCTGGACTTTTTGTCCGAACACAATATCACTGTGAACCTGGCAGGACCGTCGAAAGAGGAAGCGGTACGCCAGCTGGTCAGCCTGGCCGTAAGCGTCAATAAATTATCGGTGGATACCGAAACGATCGTCCAGGACGTCATGAAGGCCGAAGGTGTGGTTTCGACGTGCGTGGGGGAAGGCCTTGCTCTGCCACATGCTCGACTGGACGAGGGTACGCATGTGGTTGGTGCCATGGGAATCAGCCACAAAGGCCTGAACCTGGATACACCGGACGGCCGACCTGTGCACTGCATGGTTTTGATCCTGACACCCAAAACGATGCCCGAACGCCACTTGCAGGTGCTGTCTGCCCTGGCATTTATTGCTCATGACGAATCCATTCAATCGACGCTCTACCATATTGATTCGCCCACGCATGCAGAAGAACTGCTTCATCTGGACGAACAGTTCGAGGGATGGAACCACTACCTCGAAGAGGACTAGTGCTTCGGCTGGTGAAGAACCTGATCCAGCGAGACTTGCCGACAGCGTGGTCAGGGCCTGCGTTTGTTCAGATCGGGACAGCTAACGACGCACCCGGATGAGTTGATGAACCAGGTACTTCGAATGCCGGCAATCACGAAACCCGCTTCTGACGCATGTCAGCCATGACGGACAAGTTCTGGACGCAGCAGGATGTCAGGTATTACGCGAGGAGGCAGGATGCCGGTAAGCCGTTCTTCCAGGCCGCTTCGAGTGAAGTAGAGCTTTTGATGATGCAGTCCCAGCAGATGCAGAATGGTTGCGTGGAAATCATGTACACTGACCGGGTTTTCAACGACAGCGTGGCCGAATTCATCGGTCGCACCATAAGTGGTTCCGCCTTTGATCCCGCCGCCCGCCATCCAGGATGTGAATGCCTGCATGTTATGATCGCGGCCGGAATAGCCGTTTGCCGACTTCTGCGTTGTTGGCGTTCTGCCGAATTCGCCCCCCCAGACCACCAGAGTCGAATCCAGCAGGCCCCGCTCTTTTAAGTCCCGCAGCAACGCGGCGACGGGTTGATCGGTTCGTTCGCAGGCCCCGCGGTGATTCGCAGCCAGATCTGCGTGGCTATCCCACGGCTGTTCTTCCATAAAGATCTGAACAAATCGCACGCCCCGTTCCACAAGTCGGCGAGCGAGCAGGCAGCGTCGAGCGAAAGAATCGGTCCATCTTCCGCCAACGCCATACATTCGCTGTACTGCAAGTGTCTCTGATGAAAGGTCCAGTGCTTCGCCTGCAGACAACTGCATTCGGGCAGCCAGCCCATACGATTCAATTCGCGCATCCAGATCGGGATAGTTCGGTCGCTTGCGGCGATGGATCTCGTCCAGCCTGCCAAGCAGCTCGCGAGCGGTTGCTGTCACATCAGATGGCTGTTCATACTGCGGCGTCAGGTTCAGGACGGGAGATCCTGTTGGACGGAACGGTGTCCCCTGAAAAGTGGGCGGCAAAAAGCCGGCTGTCCAGTTGCGCGTTCCATTCTTTGGTGGTCCCAGTGGATCATTCAGAACGACATACGCTGGCAAATTCTGGTTCTCAGTGCCAAGTCCATAGACAGTCCATGCACCGAAGGTCGGGTATCCCATAAACAGGCGGCCGCTGTGGATCTTGTAAAGGGCATTATCATGGTTGGGGTGGTCCGTCCACATCGAATTGATCAGGCAAATGTCATCCACCATTTGTGATGTCTGTGGCAGTACGTCTGCCATCCACATCCCGGACTCGCCGTGCCGTCGAAATTCGTACTGACCCGCCATCATTACGCCGATGTCGGAAGTCCCCTGGTTCCCGATATCTTCGACGTTGCCCGGATACGGCTGTCCGTCCAGTCGCTTCAATTCGGGTTTCGGGTCGAATAGATCCATCTGGCTGGGGCCGCCATTCATAAACAAATGGATGACCGACCGAGCCTGTGGCTCATGATGTGGAGCACGCGGCTTAAGGTCCTGCGGAACAACATGATGTTGATCCGCCGCCACGGCCGAAGCACCGCCAAAGAAATCCTGATTCAGTAACCAGGTGACCGCCGCTCCAAAAACACCATCACAGGTTCTTCCGAAGAAATCGCGTCGCGAACCATGACGAGTCACTTCGGTCAGAGACGTATTTGAGTTTGTATTTTCCGGAATCATTCGAATGAAGCCCAGAGCTGGCTGTGAAGCGTATTCCCGTCTCTGATCCGGCGTTTGCATTCCCGCCGGGCGCCGCAGGCGGCGCCTTGTGAATCATCGACCGGATTGAATCAGGAAAATCAACGAATTCAGAATCCGACACACAGGAGATTCTGAGCATCATGCATGTATTGAGCAAATGGTTTGCTAAAGTTCTGTCCCCAAACCCTGCCGGAATCCGCCAAAAATCGGAGTGATGGCCGGGACGACACAGTCTCCAGGAAAGTTCATAGTGATGTCGAACGACAAGCCAGCCGACCCCTCCAGTGAAGAAACCATACCGCTCGATCAGTTTCTCAAGCTGGCACACGTCGTTCAGTCCGGGGGGGAAGCAAAACACCTGATTCGGGAAGGCGCTGTGACCGTCAACGGCGAAGTTGAAACGCGTCGCGGGCGAAAGCTGAGAAACGGAGACCGAGTTACCGTGAATGGAGAAGACTTCGTCATCGAGACGGACTGATGCACGCGAATGCGTCGCTCCTGCCCGCAACAGGATTCACGTCGTCGTTCAGCCACTCCCCAGGGTTGCGTTTCAAACGGACTCAGATGGACTTTGCGACCTTGCGGGCAGTTGTTGAAAGTGGCAGTGAATCGACCTGCTCTCGGGACATCCATTGATAGCCTGAATCGATGCGAAGTTCACTGTGATCTGTCAACGCGTTCAGACAGAGCAACTGAATGTGATAGCGCGTAACGGTGTGGCGGATCCATTGTGAGAACTCGAATCGAGTGATCTGCAGACCTGTTCGTTCCTTTACCATCGCCGTCCAGAAGGGCGACTCAAATGTAGGCACGCCGGTTTCGTGGAATAACGAGGGCTGCTCCTTTCCTCTCCTGACAGCCTTTTTGAGGTTTCTGCTTTCCGGCGATGGGATACCGAAGTTTTGGAGAGAGGAGGGTTCGAAGTGCTCCGCGGGAACCTGAAAACGAATGAAGTCCCACAGTCCGGTCCAGCGTTCCCCGGGTTGACATTCTCGCAGCAGCCATTGGTTGCCGTGCCGGACAGCCAGACTGATTTCATGCAGTTGAGTAAACTCAGGCCGCGGTTTTGCCACGGGAATCTGCGCCTGCAGCCCCGCTTTGACCGATCCGCAGAACTTCACAAGCGGACAGTTTCCGCAATCCGGATCGACCGGCCGACAAACGGAAGACCCAATGTCCATGACGGCCTGATTGAAGTTGGCTGCTTCAGGGTCGCGACCGCTTTTCTTTCCTGCTGTCGCAGGGGACGCAATCCATTCCGCGAATTGCCACAACGCTTTCTGCCCTGCTGTGGATGCGGTGGGTTCGCGAAGTGCAAGCAATCGTGCATACAGTCTGGCCGTGTTTGCCTCGACAATGGGTGCATGCTGATGAAATGCAAAAGAAGCAATGGCGCCCGCTGTGTATCTGCCGACCCCCGGCAGCGTCATTAAATCCTCCAGCGCCGCAGGGAATTCTCCTGCGTATTGGTCGACAATCATTTGGGCTGCTTTATGCAGGTTCCTCGCGCGGCTGTAGTAACCCAGACCTTCCCAAAGCCGAAGCACATCAGCCTGCTCCGCAGATGCGAGTGAATGCACATCAGGAAAGCGGGAAATGAATCGATCAAAGTACGGGATCACTGCTGCGACAGTGGTCTGCTGCAGCATGATTTCGCTGATCCATATTCGGTAGGGAACCGCAGAAACCCGCCATGGCAACTGTCGCCCGTGGGATTTGTACCACTTCAGAACAGCCGTCCGGAACGAACGTTGCCATGCCGCATCAAAAGTGTCGGGCAATGCACTTTTCAGCGAGCCATCGGCCTGCTCGAGTTGAGACTGCTTTGTCGAATGAGACTTCTTCAACCGATTGTCTCAAAGCCTGACCACGGAACCGGACGAGATGCTTTCGGCTTCGGCCCAGCACATCTGTAATGCGGACAATGCAACGTCTCCGGAAAGCGGACCTGCCGATTTGCCCGTCGCGATCGCATCTACAGCGACCTGAAGTTCATTTGTGAACGCCGCGCACCATTTGCCGGTACCGGGCAATTCCGGATGAGTGACTTTGTTGTCATTTGAAATGACACTCAATTGTCGATTTGTGACCCATTCTCCGGCGAATGTGCCAGCGTCAAACATCAGCGTGGCGTTCTCGAAATACAGTTCGAAACCATGCGCAAACTGCAGTCCGCTTGCGGCGATTCCACCACTCACACATGTCACTGCCGGGCCATTCCTGTAGACGTAGGACGTATGGACATGATTGACAAATCCGTCCTGCAGGAGACCAGTTGAAAACACGGCTTCCGGCTTACCACAGGCGTGAGCAATGAAGTGGTTGTCGTGAATGTGAAGGTCGATGCCCCATCCACCAAGCTTTCTGAAGTCGGCCATGTCGCCAGACCAGTTCGGTCGACAGATCACGCGTTTAAAATGTGCCGCCAGAAGTTTGCCATACCGTTGTGTCTGCACCGCTTCCGAGGCAAATTGAAATTCAGGGAAGAATGGAAGTACGTGTGCGACCATCAGCGGTACGCCGGCCGCAGCGGCGGCCTGCACCATTTCGCTGGCTTCGTTCAGATCGACCGAGATTGGTTTTTCAACCAGCGTCGCTTTGCCCGCGCGAATTGACTCCATCACAATCGAATGATGTTTGTCGGTTGGAAGACAAATGTCGACCAGGTCAATCTCCGGGTCTGCAAGCAGTTCGCGATAGTCGGAGTAGCACTTCAGGTCCGAAACATCGACCTGGCCACCTGGAGGACCAAAGTTCCCCTGGATCGATGTCCAGTCGCCTGCCAGCTTTTTGGGGTCACGCGTTGCAATGGCAGTGACTTTCCCGCCGCTAATATCACGCGCACCTTCAAAGTGCGTGTAACCCATGAAGCCAATGCCGATGATTCCGATACGTATCACGATGATGTCCCTGTGAATGTCGTTTGCAACCCTGGCAACAGAATTGACTGTGCAGCTGAAATGACCCGCCAACAATGATCCGGCGGCCGAAATTCTGACGGTTGTGCCCACCTTTGTCGACGCAACCCGTGATGGCTACTTGCGACGCCTGCGTTTCGTCTGATCTCGACGACCCTTTGTATGGCCCCTGCGATCTCGCTCCTGGCGTTCTGCAGAAGGCTGGCCGCGGCGATCTGCGGAAGACCGTGCTGCAGACCCCCGTCCCGGGGAATCCCCGGCGTTGTCGATGAATCGCAGGAATTCGCTCATTTCGCGGGGCATCGACGATTCGAAACGAAGCGCTTCGTCCGTAATCGGGTGTCGAAATCCAAGCGTCGCGGCATGCAGGGCCAGGCGTTTGAATGGCCATCCGAGATGCTGCCACAGATCGGGCCGGTATCGCATATCTCCCAAAATCGGATGTCCGGATTCGGCAAAATGGACACGGATCTGGTTGCGACGACCTGTCTCCAGCTGCA
>JAGQQE010000316.1 GCA_020426345.1 Planctomycetaceae bacterium
GGGTCCGTTGAACGACGAAGCAGCAGTGTCCGCCGAAAAGCCCTCGACCAGGACAAAAGCTGCTCTGCCAGCGAAGCCCGTGTCCCCACCAAAGCCGGCATCATCAGCGAACGCGGTGTCAAAACCTGCTTCGGAAGCAGCGCCTGCCTCTGCAGGAAGAGCAGATCGGTCCAATCCTTCCGGACAGACCACCGCAAATCAAGCCAGTCGATGGCAGCAGTACGTGGTTGGTTATGCCATTGCCATGACATGCTTGCTGTTATATTTTCTGGTAACGGGACGGCTGTCCCTGTTCGGCAGTGGCACGTTAGATAACCTGCCGGACCTGAAGCCATTAGACAGCAACGAATTCCGCAAGGTCATGATTCCGGATGAGGGAGGTTTACCTGAAAGCCACGTCCTGATGCTGGGGCAGTCGCGGAGGTTTGGGGATATCGGGGTCAAGCCAACCCGGGTGACCCGAGAACCTTTGACGTTTGCTGGGTTTCTGAACAATCAGGTAGACGATTCCAGGACCACCAGGCCGCTGCTAAAGCTGTGGCTGGAGCTCACAAGTTTTGCGGACGGATACGTCTTTCCGCCACTCGATTCCCATCTGATGTCGTCGCGTTCCCCGGCTGAAGGCGTTGATGACTCGACGCTCGCCAATTCATTTTTGGTGGTCCGTAATCTTTCAGAAGAACCCGCAAGCCGTCGAGTGTTGAATTTTCTGCACCCTCACACCAGCAATTTTGTGATGGTGGGACAGGAGGCAGGCAGGTCGATTGCTCCCAACGAGACGTTGTTGACCTTTATTGCCTGCAGCGAGCAGATCGACGACATCCAGACGCAGGACGACACCGAGTATTCCTGGCGGCTTCAGATTCGAAAGGGGGTTCATGTCGAATCGGGCCATGGCGTTACGACGCTGGTTGAAGTCCGCTTCACAGAAGCGGACATCCAGCCGCCGGCACAATCTTCGGCAACGGAAGACCAGAGTACTGCCAGAATCCGTCTGACTTCTGAAAGAACAGCGGGTTAATTGCATCAAAGTCAGACCTGATCGCCGACTTCGGTTTTTGCGAACTCGTGAACCCAGACGGGTTGGTCCTGATCCCATTCCATGCCCTGATGCATGCGTTCAATGAGCGCGCGGTACATCGCAAGATTCGGGTAACCCTCTGCCTGTGCGTCCGCTTCGGAAATATCACCCCACCGTTCGGTACGCAGGCCGGTAATCACAAACTCTGTCCCCTGCAAATCAAACAGCTCACCGGGATAACCGTAGACTCCTGCTCGCCGCTGTTGAGTCTTTGCTCCTGAAAGGGCGGCTGAAACCAGCTTGTCGTGAGTTACAAGTCGGTCGATGGAACAAGTCTTTTCGGGGTAGCTGTTCGACATAATATTCCTTTGAGAATGCAGTGCCCGCCGGGAATTCGGCCGAGCTTCGAAGTGGCGCATCTTATGAACTTCGTTGCGAGGAGCAATGACGGTAACAATGTCATGTTCCGGCGACCGCTCCACAGCGGCAGAATAGGACCGGCCGCCGTCCGGGAACAGCAACGTCTGACAGACGTGGAGGGTCCAATCTTGTAGAGCTCGGCACGACACAGAGATTTGCACGGAGAATTCCCGGCAACTAACGTTAGTACCCGGGGAAGCCGGGATCAATTACTGCCATCCTGCGCGTGCCGACCTCAGTTTCTAAGAATTTGACCTTATAGAAAGCGGACCGCGATCATGAATCAACGAATGTACTTGACGGGCGTCTTTGCTGTGGTGTGTCTTCAATTTGCGATACCCCATGTGTGTGCGCAGGGTATGGGAGGATTCGGTGGCGGCTACAATTCCGGTTCGCGTGAGTATCCAGTGACCCATCAGTGGATCAATGGTAAAGATGACAAGCCATTGAATGCTGAATCTGCCCTCAGCGTCATAAAGATCTCCGGAACTGCAGAACTACGCGTCGTGCCGACTCAGATCCGTGTGGTACTGGCGTTTACGAGTCAGGCTGACACAGCGTCCGAATGTCGTGAAATGATTTCGAAGCAGATTGCAGATGTCGTCAAAGACTGGCGATCTCAGAATATTCCAGACGGCGACATCGTGGAGGACTTTATCTCTGTCCTGCCGAAATTCGAATGGGGATTTGTTGAGGAGTTCCGAGGGCGCGATGACGTCGAGGTGCAAAAACAATCGGGTTACCGCATGCAAATCAATCTTCACGTTGCTGTGAAAACAGAAGCGGAAGCAATGGCGGCTATTGATAGCGCTCTGCGACATGGCCACGCGGAAGTAGTGACCTTTGATTACTGGAGCGACAAGCTGGATGAAGTAAAGGAAAACGCAAGATCGCAGGCCGTTGCTGCCGCCAGAAAGAAAGCGGATTTGCTGCTGAGCGTGTTGGAACAACGTCCGCCGGCAATCAACATTCAGGAAGCCACGGAAGTGTTTTTCCCGAATACGTTATACATGACTTACGAAAATGTGCTGGAAGAAGAAATCCAGGATACTCGTTCGGGGCGTGTCTACGTCAAGGCGTTTCGACCGAGAATGACGTTCTTCCACGGTCTCAGTAGCCGCGCAGACGTTCGGCCGACAACTCTGCCAATGCGCCCCGATATCGCTGTGGTCTCTACGGTCACGATTTACTATCGCTCGCCAGCCCAGGGAAATGCTGTTCCCGGATCTCAAGCCAACGGGTACTGGTAGCTCATAGGCGAAACGAATCGCAGCCCGAGATGGATGGATACGCCATGTTCGTTGAGCCTGCTTCGGCCGAGCTGATGCGGTCGCCCGTACCGCCTGCAGACGCGGTACGGGAATCAGCATGTGGGCCCGGGGCAGACAGCGGGAAGAACCAAACGGATCATCAAACGGGGGAATCATCCGGCAGAAGAGTACTGACACCTTCGTTCAGTCGATAAAGGTGTTCGCCCGCTTTGCGGACAAGCAGAATTCCTTCCTCTTCCCGATTAGCAAAGCTTTCCACATCAATTGTGGCCGGATCCCGATAGCCGAGATTGATGCGTTCACAGACTTCGCGCGGGATTTGTGACGCCACGGTGACCTGCACACGCGGCTTTTCAATTCCGTCATCGAAGGTTCCTGATCCTCGCACATGAGTCGAATGAGCAAGAACACCCCATGGGATGTCCTTGAATCGGTCCCATTGTTTTGTGAAGTAGTCGCGGACATGGTAGCCCACCTGCTCAATGCGTTCGCCGTGCGTCAGTGAAATTTCTTTCATGTGGGGTGCATAAATGATGAGTTCGCCCCCGTCGGCAACGACAGGTTCCAGTTTGTACATGCACTTACCCGCCACCCAGAGTTCGTCGTACATCAGTGGCGCGCAGCTGAGTACCTGTCGATAGGGTCGGGGCTGTCGTTTGATGTGAACCTGCCCTGACAACTGCGATGCTCCCTTCCACGCTTCCTCTGGTGTTCCGTAGAACAAGCCATAAGGTGATGCATCTGCGGCTACGACGAATGCCAGACATCGGCGTTCAACAGGAATTAGTTTTGCCGCTCGGTCGACAACGCGTCTTACGGGAGTATCAGGGACGCCGATGATGCCAACATTCGTAATCAGCGCGCCAAGCCAGTGAAAGAAATTCAGGAGTTCCGGACCGGAAATTCCAGGGAAGAAATACTTGTTCCCACCACTGAAGCCAACAACTTCGTGAGGAAACACGGGCCCGATGACCAGGGCAACGTCATAGTCCATGATCCGTTTGTTGATTTGAACGGGTACATCCATCGTCAGGACGCCATCACTGATTTCTGCCGTATCATCCTTCGACAGCGATCCGATCGTGACGAGTGCGTCTGGGTTGTCCCATTCGTGATTGAACAACTGAATGTCAGCACAGGGGTCATCCGCTGCGATGCCCAGCATGGACTTGATCTTTTCCTGAGGCATCGGCTGGTGCGTGCCGAGTGCGACAATCGCGTCCATTTTCGCCACGACAGGTCGCAGCATTTCGCGAATGGCAGGAAACAACACAGGCAACGGCGCCGTGCGCGTGTTGTCCGGAAGAATCAGCAGGACTCGTTTACCAGCATAGTCCGCGGCAGGAAAGTGCAGCTGCAGCCACGCCCGAATCTGGCCTGCATCCATGGTTGTAAGTGCGGTCATTTTTCCAAAACCCTGAAGGAAACGGTCGATCGCGCGGAGTGTAGTCGAAGCCACACCACAGAAGGAAGCGCTCCATTCGAGTTGTCATTCAGACCGGTGAGAGTGTCGTAAAACGGGCAGGCAGAGAAACACGCAATGGAATGAAACATTGATCCGGAACGCGGGCTGTACTGAAATTCCGCCGATTTGGTCGGTCGTTTTTCATGCTCTGAGTGAATTGGTTTTTCAGACAGATCCGCCTCCGGATCCCCTTGCGGGCCGAATCGTTTGCAGCAGATTCTGAAGGTCAGGCGAGGTTCACCCACACGTTGAGCGTTTCAAATGCGGTTGCCAGTCCATCGGTGACGGAGATACGAAGTGAGAAGTCCTGATGAAAACCCTGCGGGACACTGATGGACAGGACACCGTCTGTGATTGAAGCCACCACGGGCAGAGGCTGAGAATCTGCGATCAGGTTCGGGTTGTCGTAGTAGCCCGTGTCCAGTGATTCCAGAAGCTCGCTCGATTCGAAGGTGCCCATCCATCGATAGAACGAACCATCCTGCAGAATGTAGAACCAGTCGCCACCGGAGCTCTGCAGCCATTTTTCATTGTGGCCTCCCCAGTTTGTGTGAAAACTTGTTGCATGCTGCAGGTCCAGTTGAGCATTCAATTGTGAAGCGACGTCCCCCAGTACTTCAACGCTCCAGTGCAGTGTGTCACCATCTGCGTCAAATGCGGCAATTGGTATGTTCAGGCTTTCTTCAGTCATGGTGAGGTCACCGATGGGACCCAGCACGGGGGCTTCATTGGTTATTGTCACGGAAAACTGAACTGCCGATGTCGTTATTCCATCGCTGGCACTAATCGACACATCGACGGCGCCGATGAATTCGTTGTCAGGGACCAGAACGACTTCGTCGCCTTCGATGAATGCCGTCACAGGAAGCGGCTGTGCATCGGTTAGCATCTGGAGATTGCTGTAGACTGATTCATTAAGTGATTCAATCAGCGGACTGGATTCGAAGCTGCCTGTCCAGCGGTGAAGCTGACCATCCGGCAGAATGTAGAACCAGGGCTGTCCATCGGTCGTTGCTCGTACCCACCGTTCGTTTTGTCCTCCCCAGTTCTGATAATCATTGACGCTGGTCACGAAGCCGTATTGCTGGTCCAGCTGGTACTCTGCGGGCTGAATGACGGTCGCGAGCGTTGTCACCGTATCACCATCAGGATCCGATGCCGTGAACGGCACACGTAGTTCTCCGACGTTGTGAACGACCGTCTGGTCAGCGACGGGACTGATATCAGGAGCGTTATTGGGGATCTGTACGACCGAAACCATGATTCGCTGCGTGCCCTGGGCGTATCCGTTGCTGGTTGTGATATCGACTTCGAATGCTCCGACAAATCCGTCGACAGGATTGAACGTCACTTCGTTGCCGCTGGTACTGACTTCCGCAATTGCCGGAGCGTCAAAAATGAATGTCGGATCTTCGAAAACCTCGACACCGACATCAGCAACAGCTTCACTGGTTTCAAAGTTTCCGGACCAGCGATGAAGAATGCCGGACGGCAGAACATAGAACCAGGCATGCTGGTCACCGCGAAACCATTTCTCGCCGAGACCACCCCAGTTCAGGTAGAAGCTGCCTCCAGAAAAGAAGTCATACTGCTGATCCAGCTCATGCAGCAGTCCGCCCCCTACAAGCGATGCCGAGTAAACCAATACCGTTCCGTCCGGATGCGTTGCCGGCAAAGCAACGGTCAATGCATCCTGCAGGTCACCCATGGTCTGGTCCTCGACAGACTCGAAATCGTTGTCCAGCAACTGGACCAGCGCAGATCCCTGGCCGATCTCGTAAAAAACCTCATCGACAAGTCGTAGTGAAAGCGATTCCGTCCCCTCAACAAAAGCGTCATCTAATACAGCCACCTGAACTTCGATCGACGCAGCACCGGCGGGTATGATGATGGAATTCTGAATAGTGTTGTAATCCAAGCCGGCTGTTGCCGTTCCATCGAAAGCAAACATCACTTCAAGGTCATCGCTCATGTCTGCACCGGTTCGACTGATCTGAAATGCAGCGATGTTTCCATCCTGTTCAAGTGTCGAATCTGCGACGGCCGTCACCGAAACGTTTGGCAGTACATCGGGGCCCGGAGTTCCCGGCAGATTCGCATGGTCGCCCAAGAAGCTCAGCAGTTGCTGATCTGTGGCCGTATTGACCAAGTCAACGCCCACCAGCTCCAGGGGAATCTGCGGCCGGACGTAGCGAGCGTATTCGTAACCAGCCATCAGATCGGGGTTGTAAGGCTCACCCGGAGTGGCATCGAAGCCACTGCCATCCAGAGTATGTCCGTTGTGGTAGAACGGATCAAAGTCACCAGCCTTGCCCCAGTCCGAATACGAAACAATACCTACCTGCAGAGTTTCCGGCATGTCTGGTCGGCTGTATCGACGATGGACAATCCAGTCCTGCCCCGGGAGTTGGAGCATTGCAATCACGCTGTTGCCGATGCGAGCGAGTTGAATGGTTGCTGTGTGACTGCTGGTGGGGGTGAGTTCCAGCTGCGAGTTGCTGTTGCGAGTCGTCTTGACTTCAAACGTGTATTGCCCGTCCGTGCCGTGTCCCATCGATAGAAATACGTAGTTCTCTCCGTTGTTGGTGCCGTCGTTCGCCATTGACCCTGGTTGCCAGTCGATGGCCGGATCTGTGATGTTGCGGGGCGTGCGGATCATGGCACCTCCAAGCGAGAACTGAGCTTCATCAGGGATATCGTCCGCATCCGGAATGCCAATATCGTCTCGATCTGAAATAAACACTTGGGTTGTGAAGACAAAATCGCCCGTGACCTCTTTGAAGGCCATTGGGCCTCGCCAGTTCTGATACCAAACGACTGTATGTGGAGCCATGACCATTCGCCCAGCCTGAGTCTGGTTGATGTCAAAGATCTGAAGCTGATCCGCATTCCAGTTCTCTACCTCATTGATCCGCTGCCAATGTGTTGTCGTCCCGGCATCTGTAAATTCATCGCTCAGCGAAGCAAGATCATTCGCAGCAGATAACAGCAGTCTTTGTTCGGCTTGTTCCGTCCTGCAAAGGCCGTTGCGATGCCTCCG
>JAGQQE010000317.1 GCA_020426345.1 Planctomycetaceae bacterium
AGGGGGTGTCAATTTGAACGAACTCGTCATGGATGCAGGTCTTAGGACCTCTCCGAGTGAGATGGAGGAATTGGCAAACAGCAGTGGCCTGAGAAGGAGTGACGCTCAGTGGCCAAAATGGGGCACGCCAATCCGCATTTCTATTTGATGGTGCCCGGCGGTGGCTTGACATGGCACGGCAAGTGCAAGTCGCCGGGGCCCGGATTCCGTGCTCCGGTGCATCTGTTGTCGAAACGGCTCCGAATGCCCAACAGCGTACCGCATCACCGCGTTGTCGTCTGCAGCGCACCAGCTTCAGAACCGCAGCGCATACAACTTACGTGCGTATCAACGTTAGGTGAACCTTTTTGGCGAAATAGATCCGAAGACCAGAGAAAGCCTCTATTTTCCGGGATACGCCTCGACGGCTTTATTCAGACGAGTCGACACGACAACAAACGCAACTGGCAGAATAAACAATAAGAAATTACCCAACACAAAGGCCAGAAATCCAGAAGCGAATGCGAGAAGGAAATTCAGAGGGCGAAGAATTTGAATCAGGATCAGCTGCTTTGTAATTGCCAGCAGCCCCATTAAGAACAGGATGCCGGAACACCCGAGCAATCCGGTGAAAATCTGACGGTGCCGATCGGGATCAGAGGGGGCTTTGTCCATGAAATAAATGGCGCTGCCGAGTCCTGCAACTATGACCGCCAAACCCATAAAAAAGCCCGTAATTTCGACGGCATGGCTATCGAACTCCTGAAAAGCTGCAGGATGGGACTCGCGCAATGAACGCTTGCGTTTTTTGGGGTTCGTTGGCGATTCGGATTCTGAGTACTCGTCGTAGTCGTAGCTACTGAATTCATTGAGAATTTGATCGTCGTATGGGTCTGGCGCGGGTTCTCGGCGCGGAGCCCTGTGCTTTAACGGTTGCGAGGGCTCTCTTCGACGCCGGGAAGGATTTGCGGAGTTAGCTGGCGCTCTGAGAATGTGGCCGCAACTATTGCATTTGAATCGCTTGCCAGCCAGGTCGTCGCGGATACGAAGAGTCCTGGTGCATTGGCCACAAGTAACTGATATGGGCATACGGAAGGCTTGGTTGAAGGGGCCGGTAAACGCGACGGAATCAGATACACTTTGCGAGCTTCGCATGAGTGCGAAGTGCGAGCCCGGAGTCAGCAGTCCAGGGACACTTCAGCAGACAGAACCCGAGTTTGACTCAAGGCATCGTCAACAAGTGCAAATCCATACAGAACAGTATTCGCCCACTGATCGGCAAGCTAACAGTAGACGAGCTAACAGGCAACGAGAAACAGAGGCCTGACAAACACCAGAAGACGTCGTGACCACAGCAACCGTTGCGATGGCGCTGCACATCTCCAGTGCATCCTATTGCTATGTGATTCGTTACTGCGAGCCATCCTTCAGGCCGGGAGAGTCGCTTTGAGATGGTTCGATTGGCACTTTCCGGATCGTTACGACGTGGTCAACATTCACCCAGGTTCTGCTCGTTTCGATCTCGACAGATGCACGAGCCCGTAACTGTTCAAGACGGGCCCTCCCGTCCTCGGTAGACTGCAGCGCGGCGATCGACTGCGGAGTCAGCGATGCCATTGCGACCCGTTTGGCATTCCACTTCGTTGCATCATCGATCTCTTTCGGATGCTCGACAAGAACCCATGAGCCACCAGCCCTGGACACGATGGTGAACACCTCAATGGCCAGTTGCTTCGTACGACGACCGCCGTTTCGCTCAGCCTGGTCGGTCCCCACGGAAATACGAACCGACTTTTCAAATGGTGACGGCCCTGCAAACTTCATCACATAGTCCTGCCCGGGCTGAAGAAATGCGGGGATACCTGAGCTTTCCCCGCGCACGGGCCCCGTTAACAGAAGACTAATGAGCAGACAGAAACTGCCATTACGCATGCGAGAATCTCCGATCCGTTGGTCAAAGCATTACGACCGCAATCATCCGGCAGGAGAGAGCGACATTTGTAGTGGGTGTGGCATGGCCACCAACTCGATGTGCAATGCATTGTTATGTCGCTCTCCGGGCTATTCAAGCGTGTCCATCCATGCAGTTGAAACAGAGCCTGACGGTACGACGTGCGTTACAGTTTCTTGTCTGCAAGTTCTCGCAATTCCTCTCTGGTGGCACGCTGGTCACCATCCGGATCAAATCGCCAGAACTGATTGCGCAGGGCGATTGGAGCTTCTTTGCGATCAACGACTCCATCGTTGTTAGCGTCCAGGCGGGCGAAGAAGTCATCCACGAACTTCCGGACCCGTTCCTCATGCCGCTGTTCAGGCTCGTTCCCAGACGATTCAGGCATTGACGGCTTGCGTTCTGTTCCAGTGACTCTGGTTTCTTCTTCGCTGCCGGATGCCCTGGGTGCAATCGGTTCAGCAACTTCCAGAAACACCACCGCCATTTCTTCCCAGGTCTGGTCTCCCCAGTTCACCCATTCGTCCGGGTCCGGATTGAATGGATTTTGGGCCGAGTTGTCGAAAGTTGCTTCAAAGTGAATGCCATCAAGATCTTCAATTGGAAGAGGTGGCTGAAGGACATAGTTATGTTGCCAGTTAAAGTCATACTCCGGAACGCTCAGCAATGGTTCACGAATTCCATTCCGTTCAGCTGTGAGGACGAAACTCTTGCCCCGGACATGCATATGAGGTGCGACAGCAATCAGTTGGCCCTGTTTTGGCATCCACCGCACTTTGCCAGTGACTTTGTGATTTGCGGCACGAGGAGGAATCTCGAACTCCTGATCAATACCGATCAGGGTGATCAGTTGATGCGTAACCCTGGAAGCATCGCAAAACTGAATCGCCAGCTTCGTCAGATCCTCTTGTGGAGATCCATTAGCGGTATAGTGCATCTGGAAGACGAGTTTTGATCCCGCTGGAATTCGGCGGGCGAATCCGGGTGGCATGTCAACCAGACGCTGTCCCGGCACATAGGCCGTCAACCAGCCAATGCCCCGGAATTCGCTGCCGTCCGGCGGGCGAATGAACACAATTGCGTGATGCACGACGGATCGATTCCCGGGAATGATCTGAGCGGCAGTCACCCACTTGTCTTCTTCAAATCCGGGGTCAACAACAAAATACTGGTACTCAATTGTTCCTTCTGCTGCGACAGAATAAGGGCGATTTCGCATGGCGACTTCGAAATCAGGTTTATCATCCAATTGCCATCCGGATTCTCGTTGCTGCCGCTGGGGCATATCCGCCTGGTCCCCCTCTGGCATCCCCTGTGCGATCCAGTCTCGTAACACCTGCCGATCGCGTTCCGGCATATGGCGAGCATTTGCGAAATGTCCAATCTCCGGGTCAGCGTTCCACGGAGGCATCCGCCCGTTGTCGATGACCTCAAGTGACGTTTCGGCCCAGCCAACAGCATCCTCGTAATTATCCAGTGAGAACGGCCCGATTTCTCCACTGCGATGACACTCAATGCAGTGCTGTTCGAAGACTCGAATCACCTGATTACAGAACGTGACAGAGTGTTCCGATACCACCGGAGGCAGCGTCATTGTTCGTACGCGACCAATCAGACATCCGGACACTTCGGTTTGCGGAACGCTGACCGGCTTGCGTGCGATGGCTTCATCAAGTGCCTCCTGCAGATCCAGACGAGTAGGCGCGTTGCGACTCACTCCCGGTTCGTACTGGTCATCGACACGTCCCCGATAAAGGATTTCAAGGCTGGAATTCAGGAGATAGACTTCCGGAGTTCGTTTGGCTTCGTACGCATCCGCAACAAGGTTGTTGATATCACGAACGAGCGGGAAGCTCAGCGAGTGTTCCATCAGATACGCGCGAATATCAGCTGCCGAGTCCTGCCGATTGCTGATGACCCCAACAATGCGAACTCCCTTCGCAGCATAAGTTGCCGCCAGACTATTCAAACGCCCGGTATAGAGCTTCGCCAACGGACACTCAGTGCCCAGAAAGCAAACGACGGTAAATTCTGAATCCGACGACGGCTGCACGGAAACACTTTCGCCGTCCACGGTTTTCAGGGTGAACGCGAGCCCAGAGGAAACTGGTCTCCCGAATTCTGTTCGAGGATCAGCGGCTGAGCCGTCCGTTGCAGAAACACGTACCGCCGCGGCGACTTCGGAGGTCTCGTCAGCGCGGACGGAGCAGGTCGACATCAGGGCGATGCTTGTCATAACCACCGCAACGCCTAGCATCAGAATGGATTTCATAGTCAGTCATCCGTGGATTTAGAAACTGCCGGGTGGTGAACGTTGATCACGCCGACGGTCACTATTTTGATTCACCTGCGAAGCCCCTGCCACCTGAGCAGGCGGCAACATCTGCCGGTGGCCGCCATTCGAACCAATTGGGCCAGGGTGCGTCGTCTTAAACTGGTACACCGTATTGAAAGCCCTGTTGTAACAAACAGCCAGACATCGTAGACATCGTTTATCATGATTCACAGGCATAAAACACCGGACGTTTTCAGCCAGCCATGCGCAGGCACAGCAGGAAGCATTCATCGGACGATGGGAATTCTGGCGATTCGCTGCGCCACAGGCATTGTTGGAATGCTTCTGGTCGGTTTTCCTTCCAGCCCGCTGACTGCCGATGATTCCACCCCACAATTGCGGTGGGACCTTCCCGTTGAGACCACCAGCGACCAGACGTCGCTGGCTGATGCGGATTCCGGATCGGAGTTTTCATTCCGGAAAAACCTCGCCGGGAATCCTTTTGATACGGATAAGGCGTCTTCGGATAGTTTCGGAGACTTCCGACTTCTGGGAGGCAACCCCGAAGCAGGGCAGTCTATCCAAAGAGTGTCTCTGATCTTATTGAGCATTCAGGCGGAGCCGGGGTCGCAGCTGGCGTCACAGCCCGATTCAAAGGTTCCCACGGAGACGGTTGACCAGCCTCCCGGAAATGTGATGTTGCTGAACACGCCCCCTCCTTCGCCAAGACGAGTTCCGGCAGAGGGTCAGACGGAGAGACCCGGCAATCGCGTTGCTGCCAGGCGACAGGCGGATGAAGGCCGGGGGACTCAGGAGCGATCCGGACAGGCTCAGCCGGACGAGGTCCTGCGACCGGTTCCATCGCCAACAACTCCCGGTCGGGCTGCTGACCCGCCACAGGCTCCAGCAACAGGTCAAACGCCGTCTCCCGTTACGACGGGCGATACAACGCCGGAGATTCAGGTGACGCCGCCGCTAACGGCAGAAGTTGTAGCCAGTCGCCGTACTGCGATGGAGCAACGCACGGATCTTTCTGAAGAAGTGAAATTACAGGCCCTGAAGAATTATCAGCAAGCCATTGAACTACTGTCCCAGAAAGCCGACGCCGACAAGCGTTATGCAGAACAGAAAAACCAGAAAGAGACCGGCCCTGCGCTCATCGCAGACGTCAAAGCTCAGCTGGAACAGCCAGCGATCCGACCGGAGCCTGATTTCCCTCCCGATTCCAGCGTAGCCGAACTCGACCAGTTGCGTCTGGCTGATGAAGAATTGGCTTCCGAAGCCAGACGAGGGCTGGAAGAGTGGGAAACGAAGGCGAAGATCCGCGCCGAACGCCGACCTCAGATGCCCGCTCTGATCGAATCAACCCGCAAGTCCCTGGAGGAAGCAGAGAAAGCATTTCGCAGCCCCGCTCCGGAAGGTGAAAATCCGGTCCTGACTCAGTCCCGACAGACTCAGCAGGAAGCGATGGTGATGCTGTTGAAGTCACAACTGGAACAATATCGTGTCGAACAAATGCGATACGAAGCCCTGAATGAACTGTTTCCACTGCAACGAGACCTGTTGCTTCGCAACCGGAATGCCTACGAGAAGCGGCTTGAGAGCTGGAAGGCAATCCTGACAGAGGCCCGTCGTGAAGAGACCGCCCGGCAGGCGCGAGAAGCACGTGAGAAACTTCAGAATGCCCATCCTCGATTACGGAGCCTGGCCGAACGGAATGCAGAACTGGTTGCACGTCGGCGTGCACTGCAGGAATTCCTGACAGAAAAATCGACCGACCTGACTGCCATCTCCGGCAAGCTGACCTCCGTCGAGGAGCAATTTGAAAACGTCAATAAGAAGAACCGCGTTCGACTAACAACGGCGCTCGGGGTCTTGCTGCGTAATCAGAGAAATCAGCTGCCTGACGCTGATGACTACTACGACATACGGCTTGAAGCCGAAGAGGATCTCGTTCGGCTGCAAACCGAACAAATGCAGCTGACGGACGAACGAAACGATCTGGGAGATATTGAAACACAAGTGAGCGCTGTTTTGGCAGATCAAACCAATCTCGCCGGGACAATCGAACAGCAACAGGTTTCCACCGATGGTTTCGCCAGTGAAGACCTGCGTCAGATGGCGTATGAATTGCTGACCGATCGTCGTAAATATCTGGATGATCTGCTTGCGGACTACTCCACGGGGCTGCAGACGCTGGGTGAAACGGACGTCGCATGTCGCCGCCTTGAATCATTAATTCAGCAGTTTGAAGCTTACATCGACGAACGAGTTCTCTGGATACGAAGTGCCAGCGCAGTGGGTATCGGTTTCCCGGCGAAAACAATCGAGACAGCACGCAGCTTCATCTGGCATCCCGAGTGGGTGCCGCTGATAATGTTTATCATCAGCGACGCTCAGGAATCATGGATCGAATACGCCTTGCTGCTGGCCGTGCTGGGGGTTCTGGTGGGATTTCGACGGCGGATGAAATCCACGATCGCAACGCTGGGCGTGACAGCCCAGAAGCAGACCGGCTCCGGCATTCCTCAGACGCTGCTTGCGACACTATTAACAATCATCATGGCATCCGTCTGGTCCGTGATTCTCTGGTTCATCGGCTGGCGGCTGGGCAAATGCGATCTGGATCTGGCTTCGGCGATGTCGGACGCCTTTCAGTTTGCCGCCCGGTGGCTCTGGAACGTGAACTCGTTTCGGGGACTTTGTCGGCAGAACGGTGTCGCACAATCGTTTCTGGAATGGCCCGAATCGATTGTTCAGAGCCTGAAACGCAATTTACTGCTTTATATCGCAGGAGCATTGCCGCTTGCGTTTATTGTTGTGGCATCCGACAAGGTCGATCAGGGGACCGCTTCAGATTCGGTCGGCCGCCTTGCATTTGTTTTGTATTCCCTCCTGCTGGCTACAATCCTTCGACGGCTTGTCAATCCAAACGGGTCCGTGATTGGAGACTTGCTGCG
>JAGQQE010000318.1 GCA_020426345.1 Planctomycetaceae bacterium
ATATCGACAGCTGTCCAGGAGAAGCTACTGGACGAGAGTCAGATGGTCCGGACGCTGGCGATTGCCAACGGGATTCGGATGCTGAGTGATTCCATGACGGAAGGCGTGATGAAAGTCATCATGTCTCTGCAGGGGAACGAACTCGGCTTTCGCACCGACAAGGACGATCGCGGCGGGTACGACATGGAGACGGTTCGGCAGTGTGCCCTGAGAGCGTTATTGCACGGCGCTCACCTGATTGAGAACGAGTTCAATATCATTGCCGGCCGGATGTATTTGACTCAGTCTTACTTCATTCGCCGTTGTCGTCAGTGGCCGGGAGTGAACGACGTCCAGATCACTTTGGACGCGCCAGACGGTGAAGGCGTACCACGTGACAAGAATCTGGAATTCCGTCTCGGCGGCGAAGCATCCTGCACAATCGACGGGCGGCAGATCATTGTGGAAGCTCGCCTGCGTGACAACGTGGATTCCCGTATCGTCGTTCGAGCGTTCAACAATGCCACGGCACTTGATGGTGCCATGGGCAAAGCGAAGAAGCGATTGGCCCAACGACTGTTCGAACGTCTCAGCGGAATTGTCGTGGATGACGAGAACGATGGCGGCGCCACGGTCACGGTCAAGGCTCCCAGCCGTATCGAAGAACAGGCAGCCAGTTCGTCGACCAACGAACCGGAAGTGGCAGAAGGCGAACCGGAGTTCGTCACAGCCTGGCGCAATGAGTTTCGCGGATGTCCTCCGGAAGTCAGTCCTGTGTGCAAGAAGATTCTTGAAGCGTGGAAGTCACGTGATCAGAAGCAACTGGACGCCGCTCATGAGGAATCGAAATCCATTCCAGACGGTTTGAAGCAGCGAACGAAGTGGGTGGATCGTCTCCGAATCTTTGCCGAGGCCGTAATCGATGATTGGTCGAAGAACCCTGAATGATGACATGGAGAAGGCGGCAATTGACTGGCTGTCACGGGTCGACCTGCAGGTGGCTCGTGACGTCCTGAAGCTGCCGGATTGCGCTCGCCGTTATTTTACTCGTTGCAGTTCCAGCGGCGATGAATCGTGGCGGACGTCGTTCGTGATTCGCGGATACGTTCGTCACCAGATGGAATGCAACATCAACGATTTCAAGGGCACTCTGAAGAAGTCGCCCGCAACCGGAGAAACCTCATGTCCCGAGAACTGACATTGCATCGCGTGAATCCGCTGAATGAGAAGTTACGCGTCGTCGCATGTGATAACCCGCAATACGGCATTCAGTGCGCCGAATATAAGGTTTTCCAATTTGACCATCCTGACCACATCATGCTGGAACACTTCCACTTTCAGAGAGGTTCCGAGGCTTACAACGGGGTGAATGGCATCACCAACGAAGTGCTGCTGGCGATCGTTCAGGATCGCTTGAAGGGTTATCAAGCCGGTTTATTTGCTTGCCGTGAAAACGCTCTTGCGCTGACAAAGATCGAAGAGGCGTTGATGTGGCTGCACTATCGGTCACGTGACCGTCTGGCGCGAGGTGTTGAAGGGACGGACAAGGCTTGATGGTTCCATTGTGCCGCAGCCATCCACGACAAACGAGTAGCTACGCAAGTCGGTCAGGCGTTTAGGGTGGGAATGTCAGTCACTGTCGACGGTGCCTGACTTGTCAGGGTTCGATTCCCTGCTGTCGGCTTTTTTCGGATGACCTTATGGACAAACTCAAATCGACACCTGTCGACGTTGGCCCTTCGAATTGCCCGGCGTGTGGTGTGCCGTTTACGGAACACGCCGGTGTAACTTTGCTCTGCCGTCAATTGGCTGCCTACAAGTCAGAACTGAATTGGCTTTTGTCAGCAGCACAGACCACTGGCGCAGTGGATGAAGTTGACATAGCGATGGCACTGCGACGTGCCGAACTTTCTTCAAGGTAAATGATGCGTGAACTCCTTCCAGATGGCTTTGAAAGATATCGCCGAGTTCATCCGACGATGGGTGCAACTCCACGGGGAGTCCTCCACGGATTCTTCGAAATCCACAAACTGCGGATCATCAGCAGTGGCCGTGCCACTTCAAAAGACATTCAGCTCAGCACGTCATGGGAACACGTTAGTGTTTCGACGAAGAATCGATGCCCCACATGGGCTGAGATGAAAATGATCAAGGATGTTTTCTGGCTGCCGGAAGAACTGGTGATGCAGTTCCATCCGCCTCAGTCGATCTACGTGAACACTCACGAAAACTGCCTGCATTTATGGCGTGGACCGATGGAAGTCCAACTACCACCGTTTGAATGCGTGTGAGGAAACCATGTCATTGCTTTCTGAAGAAGACGGCCGTCCTGTACTGAATGCGATGGGTTATCGGGAGACCATAGACGTTTGCCGTAACTGTCGGCACCACGTAAATCGTAACCCGTCTGTGATTGGCGAGCCAGATAAAGTGATCAGCGTTTGCCGTTTGAATGAAGCTGTGGGGTTGCGAGTGAGCCCGAACGGTTGCTGTGAATACTTCCAGAGCGAAAGCCAGGACTAATCCAAGGCGCATCGGGATTCAATCTGGATAGAACACTGTGGCTTGGATTGCCCTACAACATGAAACACCGCAGAAGCCGGAAGTCTTCTGCATGGCCGACGCACTGGGGATCGACCCGGATGCTGTCGTCGGGAAACTGATCAGACTCTGGGTCTGGGCAGACCAGCAAACGATCGACGGGAAGAACAGTTTGCTGACTCGCGGTCTGATTGACCGCATCATCGGCATGGATGGTTTCGCAAACGCCATGGATCAGGCGGGGTGGCTGGAACAGGATTCTGACGGCAGGATCTCGTTTCCGCGCTTTGGCGACCACAACGGAAAGACGGCGAAAGATCGCCTTCTGAATTTGAAGAGACAACAGAACAAACGGATGTCTGATCGGCAGGCACTCCGGGATTCTGCTGTCACGGACTTGTCACGCTTCGAGCGTGACATAAAAACGGGTTCGTCGCGCAACGGGCGCGCGAACGACGACAATCGGCGCCGGGATACGGTTCCCGACGGCGAATGTGATGACGATCTGCGCGATTCTGCGCAGCCACGACGGCTGGGCTGTGATGGCGCAAAAAGTGATCTGAACGCTGAAAACACTGGGTATTCTGCTGATTCTGGTGGCTTTATAGACGAAACGGATGTCACGCAACTGTCACGCACCGAGCGTGACAACACCGTGACTACAGTACAGTACAGTAACAATATAACCGGTACCGGTACCGACCGGCCTGTTTTGAGCATTCCGAAGCTGATCGAATCGCATCCGGAACTGCAGGAACTGGCCGGGAATCCCGTGAAGCCAGTTCAGGACAGTCGGTACCAGGAATCATGTCTGGGGCATCTCCGGCGAGCGGACATTGCTCGCTGCTGGGAGCAAGCTCCGGAATGCCACACGGCGTGGAAAGCATGGATCGGGCGATGGTACCCAAAGCAGCTTGGAAGTGACGGCGCGTTGCTGCGTGGGGCGAATCAGGCAGAAGCTGCGATTGTTCTTGCCAGTGTGATCGGCCTGCAGAAGCGGTTACCGAAGCAGGTTCGGTCGATCGTTGGCTACTGGCGCTCTGTCGTCACGAAGGGCCATTGGGCGGACCTGTGTGATTCGAAGTCATTGCAGACAGCATGCCGTTTTGTAAAGGAACACTATGGCACATGAACCATCGATATCCGAACAACTGACGGCACTGGTTGGAGCGGATCTGTCGGACTGTCCATTCTGCGGCAGTCAGGCATACACGATCGAAGGAACGTGGATGGATCAGACCATGTGGCGAGCGGAATGCGTTCGAGCCGAATGCATGGCGTGCATCGTCGGGAAGTCGGAAGACGAAGTGCGAAGGCTGTGGAATCGGCGACATGCCAGCGATACGCCACGGGAAAACTTTCTGTGGGCATGGCCAGAGTTCATGCATGACGAAGGTCCGAACCGTCTGGCCGTGGCCGTGGCGCCATCGCTTCATGAAGCCCAGCAGTTGATCTGCCATCTGATGAGGATGGACCCGGAAAAATGGGGTCCACATCGGCAGATCAGCCTTGACGGTAAGTCGTCATTCTGTACGGATTATGATCGGAGTTGAAGATGGAAAAAGAACCTGGGCTGCATACTGGACTGTACGATACCGATGGTCGCGGAATCACGATTGGCACTATCGTCCGGAAGAAGGTGAACATCAACAACGATGTTCACGGTACGTGGGCTGAGTACGAAGTAAAACAGCAGGGAATGACGCCAATCCTGAGCTATCATCGTTCCGAAAAAGGACAGGTGTTACCACAGGGCTACACAGCTTCTCTGCTGGCGGATGAATACGACCAGAAGATGTTTTTGTTTTCCACAAGACTTCGGGATTTGAGGCCGATCGAATGGATGGTCGTTCAGAGCCAATAAGCCAGCAGCCAGACATGGACGAAACAATCACGATATCACGCGAACTTCTAAGTTCACTCGTTGAAGCGCTGGGCGTCCTGACATTGGGGCGGGACAGAAACCATAGATTCTGCGTGTCGGCACGAGAAGCGAAGCAGCTACTTCGCGGTATGGATGGCGTGATGAGTGGTGAGCGTGTTAAGTGTAACGGTTGTGGTGGGCGAGGATATCGATCCGCAATGTCAGGCGGGCATCTGCCCTATGACACGGTGTGTGCTGACTGCGAAGGACGTGGACGGGTGACACCAGAAAAAGCGAAACAGATAGAAAAACGGCATGTCGACTGGATGGAAAGAACAAGAGCAAGCTAACGCCAGCGGTAACCGGAACCGCTGGTTTGAGTTTCAATTCTGAATCGCGTGGTAGTGGTTTCCGGTTGACCGCTCTGTTATTTGCGTGGCAACGAATGAACGATGTGATTGAGCACAACGGGAGAATCTATGTGCCTGAGCGCAGACTACTGCTTGCAACCAAAGCTGCCGAGCAGCGATGGTCTCAGGTTCATCAACTGCGATCCGCGATGCAGGACATTAGGGCATTCGCAGCGGCTCACCATGCCGATCAAGCGGGGCATGTTTGGCTGCACGGATTGACTGTTGACATTCCGGCGATGGTTGATGATGCGATGAGCAAATAACGTCAATCATCACGCGGTTGCGGAGGAAAGACTATGAGTACAGAAAACGGTATGCCCGCAACTCGCGTGCATGATGTTGTTCGCCAGCATCGCATCTTGGTGGCTGCCAAAACGTGCGATGAGTGCGGACATGATTCAGTGATAATCACGCTTCCGATTGAGCGCGGACCACAGGAAATCAAGGCGGGTGATCATTGCCATTGCGCAGAATGCGAACTGACAGGCACTATCGTGTTGCACGGTGCAACGCCGAGCAGCGATGACATAGAGGATATATTTGACGTGGCATGGATCGATCCGGTAACGGGTGGCGATTACCGCGTTTAAATGTCTGGCGAACTTGTTTTTCATCTGCGCCGGGGATAAACGGCGCGCAGTTTAACTGCGCACGGATGCCACTATTCACAGGAAAGTTGTTGCAAGATGGCGGTGAAATCTGCGCTGCTGGACCAGATGTGTGACGTTGTTCGCCGGAAGGGTTATTCTCGTGAAACGGCGAAGACGTACCGGCATTGGTGTGAGCGATACCTGCAATGGCTGCGGGATCGCTCTGGCCAGTGGCAGCATCCGAACACAATGATCTATACACACGTTGACACTGCTGGGATTAGCAGCGAAGACAGCCCTCTTGATCGTCTTCCAGAGGCCGTTTAAGCATCTGCATTAACAGCAATCCACACAACCGGCAAACTCAGTCGGAAGCCTGTACGAATAACCATTTCTCAAATCCTCTGATTGTGCCATACTGTCACCAGTGACATTATGGCGCGTTCAGGGGGTAGTGTCCCTGAATCGTGGTCGCGCGGGGCCTTTCTGCTGGCGGTGCTATCCGCCAAGGAAAACCTTTCTCCCCGCGCGGCTGCGCCACCTTGAAAGCATGTCACCATGGCCAAGAAATCGCCAAAACGCCGGGCATCCGTCATCAAGCAAAGCCCGGATGCCAGAGTCGAACAGCGGCCCGTCCTGCTGCATGAAAACGTCTGGAACGTCCTGCAGGCACTGGCGGAAGAACACGGGATTTCACGCTCGCGGCTTGTGTTTAACCTGATCACTCAGAATGCGGATGTGATCGCCACGGCCCGGAAACTGAACGTCATCCTGTACGAAAACCTGCCGACAGGCGGGGCAAATCGGAAAATGGATCGCCGTCCGATCGAAAAACTGATTCTGCAGGGCCAGAAGACTCTGCCGGAAATCGCTGAGCAGCTGGGAATCGGCCTTCGGACGGTAGAACGCGTCAAACAAAAAATGCAGAAAGGAGAATCGGAAAAGCAGCCATCATCCAAACGCAAGAAATGAGAAAACCCGCTGGGTACCCAGCGGGTTTTCTGGTCCGGCCTGATGTGACATTTCCACACGACGCATCAGGCCATCCGTTGATGAATTTCTAACCGAGGGGCACTCAATGTCCAAGCGATTCTTACGCGCTTGGGAGATTGATCGGGATTATTCTATCAAGGGGGACTTTCTTCGAGCTTTGAAAGAACGTTACGGTCTGACGACATACGGCCTGGGTGAACCACTGTATGAGGTTTCCGAACTGGAAGACGCCATCTTCCAGCACGGTAAAGACGGCGCCCCTGCAATCGCCGAACTGAAGACCATCGTCAGGCAGACGCGTCGAGCCAACAAAACTCTTCGAACAGATCCGCCACAGTAACTTGGTAGATTCGGGGCGTCTTCCAGGAAACTTCCAAACTTAGTGTTTTTCGATGGAATGAGGCGAATTCAGGATGCCGGATTGTCAGCAAAAACACTGGCAATTCGGAATCGCCACACGATCTGATGTTGCATGGCATGCAAGAGGTCATCGGTTCAAGTCCGTTATCCTCCATCGGATGTTCCCGCAAGGGGCGGCATCCTCTCGCAAAGCCCGGAAATTCCGGGCTTTTTTTATGCCCCAACAAACGGGATTGCGGCCCAGTGCGGCTAGATTCCCTGGGGTTCTGAGAGCAAAATGAGAGCTCCGCTGCTTTCTGGAAGTCCTGTTCAGTGGTCATCCAATAGTGCTGCTTTGCGATTCGCTCAGTGTGCCCACACCAGCCGGTCACGACATGCGAAGGAAATTCGCGTTCCAGTTCAG
>JAGQQE010000031.1 GCA_020426345.1 Planctomycetaceae bacterium
TCGATGAACTTCGGTCCGCAGAAACAGGTATTGATGCATACAACATCATCTGTGCGACTGACGAAAAGATCGGTGCATAGAGAAACTGCCTGCATTGCCGTGGTGCTGCAGGCTTGACATTCTTGCGAGCGGCAGAGCAAATCGGCCTGACTTTGAATTACGGGCGTTGTCTGATGTGTCTGGCCCTGGCCCCGACGGCATCCAGACCGCATTCAAACAGCATCAGCCACGCCATGAACGCGTTCACTTGTGACCTAAGATCCGGGTCATGGGGTAAACGTCGCCACTTCCCTGGCATCTTTTCCATTCCAGACCCGCACGATTCCATCTTCGCCTCCAGAAACGATCAGGGCGCCATCCGGAGTTGATGCAACGCGATAGACGTAATCCGGATTTCCCTTGAATTCCCGCACAGCTCCGCCATTGCTGGCTTTGTGCAGGAAGACGCGTTTGTCACCACTGCTGCTCAGGATTTCTTCGGTCATCCCAACGAAATTCAGAGACGTTACCTGTTTGGAATAGGTACTGATGGTGCGAGTTTGTTCGCCGGTTTCTGCGTTCCAGACTTTGATTGCGTTATCTGCACCTGCACTCGCCAGCAGCGTCAGATCAGACTTCCAGGAAACATCCATCACGTGATGGGTATGTCCTTCATATGATTGAACGTGTTCGCCCGTTGCCACGTCAAAAACTTTTGCGAATTTATCGGCGGACGCCGTTGCCAGTAGTTTCCCGTCCGGTGAAAACTCAACACCGTAGACCGTATCACTATGGGCCTCTTTGAGCTCACGGATCAACGTCTTTTCGGCAACGTTCCAGAGAGTGACCTGACCGCTTCGAGATGCTTCGCCCCCACCGGTTGCCAGAAGGCTTCCATCGGGTGAAAACGCAAGGGCAAGTACACGATCCGTGAAAACGGATGTCTGTTCATCGGGCTTTGGCCCAAGAACCGAATCCAGATTCCAGTCCGGAATTGCAGGACGCGTAAATCTTTGATGCGTTTCTGTTGTGAATGTGAGGGTATTGCCACTGGCTTTCAGAGAACGAATCGAGCCAATCGTCGTGCTTTCATTGAGTGTGGTCACCGCTGGAAGAACGTCCAGAGCCTGTCCATCGGCTGCATTCCAGATCCGTACAGTTCCTGCTGAATCCGTCGACGCAATCAATTGATGATCCGCGATCACCGCGGCAAATTGAGTTCCGGCAACCACAGACGTTGCTGATTTTGCGGCTTCGGCCGCTGCCGCTGCGACTTCGGCTTCTTTCTGAGCCAAATCCTGCTGCTCCTTTCGCTCGGCGACTCGCTGCTCCGCACGCTTCACCGCAGCACTGGCAAACTCAACACTTTTCTGAGCAAGTTGCTGCCTGGATTCTGCATCGGTCACAGAACTCTTTGCGGCTGATTCTGCCTTCTCTGCGTCTTCGACAGCTTTCTTAGCTGCCGCGTCGTCCGGTTTTTCTTCCAACGCCTTTTTGGCAGCAGCGGTCGCAGCAACCAGGGGCTCCAGCTTCTTCCTGGCCTCGTCTGTTGCTGCGGTGGCTTTGGTGAGTTCTTCTTCGGCTTTTTTTTCCGCTTCTTTCTGAGCGGTGACTTCTTTTTCCGCTTCCGCGACCTTTGCCTTCAGGACGGTGTTGCGAGCTTCGCGAAGGGCTTTGATTGATTCAGCGTGCGACGCGTTTCTGGTGGCGATCAGATCCGTAGTCAACGCCGCAATTTGTTTGGGCTCTTTCAATGACCACAACAGTGTCTGACCGTCCGTAAGCACGAAAACCGCGCGATCAATAGCTACAGAAACCTGCACCTGACTCACGGGACCTGGCAGATCGAAGGCGCCGGTCTTTGTGGCATCTTCCAGCTTCCAAAGCTCCGCTTTTTTCTCCGCTGTCACCGTGATCAAAGTTGAGCCGTCTATTGCCAGATTTTGAATCGAACCCGCGTCCGATTTTATCTCAGCGGTTACGGTTGGAATTCCTGTGTCAGCAGCCACGGTCAGCAACCGCAGAATCCCGTCGCTGCACAGCGCTGCCATGCGATCACCTGCATGCGGGGCGGTCATGGTCACGACAGGGGAAGTGAGGGCATCAGATCGTTGCTGCAATTCGCCGGTTGCAAGGTCGTTTGTCTGGATTCGACCATCGGCAAGAGCGATGGCAATCAATGGGCGTTCACCAGAGGTTGTCGAAGCAGCGGAGACTGGTTGTCCGTCCGTGTCAATCCGGCGGATCACTTCACCCGTGGCAGCATTCAGCAGTGCAACTCCGGTTCCCGCGCTGGCAACGATGACAGATTCCTCATCCCCTGAAGTACAAAGCAACGTGGAATCGCTCGGAAAAGCGATCAGATTGTTGGCGGCGGCGACCTGTCGTCGCCAGAGTTTGACTTCCTGATAACCACTAGTCGCAATCAGGTCTCCGGATGGGTGAAAGGCGATGGCATGAACAAAGTCGTGGTGCGCGGGTGCGGCGTAGCCATCCGGAAGTTGAATTGCGGGGTCCGTCAGATGTGCAACATGATTGCGAATCGCCATGTCATACACAGTAACTCCTCCTGCGCGGCCGGCGGCAATCCATCTGCCGTTGGGGTCGATATCAATCGAATAAACAGCCTTCAGCTGAGCATTGATTGGCTGCCAGTGCATGATGCCGGATTTCGCGCCACTTCCCCCGGCAGCTCCCTCGATGATCCACTGTTTCAACAGGCCCAGTTCTCTGGGCGTGAGCTTCTTTGCCTGAACATCATTTGGCCACGGCGGCATCACAGGTTCTTCAGTTCGTGCAGCGACCTTGAAGAGCAGGCTTTCGTCCGGATTGCCCGGCACCACCGATGGCCCCGCGCTTCCTCCCTTCAGAATTGCCTTCGTGTCTTCCAGAATCAGTTCACTTTCGTCCAGAGCCTGGTTGTGGCAGGCGATACAGTTGGCTTCCAGTATGGGATAGATGTCGCGTTCGAATTCGACGGGACGTCCAAGCGAAACAGCCTCTGCTTCAATTGGTTTTTCTTCATCCGCATGGAGAAAAGCTGAAGAAGCCATCGCCGTCAGGCAATACAGGACGCCAAAAGCGATCGTCCTGACGGCTCGCAGCGGTACGGGGTTCGACCTCCCGGCATCCAACGGTGTTTCCTGTGCCTGCGATGAGCAAGCGTTTGGGGGAGCGATATTTGAATGGGATGTCATTTCCACGTGGCCTTTTGCTTTCGGCGTTCGCATCATTCTGTCACCTTCAGTTGTATTGGAGCATCCATCGATGCCATTCGGCCATTGAAATCACCGGTCGCACGGATGACTGCATTTGCAATGTCGGTCACGGGAGCTTCTGCCGTCGCTGTGATTGTCAAAACGGCCTCTGTCTTGTCAGCAGGTACGTCAACGGTGTTCGATGTCAGACCTGTTATGCCGGGGGGCAAAACAAGTGTCACTTTTAGCGCGCCGCTGAAGTTATTCTTCCGGACAACTGTGACTTTGACTTCAATCGTTGTGCCTTTCCTGACGGCACCGCCGTTCGGCATGGCCGCAGTGATCTTGCCCGGCGTCGGATGGACCGTGACCACTACCGGGACTGATACCGCCCGAGTGTTTATGTCCTTGGGTTTCGCAGCATCATCTGCCTTCTTAAACGCATCGTCTGCGGCCTTCTTCTTTGCGGTCGCCTCTTCAACCGTTTTCATCGCTGCCGCGACGCTGGTTTGAGCGGCGTCGGCAGCCTTCTTAAGGTCAGGGACTTTCGCTTCAGCGTTCCGTTTTTCTTCTGCCTTTTTCTCTTCGTTCTGCTTCGCACTGGCAAGAGCAGAAGACAATTCCTTTGATTTGTTGACAAGAAGCGTCAACTGCGCAGCTGCTGATTCGGCGGCCGTGGCGGCGTCCTGACTTGCCTTGAGCGCGGCATCGAACTGCGCCGCACTGGAGTTCTGATCCGTCTGAACAGCCAGCAACTTTTCTTTGGCCGTCGTCAATTGGGTAACCGCGGCCTTATGGTCGTCCAGAGCTTTCGTGAATTCGCTCTTCAGTTGCTCCTGCGCTGCCAGGTAACCGGTAACTTCTTTGGCAAGAGCGGCGATACTGGCTTCAGAGTCTGTCACCACTTTCTGAGCGGCCTGAAGAGCATGATTGGCATTGGTGGCTGCAACCTGGGTCGCGGCTAATGACGCTTCGGCTTCTCTGACAGCCTCCTGAGCCCGTTCGGCCTGCCAGGGATTACGTCGATAGGGCACCGCTGCCGTACCGCTCAGCACGATCGAACTGCTGGAAACAGGTGCGTTCTCCTTGAAGAACAATCGAACAACAGCCGAATCCGTGCCGGGTTCAACAGAAACATTCGGGGCGTCCACATTGCCGGGAATTCCGATTACAGCGATGTCGACTTTGCGATCAAAGCCTGCCCGACGATGAACTTTCACTGGAATCAGTAACTGTTGATCCTGACTGAGGTCGACAACCATGGGTTCCACTTCAAGCGTGAATGGCTGTTCGTCTTTCATCACTCCAACCACGAGTGAGTCCGACAGCCTGGCGGTTCGGGGTAGTCCATTGACAGCATCATGAACCAGGGTGGCAACACTAACAGGGTGTGTTTTTCGAGCATCATCGATGCCTGATGTTCCGATCAGCCGAATGGGTGATACCAGTTCAGCGACATCTGCCGTGGCGGTGAATACGAGATTCCCGGAAACCGCACCCGGACCCAGCAGAACATCCGGGCAAGTGACGCCGGCCGGCAGGTCCAGAGCAGAAATCGAAATGGGATCGTTGTGACCATCCTGGCGATAGGCGTAGACCGTCAAAGCGTATGTCCCACCCTTGCGCAGACTGACTGCCCCGCTGGTCGCTGGTGCTTTGCCGTCAGCTGATGGAAAGGCGTCGAAAACGATCAATCGAAAATCAGGTGTGGGTCTGCGAAGCGAAAGTCGATAGTTCAACCTCACGTCCCCGCGAGAATCGGCATATCGATCCTTCAATCGAATGCGGTACACACCCTCTTCTGGTGCTGTTAGCTGGAACGCGGGGTCGCTGGATAGCGTCGGCAGATTAGCGCCGCCCGGATTCTGCTTACTGTCGTCCTCTGTACCCAGGCGTTGATAGGTCTCAACGCCATTCTGATCCACAACGACTCGTTCCACCATCAACAGAGGGTCCGCGATGGATCCAATTCGATCTGCATAAACTTCCGCGACGACGACGTCACCCCTGGCGGCATGGAATCGGATGTCGTCTTCGTCACCGATCGAATCAAATCGTCCGTCAACTTCCGACGGAATCGTCACCATCTGGTGTGCGGCTTTTGGGTCTTCAACAACTGGTGCGAGGTCGCTGTGAGAAAGCGTCAGCAGGTTGCCATCGATCTGATTTGTCCGCACGGCATCAATGGATGCGGAATAAGATGCGATACCCGTCCGGGATTCAGCATCGGGGCTGGGAGCAATTTCTACCACGGACTGTTGAAGTGAGTCGGTTCCAATAAGGAATGGCGATGCCTGGCCACCTGCGAGATTCCGTCCCACAATAGTGACGGTTGATGGTTGATTGGTTTTCACAATGGCCGGGATTACCGCGTCGACCAGTGGACGAGTATCGATGGATAAGCGGTACACGTAGTCATTACTGCCAGCATAGACGATGTCGGCAACTTTGAGCAGGTAATTGCCGCTTTCAACTGCCGTCAATGAAAGTGCTGCGTCCTGGGAAAAGATCCGGCGACTCTCTGCAATCCGATGGCCATTCGGATCGAACAATTGCAGCACTGGCTGCATCGGTGAATCCAGAACAGCGGCTTCAGAACGAACGACAATCGTTTGCCCGGCTTCAGCGAAAAACCGATAGAAATCTACATCTGTTCCACCGTTTGCTCTCGCATTGACGATGGTGTTGACCAGGACGGGTGTTGCCTGATCGGCGGTGTTGTTGGGTTCTGTTTCGACGATTTCGGTGAGAGAATCGATGCGAAACGCTTTCGGGTTGCTGATCCCGAACAAGCCCCGAGCCCTTGCATCAAAGAGACCGGGCGGGACGGTGACGTCTGTTGAGACGATAAATGTATTCGCGACCGGAGCGTTGTTGGCATCCCTTTTTCGGACCGCTTTGATGCCAGGATGACTGAAGACCAACTGATCAACTTCATCCAGGTCTGTCCCTGCGGTAATCGCGACCTCAATCGTCGTCCCTCGCTGCGCACCCGTGGGGAATAAAGCCGAGATCCGTGTTTGCGGTAACTGGGCACAGAGGCAATGCAAAGGTAACAACAGCGCTGCTGCCATACATACGCTGTGAAGAAACTGTTGCTTCGTCAGCCGTCTTCTCATCAGATTGTGTCCGTTTGAATTCACCGATGAAAGATCGGTTCTGTGAGGTATTGAGGCGGGATATTCGGGTGGGTAGGGGTGCTGGTGCAATGCTCGACCACAGATCTGTCGAATGATTCGAACTGAGGACATCCGCCGTTCCTGGGCACATGCACTTTCTGGATTCCGAATTCGAATCAGCAGGAAGCGATGGACGCTGGAACGGCTGTGGAGGAATCTGTTTCTGCGGCCTGCTTTCGGTTAGTGATTGAACTGAAATTCTTTGGTGTTGATCAATGCCCAAAGAATGTCTTCATAACCAGCCTGTGGATTGTCTTCATTGCGTTTCAGGTAACTGACGGCGGTGTCCAGTTCAGAGGCATTTGGTTTGCGTCCGAAGACGTTCAGATACAGTTCCGTCATGCGTTCATCATGGGTCCGGGCGGTGTCTTTTGCCAGGGCCGCCGCTCGTCCGGAAGCGGATGCAATCTTATCCTGAATTTCCTTGCCATTCAGCAGATGCAGACTTTGGGCCAGATTGGCTTCCATACTGCGTTCGCATTCGCAGGCCGTATCGCCTTTGGGCTGGCCAAAGACCTGAAGAAAGTAGGGTCCGTTAGATGCATCAGCCAGCTGCAGCGCGCTGGTGCCAGCGGGCATGCCGTTGAAGTTCTGGCTACTGCCGGTGACCTGATGAAATGCGTCATAAAGCACTTCCGCGCTGAGACGTCGCGGGTAATACCGCGAAAAGTTTTGTTTGTCACTGGCGTTGTAGTCGTTGGGCAGGGCACTGAGCTGATAGGTTTTGGAACGACAGATCGTCCGGACCAGCCCTTTCAGATCGAAATCTGATTCGATGAATTGCTTCGCCAGTGCGTCCAGCAATTCCGGATTGGATGGTGGATTCGTTGCCCGCATATCGTCTTCGGGCTCTACGATGCCGCGATTAAAAAAGTGTTTCCAGTATCGATTGACCAGTGACTTTGCGAAAAACGGATTTCCGGGGTCGCTCATCCAGTCGGCCAGTTTCACGCGAGGGTCACTGTCTGCAGCGATGTCATAAGGTGCTTCAGCCCCAAGGCCAGTTGGCTTCAATGCCTTTCCGGATCGGGGATTCGAAGCGGTCGCGATGCCTTCGTTATGAAAGACGCGACGATCGCGCATGTTGCCCGCCGCGTTAGGAATCACTTTCTTGCCCACGCGGTTGTAGAACGCGGCCAGTCCGTAGTAATCGTCCTGGCTCCATTTTTCGAAGGGATGGTGATGACACCTTGCACACTGGATACGAATTCCCAGGAACAGTTGAGCAGTGTCTTCAACCTGTTCTTCGACACTGTCGACGTCGCGATACCAGACAACCGCCGGATTGATCATGGGATCGCCGGATGCCGATACAATCTCGCGCACAAGCTGATCATACGGCTTGTTGTCATACAGGCTGCTCCACAGCCACCGATGAAACAGCATTGTACCAGGTGTGTCTTCGCCACGTTCCTTCTTGTTTCTCAGGATAAAATTCCATTTGTTGGCGAAGTGGTCGGCATATTGGGGACTGTCGAGCAAACGATCAATCAGCCTGTCTCGTTTATCCGGAGAGGTGTCTGCAAGGAATTCCTTGACTTCAGCCTCTCCAGGAATATGGCCGGCGATATCCAGTGATGCTCGTCGCAGGAACGTCGCATCGTCGCAGATTTCTGAGGCTGGTATGCCCAGCAGGCGAAGTTTGTCGAAGACAGCAGCGTCCACGATATTTGTTGGTTCGGGCAGGGTTGAAGTATCTGCTCCCATGGGAATCGTTGCTCGGAAGGTCGCGACCTGCCCCTGATATCGCGCCATGATGGCCACTTCGCCCGCCAGATCGTTGGTGCGAATCAGTCCTGTGATGGAGGATTCGGCCATCTCAGCGTCGTTGGGCTCAAACAACGCCATGCGGGTCACATCTTCTTCGGTACCATTGCTGTAGGTTGCCAGCACCGCCACCTGCTGCTCGGTGTTGCGTTGCATCACACGAGCATCCGGCACGCAGCGAATTGAAGTCACATAAGGATCACTTTCCGTGCCGTACGGCATTCCCTGTTCGATCCAGCGAACAAGCAGGTCATATTCGTAACTGTTTTGCTCCATGCGTTTGCCGCCACCGTGAGGAGATCGGCCGATGGCCTTCTTCAGCAGAAGACTCTCACCGGGTACGCCAGGAAAGATCCGGCGGCCGCGCGATTCCTTCTTCAGGAACTCGTAATCGTCTTCCGGATAGAAGCCCAGCAGAGACAATTTGAAACCGTTCTGCCCGCCGGACTTACCGTGGCAACCGCCGCCGTTGCAGCTGAGTTTCGTAAAAACGGGAACCACCTGATTGCGGAAGTTGATGGGTAACGGATGAGCGAACCCGGTGATCACGACTCGAACTTCTGCTGACTTGCCGTTCAGCGTAGCAGTCACTGTGACATCACCATCCGCGACAGGGACTGCCAAACCCGTGTCATCGATCTTCAGGATGTTGTCAGCTGAAACAGAAATTCGGGCTTTGCGAGTGACATCCTCCTGTCTGCCATCATCATGAATTCCCGTCACTACCAGTTGCTGCCGGGCATCACGACTGAGAATGCGTATGGTTTGGTCTTCACCAGTTGGCGCGATCTCCAGTTTTGTGATTTCAGCGTTAACCGCCGTCGTCAGACTCAGGGCGAACATCGCTGCAACGATGCGTGCAGCAGGCAACAACCTGCGCGACGCGGGCATCCAGAGACGATTTGGGTTCAGCGACATAGAAGCTCTCCGATGCAATTGGCGCTGGCGTCGTGCCAGTGAAAGGCGGGAACCTCAGGAGATACCTGAAGCTGGTGGATGGTCGAACTCGCAGAAATTGTGACAGGCCAGGGAATCAGCGCCTGTACACTAAACGCAGACTAAACCGCAAACCGCTGGAGTCAAGTTCGGAATGCCACACTGGCAGATAATCCTGAGCGATGACCGCACGGGTGTGCAGTCCTACGGTGGAGCGGGCACGCAGGGCGACATCAGAATTCGCCGGGAGATTTTTGGGCTACGATCCCGGTCGAGTGCGATCGTGCCGGTGAGATCGGAAGTTTCTGAAGATTTGTCTGCCGCGGGAATGGAGCTGAATCCGCCTCACTTCTGCTGAGCCGAATTCCCGAGTTCGGGCTGAACGGTTTCGTTCGGGACAACAACGGTCCGTCTTCCATCTGTTTGAAGGACCAGGACGGGGTTGGAATCCTGAGTCAATGCGAGAATGGCTGCCGGATCGCCCTGGGTCGTGGTCGTGGACGTGGACGTCGACATGGAGTGCCCCGACTTTTCCGGATGCGCAAAGACGTGCACAGCGCGGGTATTTTCCGGTCACAGGACCGTCGGAGATACCCGTTTCTTCAATCGCTGGATTTGTGGGGGCGGGAACTGTGCCGTCTGCTGGAAAGGGGATGTTCAGAACGCAGGGGTTCAGCAGGCCTCAGGTAGAGCGAGACAGGAACACAGCGGCGGCCGGGTATCAGATGATCGAACGTCCCGTGTCTGCTGAGGTTTTGGTGGGCTGAACATCGATGATTTGGCACTTATGCCGGCTGAACTGGTAAGTGATGCCTCGCCAGGTAATTTGACGAATCAAGAGTGTGTTAAGCGTGGATGCGAGGTTCAGATGATTCGGCAGGAAAACGGCAACGGGAAACAGAAGCCATTGCTTCCAGGAGATTCGGGGCACTTCTTCGCCTCGGGCTCGCAGAGTCCTGCAGACTCGCACGTGTCCAATTGGAATTGCTGTCAACGAAAGCCCTGAAAGCAGCAGGTACGCCAGCCATACTTCTTTCCACCAGGGAAGCCATGGCATCGACATGGGGATCAGCATCAAAAGAATCGTGAGGTTCAGGGTGAGCATGTGGGCGGCAAGCAGCCACCATCGTGAGTTGTCGATGCGAACGGTCAGCAGCTGGCGGGTCGCGAACTGGTAGTAATCTTTCAGCGTGATCGTTTCTCGATTCAGCAACAGGGCCGAAGCGACGAGACGGGTGGTTCTGCCTGTGGATCGAACGTAGGTACAAATCGCGGAATCTTCGACGAAAGAATGGGTGAGCCGATTTCGGAATTCGGGGCATCGAAAGTCGGTGGCCCGAATTGCCATACATCCCCCCCACAGAATGCCCAGCATATTCATCGATGGGACAGCAAATGCATTCCAGAACATACGCGTGATTCCGGACAGGCTGGCTTCCGGTGGCAGGTACCAGCGATTCCCCGATACCGCGCCGATTCGGGGATCACGCAATCCGTTGGCGAGTTCTCGCAACGCTGAGCGGTGCAGCAGTGAATCGCCATCGATCCAGGCGATGACTTCACAGTCCTGCGGAATGGATTCCGTCGCCTCCAGAAGGCCGCTCACCTTTCCGCTGCAAGTGGTCAGGCGGTTCTGAAGAATGAATCGTTCTACCCTCGCGTCGTTGCGTTCGAGCAGAAAGGCGTCAACAACGTCCAGCGCAGGGTCTTCAGCGGAATCGATCACGATTCGAAAACGGGCGGCGGGATAGTCTGACTCCAGCATCCGTGCCAGGCTGTCTCGCAGAAACGGATCCGCTCCTCGCAGACATAATACGATCAGCATTGGTGGAAACGGATCATCGCCGAGTGGTTCATCCGCACTCCGGAGAGTGCGAACATAAACTGACAGCATCAGACCCTGAACAATGCACAGCACTAACATCCAGAGGATCAGGAGTGGACCAGAATAGGACATGACGGATCTTTAATGAACGTGTCGATCTGACCGGGAGTGTCGGCCTGACACATCGGTGGCACCGAATCGAATTGTCATCAGGACAGGGATTGCGTTTTTTCGAGATCTCTGACATTGAAATCGTCCGTCATGCGGTCTTGTCGCCAGTCGCCAGGACTCGTTCGTTCAACGTCGCAGGCTACGGACGGTCCAACAACACTGAACAACACAAATTCCGTGTCAGGACACTGCACTGCTGCATTGTCAGGATCACCGTTTGCGCAAACCCAGAGCCCGGGGGAGTCTGGCAATTAGGTTTTTCAGTGTCAAACAGAGTCCGGTGGATGGGGTGAATGGGAAAACATGAACTACTTCGTGCGGAAGTGCCGCAGTGCGTTCAGACCCCGAGGCTTGCCAATCTGTCTGTTCGGCGGGATCATTTCGCGTCGCTGTCACTGAATCGTGTCAGACGCTCTTATGATCGCACAGGATCATGCCTGCAACTCGTCAAACGATTCGCACGAGTTTCGGACAGTTTCACTCTGTAAAAGCCAATCGCAAATGAGCAATCCTGAACACGAAGCAGAAATTACCCGGCAACTGGAAGAACTCCAGGATCAGGCCGGGGCTCTCATCAAGCCATGCCGATTTGCATCGTCATCACGACTCTATGGAGAACTGCGACGAAAATCGCGGTCCGAACAACGGGCCTATCATTATGTGATGGGGACATTCTTCCAGATGGACCAGGCCCAATACCTGCTCGACTTTCAGCTGATGCGGGAACGTGCCATCGAACTCATTGCACTGCTGGAAGATGAAGAACGGATTCGCCAGATTCAGGCGGACTTTCCCATTGAGCAGTACGAGAACCTTGTCTATTCAATGAGCTCCTGTGCGTATGAAAACCTGGCGGAAGCGACCGGTCATCTGGAGGGCTACAATTCCCAGGGAATGCACGCCTGCATCGCTGATGGCATTCAGATATGTCGCAGAACCGGGAAACTCGGCTGCATCGGCTGCTTTCGGGAATATGCCTGCGATGTCTATCTGGCGGCAGATGACGCCGAAATCGCGATGCATCAGTGTCGGCAGGTTACAGAACATGAAGGCGCGTGGTCTGACCGAGGCGATCGTCGCTGGGTCGCATCCGGCAAAGCCGCATGGCTGGACGCTCTGTATGGCCGATTCGATGAATCGATCGCTCAGTACGAGCAAGCTCTGGAATTTGCTCAGTCCGAACTGGTGAGCCTGAAAACCGAAGCCCGCATTCGTACGCTGCTTGAACTGGATAACGTGCTGATTGCTGCGGGCAGAGAACCTGTACTTGAAAAGGACAGCGTTTTCAGTGAGATGCCATCTGCTGATGAGTGTCCTTTCTTCGAACATTCGATGGATCTGAATCGAGCTTTGGCTGCAGTACAGCGGCACGAATGGTCAACTGCGACGGAGATACTGACTCGCTGGGACCAGCGTTTGCAAAAGTCCGGTGGAACACACCTCTGGTTTGAAACGCGTTTACGACTGGTTGCGGCCAAACGGCTGGAGGGACAGCAGAAGCAGGCCGAAGCATTGGCCAGACAACTGGAACAACGAGCCCGCGTAGCGAATGACTGGCTTACAATCCGGCGACTGGATGTGCTGATGTCATCCAGCAAGCCTTCACCCATTGCAATTCTTGTGGATCTGGAAAAACAGATTGCCGAAGCCAGCGATGCCACCGGTACACAAGCTCCAAAGATCAGCGAAACCCCTTCCGAGAGCATCAAGAATGATGGTTTCGGCGAATCGGAGGGTGCTGCTGTCGATCTGGAGTCCGGCGATGAAACGAGCCATGAAGCCGGCGATACTGAGAATGCGACGCCACTTGCAGCCGAACTGACGAAGCTTCGGGAGCAAATGAATGGACTGATGTCGGATCCGACGGAGGAAAGCTTTCAGGCTATCCGGGATGAGGTACTGGGCTACACCACCACACAGGCGACCCATTACGACGATGTCGCGGGTTTGATCCACATTATGGGCTGGCTGGTTGGTTCGGCGAGCGATGGAGACGAGATCTGGAGGTGGGCGAACTCCATCGCCGCGCCACACCGCGATCGTGGCATCGTTCTGTCGGTACTTGGGGCACTGGGCGACGCTCTTCGAAACAGCTCGAATAAGTCCATGGCTGAGAAAATCACGGCTGAACGAACGGAACAACTGCATTTGAAAGCGCTGGCGCTGGATGGCAATCGAGCCCGCAATCATATGCGCGCGGGTGACCACTATCTTCGGGAAAACAATTCAGGCGAAGCCGAGCGATGTTTTGCCAGAGCCTTCCGGCTGGACCGAACCTTGCCGGACGTCGTCGAACGGCTGGCAGACTTGTATACGGAAACAGACCGACCTCGAGACGCGCTTCACGTACTGGACCTGAGCCTTCGTGAAGGCGCAGACGACTATCGCATTGCATTTAATGCCGCCATGTTGTCATTTCGCCTGCAACAATTTGATTCGACGCTGACATACCTGGATCGTTTTGAAACTCTGGGAGGAGAAAATCGAGCCTGGGTTTGTTATTACCGGGCGGTCTGTCAGTACGAACTGCAACGATACGAAGAAAGCCTGATGCTGCTTGACCTTGCTGAAGAGGCAGCTCATGGAACTGGATGGCATCTTGAGGTGATGCGGGCTGTGACACTGGTTCAGATGGATCGAATTGAACGAGCGAAACCGCATATCAATTTTGTCATGCAGACTCCGCTTCATCAGGTTGATTTTCTAAGCGGCAATGGAATTGCGTCGCTGTTCGAACGGCTGTTAGACGTTGCGACAAACGTACTCCGGGATGCAGACCTGCAGAACAGGATTGAAGAGCGGCTGCTTCGGTCTGCCCTGATGCCGGACTGGTGGTTTCAGCCGCTGCGGGAAGACACGCCCCAGCAGGAAGGCGTGCATTTGTACCGATGTTTGCTCTATCAACCGGTAGATGATCAGTGGAACTCGGATCATGACCGGCTCGACGCCGAAGCGGACTGGACGGCCTATGGGATTGAATGGGGGATTCTGGCTACCAGCGAAGACGAAGCGGTTGAAACCGCGCTGCGCTGGCAGTCCCGCTGCCACAGCCTGCCGGCACAGGTGGAGGAAACGCTGATCAGCAACGAGTCCTACACCGATTCACCAGGCGCGGTCTGGCAGAGCGCGCGATTTCCGATTAGTGATGACGACGATGACCTGGAGCTTGATGATTCGGACTTCGATGATCTGGATGACGACAACATGGACGATTCCGACGAATTCGATGACCTGGATTCTGATGAGGATGACGAGTTTCATCCGGGCCACTAAGAATCAACGCCGAGTGGATTGAACTGCGCAGTCATGATTCAGCAGTCATAATCCAACAGTCATAATTCAGCAGACATCAGACTATGTTCCGGCTTCATCCGGAGCAGGATCGGAATCGGTATTTGCATCCGGAGCACTGGTCGCATCAGGTGCGTCTTCTGCCTCGGAGTCCTTTGTCTTTTGAGTAAACGGCGCAGGGCCCAGAATGGCCGTGATCTCATCCACCTCCAGGTTTTCCCGCTCCAGGAGCGCTTCTGCCAAAGCATCCAGCTGATCACGTCGTTCGGTCAGCATTTGCATGGCTGTTGCGTTGGCTTCGTGCATGATGCGTTGAACTTCGATGTCGATCAGGCGTGCTGTTTCCTCGCTGAATTCTCGGTATGAATGCATTTCTTTGCCGAGGAACGGGTGTTCTTCAGACTGTTTGAATGAAACAGGTCCAATCTCGTCAGACATACCCCAGCTGGCAACCATCTTCCGCGCCAACTGAGTTGCTCTTTCAATGTCGTTTTGCGCACCCACAGAGTATTCATCAACGATGAGTTTTTCTGCTGCACGCCCTCCCATCATCATGATCAGACGGGCACGCAGAGCTTTCTCGCCCACGTTGTGGAACTCTTTCTCCGGTGCAAACAGAGTAACGCCCAGTGCCCGACCGCGAGGAATAATGGAAACCTTGTGCACAGGATCCACGCCATCCTGAAACCAGCCCAGAATGGCATGTCCGGCTTCGTGAAACGCAGTCAGTCGTTTCTGCTCGTCATCCATCACTTCGTCCCGTGGCGCTCCCATGACGATCAGGTCATGAGCGAACAGAAAATCTTCCATTTCAACGGTGCGTTTTTCTTCTCTGGCCGCTTTGATGGCCGCTTCGTTGACGAGCTTTTCCAGTTCCGCTCCGCTATAGCCAATGGTTGCCTTCGCCATCGCCTCCAAATCCACATCGCTGGACAAGGGCACTTTCCGCGTATGGACTTTCAGGATCCCCAGACGCCCGTCGCGTGCGGGGCGATCAACGGTTACGTGCCGATCGAAACGGCCGGGACGCAGTAACGCAGGGTCGAGAACATCGTTTCGGTTGGTTGCCGCCAGAACGATGACGGTGTCTGACTGTTGGAACCCGTCCATTTCGCTAAGGATCTGATTCAGCGTTTGTTCACGTTCGTCATGTCCACCACCGACGCCGGCACCGCGAACGCGACCGACGGCATCAATTTCGTCAATGAAGACAATGCAGGGCGCATTCTCTCGAGCGGTCTTGAACAAGTCTCGAACCCGCGTGGCCCCAACGCCAACGAACATCTGGATAAATTCGGATCCATTGATTGAAAAGAAAGGCACCCCCGCTTCGCCGGCGGTTGCCCGCGCCAATAATGTCTTGCCTGTCCCCGGAGGTCCCAGCAGCAGGACACCCTTTGGAATCTTTGCCCCCAGCCGAGTAAAACGTTTGGGGTTGCGAAGAAATTCCACAACTTCCTGTAAATCCTGCTTCGCGGTCTTCAGACCGGCCACATCATCAAAGCTGGCCGATTTATCGGACTTTTCGAACCGCTTCACCGGGCTTCGAATGAAGCCACCCATCATTCCGCCGCCACCGAACGGATCGGATGTACGCCGCATCATGAAAAACAAGACCAGCAGGAAAACCCCTGAGATCGCGAGCCAGACCATGATTTGCTGACCAACGGTCCAGTTCATTCGTTCCGCACTGATCCGGACATTGTGCTTCTTGAGTAACGGAAGCAGTTCTGTATCTTCTGCCGGGCGCATTGGCAGGGTGGTGTGAAACTCTGTGGTCAACTGGCCCTTGAAGCCCTCGGGCAATTCCGCGGGAATTTGTTTCCATTCGCCAGCCAGCACTTCTCCATACTGGCGGACCAGGACGACGTTTCCGGCTTCGACTTGTTTCACAAAGTAGCCGTACGGAACTTCAACGCCTTTGTTCATCCCGGAACTGACCATGTAATACGCGGTCAGCAGAAACAACGCAATGATCACCAGGACCATTGGTCCCAGGGGACGTTGCGGGGACTCTTCCGGGCGCTGTGACGAGGGTGGTGAGCCTTCTGGCGACTTTTTTTCCGGTGACGACGGTGACTCGCCGTTTGGGTTTGTCATTTTGGCTGATGCACCTGCGAATAGTGAGATGCCCGGCATCTCAGATAACCATCAAATAAAAAACAGCTGCCCTTGAGACAGCCGGACAAGAGTATCCACCCCTGATCCCGAGTCGCCATTCGGGAAAGCCTGGCGGCTTCCGTCGATGGGCCCCCCGGAAGATACACAATCCTCGCGCATAATCCTGACCAGCTGCGGAAGGTAGCCAACTCTGCCGAAGTTCGCAATTGGCTTCTCAACCGGCGTTTTCCGCGATTTGGATCAGAATCTTGCCCCTGGCGGATTCTTCGCCGCTTCGTTCCGCCAGCATGACCGCATCTCTGACATCGCACAGGGGAACAACTTGCTGAATCGGTGAATCCAGCGTACCCTCTCGGACCAGTCGAGCCAGTCGACGCACCAGCCCAAGCTTGAAAAACAAGCCCTTCGAGGCCATGAAGTTGCCGAGCCAGAACCCTTCCACGCGGCTGCCGGTATTCATCAGCGCTCGTGGAGAAAAATTCAGTGGCTGACCGCTCAGGGTACCATAGACCAGCAGATGCCCATTCGGCCCGAGACTTCGAACAATAGCCGATCCGGTCAACCCACCGACGGGGTCAATGGCGAAAGAAACGCCCCGCCCCTTCATGATGTCCGCGATTCCTGCCTGAAAATCGGCTTCATTTTCTTCGCGACCATCGAACACCACGACTTCTGTAGCGCCGATTTTCCTGAGAGCCGCGACCTGCGATTCGCGCCGGACGATACAAAGAGTCCTGAAGCCCAAAGCCACACCGAGGCGGATAATCATTGAACCCAGTGCAGAGGACGCTGCGCTGAGCAACAGCCATTCATTTGGCGGAATTCTCAGCACTTCCTGCGTCATGACCCATGCTGTCGCCGGATTGACGAAGAACGTGGCAGCCTGAGCGTTGGTCAGTCGACTGTCGAGCGGGATCACCTGGTCTGCAGGAGCGACGGCGTATTCGCCCCAGCTTCCAGCCTCTTTGCTGAGCACGGCGACTCGTTTTCCCGTGAAGATTCTGCCCCTCAGTCCTCCGCCGGATTGTTCGACAACACCGACGCCTTCAAAACCGGGTATCGCCGGGCACCGGGCCTGCACGGTATACTGGCCGCGAATATACATCAGATCTGACGGATTGACCGGGGCCGTCAACATTCGCACCAGGACCTGACCATGTGCCGGAACCGGCTTCGGAACCTCTTCGAGCTGAAGAACCGACGAGGGCTCACCATGCGAGTGAAATCTGACAGCTCGCATTTTGGCGGAAGCGGACATGGGATGGTACAGTCATATTCTGGCAAGCAAGAGCTGAAGTGGGGCCGCTCGGACTTGAACCGAGAACCAACGGATTATGAGTCCGCTGCTCTAACCGATTGAGCTACGGCCCCCTGGTGCCGGAATATCTCGAACTCTTTCACCTGTTGCAAGCCGATGAACAAACCCCCGACAGAAATCCCTGAACCCGACACGTCAAAGGCGGATCGGTTCGCTCTCGACTTCCCCGGGAACTATTCGCGTGGTTAGACTGCTCAGGGAATTGAAATCGGCGTCATCTGATTGCAGATGAATTCTCTTACGCTCCTTAACGATCGCTGGTGAGGCCGTTCGGAACTTCAGGATGCTCTCAAAAATCATCAACGTATTCCCGATACCGGCCTGCATTACCGATTCTGAATCCAATGTCGTGGCCTGCAATGAGGCGTGGTTGCTCCTTGCCAGGCCGAATTCAGCGAACCTGCCTGAAAAGCTGAGTCGGCAGGTCGAATGGGTATCTGAATTCGACGGATCGAATTCTCAACAGACGACGCCACTTGCCATCACGACGATAAACGCGTTTCATTTGCAGTGTCTTGGTACTCGCAAAGCGAGGATTCGGAACAGCGATGCGACGTCTCCAGTGATTACTGGTCGCTGTTACGAAATCGTCTCACAGGATGCGGCACCCTCAGCACAACAGAGTTCCCATTCACGCCTCTGGATCTGGGACAGCGTCCCCGTCAGTGACAGTCCGGAAAGCCAGCAGCCGTGCTGGCAGACAGAAGCTTTGACACAACGTCGCAAACTGCAGACGATTCTGGACACGGTCCCGGCATCGATATTTGTGAAGGATGCAGACCATCGCTATCGTCGTGTCAACCGCGAAATGACCAGGTTGCTCGGACTCACAGCCGACCAGATCATCGGACACACGGATCAGGAACTGGGACTGACTCGAAGCCAGAATCCCAGTGCCGCGGAAATCACCGTAATGCGGCATGGTATTCAGGTCAACGGTTCGGTCGAAGCCGTTGAAACCGCGTCGGGATTGCGGTGGTTACAGATCAACCGCCTGCCATCGTATGAAAACGAGAGCATCGTCGGCGTCATCGGACTTGCCGTCGATGTTACCGACCGTATTCACGCGGAACAAGCAGTCAGACAGTCTGAATCCCGACTGATCGAAGCCCAGGAGATTGGCAACATGGGAAGCTTCCACTGGGATGCCTGCACCGATCGCGTTTCGTGGTCTGAAAGTTTGGTCCGGATTTTCGGTCTGAATGAGGATGAAGTCCCGAAGGACTTCGCGTCCTACTTAAATCTTATTCACCCGGAAGATCGGCAACTGGTAGCAAGTCGTCTTTCGGAATCCATGCGGGCGGGAACGCCTTTCGATCACATTTATCGAATCACCCGCAGGAATGGGGATACGCGATGGCTGCGAGCTCGTGGCCGAATCATCCATGGACACGACAAGAAGGTCGTCGCAGTTTCCGGCACATGTCAGGATGTCTCAGAACAACGCCTGATCGAAGATGCCCTTCGAGTGAGCGACGAAAGACATCGCGCGCTACTGAATGCCGTCCCGGATGCTGTCATTATTCATTCGAATGGCAGTGTCCGTTTCTGCAACAGCGCCGCACAAATTCTGATCAGAGCAGAGAAGCCTTCCCATGTTGTAGGGCTGCCGCTGGATTCCCTCATTCGAAGTCGAGCACCGCTTCCGGACTTCGACGTGCAACAGGATCGCAATCGATGGGTACTGAATTTACAGAATAATCGCGTCAGCAATGACATTGTGCTGCATTGCCTGGATGGCACGACCAAGCCGGTCGAAATTACTGCGAGTGGACTGGTTTTTCAGGGTGAGCAGGTCACGCTCATCAGCATCCATGACCTGACTGAACGACGACGAATCGAAGCAGAGTTGCGGCATGCACAAAAGCTGGAAGCGGTTGGTCGACTCGCAGGAGGCATTGCGCATGATTTCAATAATCTGCTGACGGTCATTATGGGGTACAGTGAGCTGCTGCTGACATCATTGCCACCATCGGATCCGTCAGCGAAGCTGATCGCCGAAATCAGCAAAGCCGGCAATCGAGCCACTCAATTGACTCGTCAACTGCTCACCTTCAGCCGACGTCAGAATTTTGAACCTATCGAAACAGACATTAACTGGTGTCTGGTAAGCACGCTGCCCGTTCTGGAACGAATGCTTGGTGAGAATGTTCGGATTACCACGGACCTTTATCCGGAACCACTCCGAATTCGTATCGACCCCCTGCAGTTCGAGCAGGTCGTGATCAATCTGTGTCTGAATTCACAGGATGCCATGCCCAAAGGCGGGCGAATTCTTCTTCGGACAATGCCGCCTGATGTCGGCTCCGTCGATAACACTCAGGACACCCGATTGTTTGCGCGATTACAGATTTGCGATTCGGGATCCGGCATTCCGGCAGGCATAAGAGACCGTGTCTTTGACCCATTCTTTACAACCAAAGAAGCGGGGCATGGAATTGGTCTTGGGCTATCGGTGGTTCATGGAATCGTTGAGGAAGCGGGCGGAGACATCAGCATCGAAAGCTCTTCCATCGAAGGAACGACTGTGACAGTTCATTTGCCGCTTGCCCCGCAAAGTACAGTTGCTCACAGCCTTCCGGAATCATTTCGGGCACGACCAAACGAGACGATTCTGATTGTGGAAGACGACGATTCAGTCCGTGACCTTGCCGTCATTTCACTTCGCACCTGTGGATACAACGTACTCGCTGCCAGAAACGGTCAGGAAGCACTCGATGCCATTCACAATAATGCAACGGTCTTAAGTCTGGTTGCTACGGATGTTGTCCTGCCCGATATTGGTGCCGATGCAATCACCCAGGCCATTCGAGCCAGGGCACCGGGAATTCGGATCCTCTTGATGAGTGGTTATACGGAGGACGCGGTCAGTCTTTACGGAATCGATGCCACTGAGGCTGCCTTCATTCAAAAGCCTTTTACGCCGGAGTCCTTCTGCCACATCGTGCGAGCGATTCTGGATAACCGTGATGATACGGATTTATGACCAGCGGTACCGGCATCCGATCGTTCGGAAGAATTAGCTCAGAACAGCGTCGATCACATTGCCATGAACGTCCGTCAGTCGGAAGTCTCGACCCGCATAACGAAACGTTAGTTGTCGGTGGTCGAAACCAAGGCAATGCAGCATGGTCGCGTGCAGGTCATGAATGCTGACGGGGTTCTCTGCTGCCCGGAACCCCAGTTCGTCCGTCGTCCCGTAAACCGTACCGCCTTTAATACCGCCCCCTGCCAGCCAGACACTGAAGCCCCAGTGATTGTGGTCTCGACCATCCTGTGGCTTGCCGTCGCCCGACAGTTCAACTGTTGGTGTTCGGCCAAACTCTCCTCCCCAAAGGATGAGAGTGTCATCGAACATGCCTCGCTGTTTCAGATCCGTCAGCAATGCTGCAATCGGACCGTCAATTTGTGCCGCGAGATTTCGATGGGCTCCTTCGATACCAGCATGATTGTCCCACGGTTGTCCGGCGCCGTGCCAAAGCTGCACATATCGGACGCCTCTTTCCAGCAACCGTCTCGCAATCAGCGTTTGTCGACCATGGACTCCGTCGCCGTACATCTGCTGAATATGGGGAGGTTCACGAGTGATATCGAAGGCTTCGGCCGCATCTCGCTGCATTCGAAACGCCAGCTCAAACGACTGAATTCGTGCCTCCAGGCGCTCGTCGAGCCTTCCCTTTCGGTGACGAGCATTTATGCCGGCAAGCAGGTTCAGCTGACGACGCTGCGCTGGCGTCGCAATCTGCGGATGCTCGATGTTCTCAATCAAACGACTCAGTTCACGATGTTGCGAATCGATGTAAGTGCCCTGAAACGCTCCCGGCAGAAACGCCGACTGCCAGTTTTCAGAATCTTTGATTGGCAGACCGCCGGGGCACATTGCAATAAACCCCGGCAGATTCTGATTCTCTGTACCCAGACCATACATCACCCAGGAACCCATGCTGGGACGAGGCTGAACAGAGTCGCCACAATTCATCAGCATCAGGGACGGTTCATGGTTTGGCACCTGGGCATACATCGAACGAATCACCGCTATGTCATCGATATGAGCTGCCGTTTTTGAAAAAATCTCACTCACTTCAATTCCGGATTGGCCATACTTCCGAAAACGAAATGGTGATGGCAGGGCGGCACCCGTCTTTCGTTCTGTCAGTAGATTGTCCGAAACTGTCCGACTGACGAAGCGAGCCAGTTGTGGTTTGGGATCAAACGTATCGACATGTGACGGCCCGCCATTCAGAAAAAAATGGATGACTCTCTTGGCCTTGCCTGCAAAGTGAGGCGACCGCGAATGCTGGAGTCCTCCGACTGCTTCCGGGGCAGCTATCAATCTTCCTTCGTCGGCAAGCAGACTTGCCAGCCCCAGCGATCCAAGTCCGAGTGCCGATTGCTGCAGGACCCGGCGCCGGCTGAAGTTTTCATCTGACATTCGAATCATGCCCTCGATCCTCTATCGAATTCTCAGCGACCATTCCCCGAAGCAGACTTACTCCGATGGTTGAACCAGCTGATCGACTTCCCACCGCGACGGCATTGCTGGTTGAGCCCCCGCGCGTGATGCCGCCAGTCCTCCAGCCGCACACGCGAAACGAACAGCATCCGCGAATGTTGCCCCTTCGGCAAGCCGAATTCCCAGCGCACCGGCAAATGCGTCACCGGCAGCGGTCGTATCAACTGCCTGAACCGGAAACGCAGGGACATGGTGCCACTGATTCCGCTGTGCCTCACTGACAACACGCTCGCACCAAACTACTCCCTGATGTCCCATCGTCACCACCGCATACCTTGCGCCCATTCCGCATAGGCGGCTGGCTGCCAGTGCGGCATCTTCAGTGGATTTGATCGTGATACCGGTAAGTATCTCCGCTTCGGATTCGTTCGGGCAAATGACATCCGCCAGGAAAATCGCTTCAGGAAGCGATTGCTGCGCCGGGGCAGGATCGAAGATCACTGTTACCCCATGTTGCCGAGCGAGCTCTGAAGCAGCAGCGACTGCGGGTACAGGCACCTCCAGTTGCAGGAGAAGAACATCAGCTTCAGCGATCAATTCAACCGATTGCTGAATTTGTTCGGGAGTTACAAGACTATTTGCCCCCGGAACAACCGTAATGCAGTTTTGACCACTGTCGTCCACACCAATCACCGCGACGCCGCTGGAACAATCGCGCTTTGTGGTGACAAACCGAACGTCCACGCCGCTCTTCTTCAGTCCGCTTCGTAATCGATCTGCAAAGGCATCTTCTCCCAAAGCGCCAATCATGGAAACCTGTGCACCGAGGCGTGAGGCTGCAACAGCCTGGTTCGCGCCTTTTCCTCCGGGAACTTCTTCAAAGGAACGTCCCATCAGTGTCTCACCCGGACGAGGCAAAGTCTGCGAACGAACCACCAGATCAAGATTGATGGAGCCAACGACGACGATACGGGCGGATTTTTTCTGATGGTCGGCCAACATCCTGACTCACAAACAAAGGACCCACAAAGGCGAAACGACGACCTCAAAGCGTATCGGGGACCATCCGTTATTGACAGCCAATCCGACTTCAGCAGTCAGGAATCGTCATCTGTCACCGTCAGGCCAGACTCAACAGAGCTTGACACAAAGCTGCACATGGTCCAAAGCGGCACATCGCGCAACATTCCGCACGAACTCACTGTGCATTCAGGCGCAATCGTGCGAATCCGGGCTCTTCACCGACTCAGCCAACCCGAATTCCTGAAAACGCCTTCGGCGCTTCGTATTCCCCCGCGGCATATGAAACGCACACGAAATGCCATACCGGCCCGGCAATGAACGCATTCAATTGATTCCCTGTTGGTTGCAGCACGCAAGCTGCCTCGGAACGTTACTGAGCGTCTGATCCTCGGGCTCCGTATTCGGAACGATTTATGCTTCTCCATGGGATTGTGAACGGTATCTGTGAATTCTGCAGTGAATCGTTTTCAGGTGACGAAGCTTTTCAGGCGACTCTGTACGAAAGTAGTAGACAATGCGGAAGAATGATCCTATCTCCCACGTGATGACCAAAGACGTGACTACCCTCGATTTGAGTGATCCTCTTTCGAAGGCGCGCAAGCTGTTTGAAGAGAAACAGATTCATCACCTTCCCGTGGTCAGCGGGACCGAACTGGTCGGCATTCTGAGTTGGTCGGATTTTCTGCGAGTCAGTTTCGGTGAGTTTGGGAACCAGGATGCACGCGGACTCGATACGGTCCTTGATCACACTTACAAGCTTGCCGACGTCATGCAGAAATCCCCGGTTTCGATTGCATCTTCATCGACGGTACGTGATGCGGCCCAGCTATTGTCGACCAGTAGTTTCCATAGTCTGCCTGTTGTCGATGGGACACAGCTTGTCGGCCTCGTGACGTCCACCGATTTGATTCGATACCTGGTGGAACAGTATTGAGTCGTGATGCTCTCAATTTCAGCCAGCCGGGATCATGGTGGGTCCATTGGATTCAAATGGATGAACCTGCGTAACCGAATTCGTAAGAATTCGGTTGCGTGGAGAATTGTCGCAGATCCCGCTTCGGCTCAGTCGACTCCGGCTGAATTCTCTGGCCGCGCCGCGCAGACGGCCCGGTGCTGACGTTCCGCCGCCGTTAGGAGTTCAGGCTCCTGATCTCAGGCATTTGATCGCTGCATGCTGCGGCTTCCCGAACGCGGAGAAGTCTTCATTCTACCGAGCCTGCCCTTCGGCAAATGCGTTGGTTACAATCCCGACTCTTCACAGCTACCTCCAATCGGGTCGGGTTCATTCATGCATTTCCAAACGAAAAGTGTCCACGGCGGCGTTCATAAAGATCAGCAGTACAACAGCGTCACAACGCCCATATATCCATCTTCAACATTCTACTGGACCGGGTTGGAAACGAACTCCGGATACGACTACACGCGTTCGAGTAACCCAACCCGGACGGCCTTGGAAGAGAATCTGGCGGCGCTGGAAGGAGGCGTGGGATGTGCGGCGACGTCGTCAGGCATGTCGGCGATCTACTGCGCGATTTCGCTGTTCTCCCCGGGTGATCATCTTGTTGTCCCGAAAGATGTCTACGGTGGCACATTTCGACTATTTGAAAAGTACCTTTCCGGCAAGGGACTTTCCTTCAGCTTTGTCGACATGACCAATCTGGATGAAACTCGCGAAGCGATCACGCCCAGCACAAAGTGCATCTGGATTGAAACACCAAGTAATCCGCTTCTTAAAGTCGTTGATCTTGCTGCGATTGTCGAACTGGCACAACAACACGGCGCCGTCACAATTGCGGACAACACGTTTCTTTCTCCTTACCTGCAACGTCCCCTGGAATACGGGGTTGATATCGTTATTCATTCCACGACGAAATACATCAACGGCCATTCTGACGTCATCGGCGGTTGTGTCATCAGCCGCACAGAATCTCATGCGCGCAGGATCGCCTGGCTTTGTAACGCGATGGGCTTAGCATGTTCTCCTTTTGATGCCTGGCTCGTACTTCGCGGTGTCAAGACACTGGCCGTTCGAATGGAGGCACAACAGGCCAGTGCGATGAAAATTGCAGAGTTTCTGGAAGGGCATCCCAAAGTCAGTCGAGTGCATTACCCGGGGCTGGAATCACATCCTCAGCACCAAATCGCTGCACGACAACAGAAAGGGTTTGGAGCTATGATGAGCTTCGAAGTGAATGGGGATCGCAGTCTGACCGAACAGGTTTGCGTCAGGACAAAGCTCTTTGACATGGCGATCAGTATTGGTGGCATCGAATCTCTGATTTCGTTCCCGACAACCATGAGCCACGCCGCAATGACTTCAAGAGCCCGTGCGGCCGCTGGAATCACCGATCAGCTTGTGCGAGTCTCCGTGGGACTCGAACATGCTGACGATCTCATCGAAGACCTGGACCAGGCGCTCAACGGGTAGCGGCCGTCATGTGTTTCATCGGATATGAAACCTGAGGTCAGCATTCGGCCAGTGTCCCGTTGGTCCTGCGTGGCGCGGCTACTGTGATACACGGAAGGTGTGACTCACAATTTTCAGTGCCGAACTCATCTCCCGTGCAGGTGTCGATCAGCAAATCCATGTGATCTTAAAGGAACTCTGACTTTCCTTCTTCGCTGAGCTTCGCCAGGACCTCTTTGATACGTTCGGATTGTTCAACGTCGGCAACCAGCGTTGCGTCAGGTGTATGGACAATGATCAGGTTCTTTGCGCCAAGCGTTGCAATCAGATGGTCGTCCGTTGATCGAACGATGCAGTTGTGTGTGTCGATCCCGCAGAAGGGTCCGTCGACCGCATTGCCGTGAGCATCCACTCCAATTAAACGAGGAACCGCAAGCCAGCTCCCGACGTCATCCCACTGGAACGGGGCCTCGATTACGGTTACGCCTTTCGCGCGTTCGAGAACCGCGTAATCGATGGAAATGCTTTTCATCTGAGGAAACTCATCAGCAATAACCTGCTCCGAGTTTCCATTCCTGAGTGACTCGGCAATTCGCTGAAGCCGGTCATGAACTTCCGGTTCGAACTCCGCCAGGCAATCGACAATCGTCTGGGCTTTCCAGCAGAAAATTCCGCAGTTCCAGTAGAAGGTGCCTGCCCGAAGGTAGTCTTCAGCAGTTTCCAGCTGCGGTTTTTCTCGGAAGGATTTGACGTCAAAAACCGGGGGACTGGACCCTGGTATCATGGACGATCGTTCGATGTAACCGTATCCGGTCGATGGAAATGTCGGTGCTACGCCAAACAGGACCAGCCGATCCGGCTGTGATTCGACGATCTGAATGGCTTGTCTCGCCGCAGCGTCAAAGGCTTCTGCCGGTTGAATCACGTGATCTGCCGGCATCACGAACATGATGCCCTCAGGGTCGTTGTGCAGAATCTGAATGGCCGCCAGTCCTACGCATGGAGCTGTATTCCGTGCCGCAGGCTCGACCAGAATATTGCCAATCGGCAGTTCCGGAAGCTGCTCGGCCGTCTTCGCTGCCTGAAGGTGGTTGGTCACAATCCAGGTGCATTCGGGAGATGCCCAGCCGGTGCTGCGATCCACTGTCTGCTGGATCATCGTTCGATCCCCTGCAAGACGCAGCAGTTGCTTAGGCATCTGATGTCGACTCTGTGGCCAAAAACGTGTCCCGCTACCACCAGCCATCACCACTGCATGCAACATCGATCAGCCGTTCTGAATAAACCACGTGATTGGGTTTTGCGCAATTTGTCGCCGTCCGACCGCTCACCATCCAGCGGGCAGACCATTCTTCTCGCAACTGTAAGTCATGACGGGTAAATGAAAAACGCCCGAGTCCGGGACTCGGGCGCTTTTCGAAGTTTTCAGCGGATACTCGATTCAACCAGAACAGATGAGAGTGGTCAAATTCGAATGGTCCATTGGATCACAAAACAGATCACCAGACGTGGTCAGGAATATTGATATCACCGGAATGAGCTGGAAGTGGCACGGTTTGGGAACAGCATTCCCCACTCAAAACAGCCTCATGCACCACTCCGGAGTGGCTGATGACTTCAGAGTGAACTCCGAATCCTGGAGTCCCTTCAGGAACCGGGATCAGGCTGCCATTTGGCAGTGGTGCAGAATGCGAATGAGTCCGGGCTGACGGCCATTCAGAAACCTTCATTTTCGGAACGCCAGCGTCGATACATCGTGCCTTTCCAGCACCTGAACCAACCTGTCCGGAACCGCAACTTCCGTGACAGCCAACGGTCCCACAACCGCCACAGGGCGCAGAACTGCAGGATCCACAGCCAGCTCCACCACACGCTTCGCACGTGCTGCAGCCCGTAGAGATGACAGCTGTTTCGCAGCATGCACCGCCGACAATATCACCGTGACATTTGTCCTTCTCTTCGCAATTGTGATACGAAGATCCGGCAGTCCATGCGCAGCATTTTCCGTTTGTTGGGGGCTTGTAATGACCTGCGAACGAATAAGACTGGTCCAGAGAGCCTACTGCATTCCCGAGATCTCGCAATTCGGCATTGACAGATTTCTGAAGACAGCTGAGGCCGGTGATCAACCCGATCACCAGCACACTGCCAACAATGACGATTTCCGTCGACAGGATCACTCCGTATTCGTCCCGCCGAAGTTGCTTCAGCAGATTTAACATTTCATTCTCCAAATCACACTAAGAGGGAATTTGTTACCGCATCAGCGCGATGGGCCTTCAGGGCCAATCACTCCATGCGGCATCCGTTGGCAGACAAAACAGGTCTGCCAGCTGGTCCGATTCCAACAAACGCCGCTACGGCGCCAAAATGGCGTTGTCGAAGGGTCGCGCAGGTTCGCAGCGGTTCGACAGACGCAACTGAGATGTGTCTGCATTGATGTTCTGAACTGGAGGCAGGTGTCACCCGATGCGAGGAAGGGGCCTGCGAATGCGAGGTCTGCGAATTGCTTTCAGCCTGTCTCTCACGCAGGCTGCCGCAATACTCGAAGACATTCACACGCAGTTCGATACCCCTCCCCGCGTCGGACAAACAACGCTGTCAGGCAGGCTGCCAGCGGACGGTATGAAGAGACCGTCAACTCCCTCTCTCTCGCTATGAACCGAGCCCGGTTGTTGGCCTGAAGAATGTCTCTCTCGAATGTCGCTTCGCTGGCTCTTTGGAAATGCAGTCGAAACAACGCTCTCTCATTCGTCAAATCTGTAACAACCGTTTTCGTCACAACGTTCAGACTAACAGGCAAAGGTCGTGCCATCCGCGCAACTGCTACAATCGGCACAGGCTGGCCATGGTCGCAAGCG
>JAGQQE010000319.1 GCA_020426345.1 Planctomycetaceae bacterium
TGAAAGGCGGTTGCGTATGGTTTCCGGCGATGACGAAGATGCGTTTTCCATCGGGAGATAGTCGGATCGAATGCGGACCGTGCTCGCCACCGCCTCGAAATTCCTTTAGCTTCACGCATTCATCAAATTGATCGTCGCCGTCGTTATCGCGAGCCCGATACAGCCCACTACCTGGTCCGCCATTGCAGCAGAAATACAGCGAATCAAACGCCCACAGCATGCCCTGAGCACCGCTGGGCTTGAACTCGCACTTTGAAAAGTCCAGACGTTCGACGATGGTTTCACCGCTGCCCTCAACGGCGGGCAGCGTGATTCGGCAAATCCCCTTGTCGCCCTGATCACTGGCCAGAAGGCGACCATTATTGTCGAATGCAATGCAGACCCACGAACCAAGCTCGTCCTTCGGAACCGTGAACAGTTTGTCGACGACAAATCCGGGCGGCACTTCGAACGTTCCATTTGGTACACGAGTGCCTTCTCCGACGCTGTTGAAAACGGATCCCCATGGACCGTCACCGTACGTTGCCCGCAGTGAGGCCTTTCTCCCGCCGACTTCGTCCTTCGATTCCGCCATCCAGTCTGCATTTGTCACAACAGACAGCAGCTCTCCGGACCGATCCTGAATCACAAGTTTCAGGACAAATGCGGCGACGCCCCCCTGGTTGCTCACGTTTGCTGTGATTGTGTTCTCGCCGTTCTGAAGCAATGGAGCCACATTGGCTGACATTGGCTGCTGCCACTCACTGCTGGTGGCAACCTGTTTGCCATTAATGAACACCGTACCGACATTGTCGCACGATGCGATCAAACGAGCCGCCCGAATCTCACCGGCGACGAACGTTGTCTTCAACACGTAGCTTTGGTTGTTGTCTTCCCCCCAAATCCAGGCCGGGACCGGCCCCTTCGAAAACTCACCGTCAGAGATCAAAGACGCGGCTGGCTTTTCCGGCACCGCCCCCCGTTCCAGGGAAGGTTGTCGTTCGACGGATTGTTTCCGCGGCTGCTGGGCAAGGGCGTTTCCACAGGAAAACAGGAGCATTGCAGAACATGCGATAAGCGGGATCTGAGACATATTCATGGAATGGAACCATCGGTGAGTTAGTCGTGGGGATACAAAGGCAGGGTACGCATTATTTCACAAAGTGGCGGTGGAATGGAAACGAAAACCATCCCTCGCGCTCTATGTCTTGACGTAACGCTCAGCGAATCGCGTTACGAGAATCGGACTTCGAATTTTTCGCATGCCGCAGATCAGGACAACAGAACAGCCAATCGACAGGCCACTGATCCAAACTGGTGCAGAGGATGCTGGCCCGGTGGACACGGGATTGACAAAGCCGGGAATCGCGAGAACGACCCCGGCCGAAAATGCCCCACCGGCAGTAATCAACGTGCGATTCCGGCAGCGATGAGTGTCCTGGAAATATTCAGTGACCAGACTTTGGCTACCATGGCTGGCGGCAAAAGCAATTGAAGCAATGATTACCAACAAAGAAAGCCAGACAGTGCCGAATGGTACCATCAGCAATCCCGTCGCAGCGGTGAATAGAATCAACAGGGCTGTCGGCAGGGCAAGTGTGTGACCGGTGAACCGCACGAGCCGTCGGTAGATTGCCACTGCAACCATAATCGCCACTGGAGTGATGACTCTTCCGGCTCCGGAATTTGAAATTTCTACCAAAGTGCCGATCACAACACCGGGCAGCAAAAGCCATCCGGCAGTCGCAAAACACCATCCTGCCCACATCGGCGTCGGTGTACTTGTCACAACACTGCAGCAGTTTTCTTCCCCGCATCCCCCGGTACCCTCAGTCACCTCATGTGCCGGATGATCATGATCGTGATTTGACTTTTGGTCATCACAAATTGTGTCGCAACAGGAAGAGCTGGCGGATGGGGCGAGTGGAGTCTCCGGCGCGGCGGTAAATCCGGCGACCCCTGTGAACAGGAAGCCAACCAGAGGTGCAAGAACTATCGCTGCACTGCCGGTGAGCGTTGTTAGCCATTCCGGGTGTGAATTGCCGTCGAGGTTTGCAAGAGCGGTCATGAATAACGCTGCCGGGACTGAAAATCCAACGATGCCAGTGACGCGCCACCGGTCACGATTGGGTGTCGTTTCCATGATCGCCTGCTGTCCGGACCTCCACAGGATCGAAACGGCGAGTCCGCTGAGGATCGCGACAACTGGCCAGTGGTCCAGAATCGCAAACCAGTCGAAACAGATCCATGCGCACATCAGCAAGGCGGCGATCCACCCAACAATGAGCGCTGTCACGCGGAACAGCCAATAAACTGCGAAGAACCCCGCCCCCATCGCCATGAGTTGGATGGACGAGAACGACACCCATCCGTAATTCAAGAGCTGGCCAGTCGTATCGGAAATGCTGCCAGAATCGTTCGTGGTGTCATCGATCGCGGTGTCATCGCTCGTGGTGTTATCGTTCGCGGCGTCATCGTTCGCGGTGTGCAGGAAAGTGTCATCGGGAACTTGTTGAGGCAATTCGAACAGCAGCCAGGTGAGCAGGAATTGGGAAAGAATAACTGCAACGATTCGAAAAGGGTTGAGCTTTGGCTGTGTCGTGCGCTGAGTTTGTATGATGGTTTTCGGGTGTGCCATGGGCCTGACAGACAATCTGGAAGACGACTTCAATGGAGTCAATTGGGTAAGAAGTTACCATCCCGAATCGCTCAGTGCTTTCGATCACCTGGCACAAATGACGAACTTTCATTCGATTACCCTGCAATGGACCATTCGATGTTTCAGCTCTCAGGAAAAACAGCGCTTGTCACAGGCGCCGGGCGAGGAATTGGACGCGGTTGCGCATTGGAACTGGCGCGCGCAGGCGCCGACATTGTGGTGAATGACCGCCCCGAAAGCACTGATCTGTCGGAGACCGCTCGGCTGATTCAAAATCTCGGACGCCGGTGCGAAGTGGTCAGGTGCGACGTTTTCAGCCGCGAAGGATGCGAATCACTGGTCGCAGCAGCAATCGAGGCCGTTGGGCAGATTGACATTCTGGTCAGTAATCCGGCCTTCAGTCGGCGAGGCAGTTTTCTGGAATACGATCCGGAACTGTTTCAGCAAACGATTCAGGGAACTCTGATCAGCGGCTTTCATATGAGCCAACTGGTTGCCCGCCATATGGTATCCCGGCGAATTCGGGGCCGAATCATCTTTATTTCAAGTGTCCAGGCCGAAATGCCATTTGAGCTGTGCGGTGCATATGGAGCCGCAAAAGCCGGACTTAATCACTTCACGCGGTCTGTTTCGGTCGAACTTTCGCGGCACCGTATCAATGTCAATGCCATTGCACCCGGCTGGATTGACACGCCCGCTGAGCATCTCACATTCAGCGATGAAACCCTGGCAGAGCAGGGGCAGCGTCTACCCTGGGGACGGCTGGGGCTGCCAGAAGACATTGGTCAGGCCGCTGCATTTCTGGCGAGCGACGCGGCAGATTACATCACCGGAGTCATTCTGCCCGTCGACGGAGGTTTCCGGTTCAAGGACTGCGGAGCAGAACCTATTCGCAGTCCCACACCTGCTCCAGAGTGCCCGAAGGACTTCGGTGCGAAGGACTCCGCTCAGGTGAATTCCGTCCCCAACTGATTCACTCGTTGTTGACACGGCAAGCTTGTGCCCAAACCTCAGTTGAAGAACAATGCATGCAGAACCCAGGCGTGGCAAACAGTACTGCTTCCGCTGACCGAATTCTCCGCCCGAACCCTGTTCCCAGAGTCCCGATTATGCCGATCAACCGAACCAAATGCGTGGCCAGTGCCCTTGCAGTTGCTGCAGTCTGCTTCTCGTGGGCCGTGATGGCGGAGGATCCCGTTTCTGTGAAGCAACGTGTCGCCCAGTATGCGCCCGTCAGATTGTCCGCGGACCTGTCCGGATTGTCGGACAAAGAACGAGACACCATTCGACTGCTGATTCAGGCGGCAGAGCAGATGGATCATATTTTCTGGCGCGAAGCCTGGGGCAACCGGAAGCAACTGATGGAACGCATCCAGGATCCAGCAGTCAGGCGATTTGCCGAAATCAACTATGGACCATGGGATCGCCTGGGTGCCAATGCCTCTTTTGTGGAAGGGATCGGTCCAAAACCGTTGGGAGCGAACTTCTATCCGAAAGATATGACCAAAGAAGAGTTTGAGGCCTGGGTGGAATCTCATCCGGATCAGGCAAAGGCATTCCGCAGCCTGTATACGATCGTCCGAAGAACGAAAGACGGAAAGCTGCGGACGATTCCTTATCACAAATTCTTTGCCGATCGAACACAGATTGCCGCCGAAAAACTACGTGCCGCTGCGGAGCTTGCTGAAGACGAGAAATGGAAAACGTACTTGACGCTTCGAGCCGACGCACTGTTGTCTGATGATTTTCAGCCAAGTGATCTGGCATGGATGGACATGAAGTCAAACACTCTGGATATCGTCATCGGTCCCATCGAAAACTATGAGGACCGCATGTTTGGATACAAGGCTGCCCACGAAGCATACGTCCTGATCAAAGATCGCGAATGGAGCGGCCGACTGAGCAAATACGCTTCTCTGCTGCCGGAACTTCAAAAGTCACTGCCGGTTTCTGAAGAATTCAAGTCTGAATCGCCCGGCACGGATTCGGACCTGAATGCATACGATGTGGTCTATTACGCGGGAGACTGCAATTCCGGGTCAAAGACAATCGCCATCAATCTGCCCAACGATGAGGAAGTGCAGCTGAAGAAAGGAACTCGTCGGTTACAACTGAAGAACGCGATGCGAGCCAAATTCGATCGTATCGTTGAGCCCATTGCAGACGAACTTCTGGATCCTGCTCAACGCGAACACGTCACGTTCGACGCATTCTTCTCGAACACGATGCTGCACGAAGTTGCGCATGGGCTCGGAATCAAGAACGTTGTCGCCGGCAGCGGGACTGTCCGTCAGGCATTGAGAGAACTCGGCGCACCGCTTGAGGAATGCAAAGCCGATATTCTTGGACTTTACCTCGCTTCCGAACTGCGTAAACGCAACGTGTTGACAGAAGGTACACTTCGGGACAACTACGTCACTTACATGGCGGGCATCTTTCGCTCCAGCCGTTTTGGGGCGACAAGTGCGCATGGTCGGGCAAACATGATCAGTTTCAACTTCTTCCAGAAGCACGGTGCTTTTACACGCGGAGAGAACGGTCGATATCGCGTCGATTTTGATCGAATGGAATCTGCCATTCAGGCGTTGACGGAATTACTGCTGACGACTCAGGGCAATGGCCGATATGAAGGCGCGGCTGAAGTGCTGGATACCTTCGCTGTGGTTGGACAACAGCTGCAGGCGGATCTGGATCGACTCCGTGATGCGAATATCCCTGTTGATGTCGTCTTTGAGCAGGGACTTCAGGTCCTGGGCCTGGATTAGCAGCGTTCTGAATTCAGATGTTCCACGTTCGAAACCAGATTCGGGCAGGATCGTTCCAGCGGCTTCAGGCAGCGGAATGGCTGTTCTTGAAGATGGAAGAGGTCAGACATGTTTTATTCGAATAGTGCACGACGTGGATTCCTGAAGGCCAGCGGTGTTTGCGTCGCCCTGCCGACTCTGGAATCGTTGTTTCCGGCCATTAGCTCTGCATCTTCAGGGACCCGGATCAATACGCCACGACGCCTGGTTTGCGTTGGTAATGAATTCGGAATGTATCCTGGCGCTTTCTGGCCTAAAGAGGCGGGGCCCGACTACGAATTCACTCCTTTGCTCAGGCCATTGGAAGCCCATCGCTCAAGAATGACCTTGTTTTCTCATCTTGATCACGGCCTTAAGGGCGGCCATTTCGCGGTGCATACCTACCTGACCGGCGTCCATTCATCCGAAGGCAAGTCCATGCCGGAAGGCGGAATGAGCCTGGATCAGCGGGCGGCGGAGTTCGTCGGGTCAGCCACGCGGTTCCCTTCTTTGACGATCGGATCCGAAGACGGCTTGCATGGTGGGTGCATGATGAGCTGGACGCGAACGGGGACACGGATTCCACCAGTACCCGGGCCGAGAGAATTATTCCGAAATTTATTCGTCGATGACACGGCTGCCGCTCGTCGTGCAGCGCAACAACGCATTGCGTTGCAGGAATCGATTCTGGATGCAGTTCGCGGTGACGCAAACGATCTCAGAAAAAGAGTCAGTCGAAGTGACAATCAGAAGCTGGAGGAATATTTCACATCGGTGCGGGAGGTTGAACTCAAACTGCAGCTGGACAAGCACTGGCAGCAAATTGCAAAGCCAATTTTTTTTTAACAGACATGCAGGAACCAGTCAATGAAGGACTTACAAGGGATCTCCCGAAAATCTACGACCTGATTGCCCTCGCGCTTCAGACGGACTCAACGCGTGTGGCCACGGTGGAAGTCGGCGGCAGCTTTGTCGCGGCCGATCTCGGCATTCGGGCTGGGTATCACGGGTTGTCACACCACGGTCAGGTGGAAGAAAGTATCAGGCTGCTGACACAAATTGAGCTGTATCAGATGGAACAGTTCGCTCGTTTCCTGGACAAACTGGCTTCGATCAGGGAACCAGAAACAGACAGAACACTGCTCGACTCCACAATAGCCATGTTTGGAAGTGGCATGGGCAACGCAAATTCTCACACGAATCACGATTTGCCAATCCTTGTTGCAGGTGGTTCCTTTCGACATGGAGAACACAAAGCGTATCCGACAGAAAGCCATGGAAGGGTGCCGCTCTGCAATCTGTTCGTGACACTGCTGCAGCAATTCGGCGTCGAAACGGATCGTTTCAGCTCCAGCACCGGCACATTGACAGGATTTGATACGGCAGGCTGAGCCAGCCACGGCCAACCCCCTTAGGGTGCATCTCACATCTGGAGCCGTGCGTAACCATAGGTATCTCACTCTCTTCACGGAGCCATTGCATTAATATTTGATTATGGATTGCCCCATTATTCCCCATGGTGTAAGGTGCGGATTATCATTCACCTGTAAGAGGTGCCTTCATCGAGAACCTTCGCTGAATGGGGAATTCACGCATGTCCAAGGATCACGTTCTTTCCATCAAAGAGTTCACGAAATCTTTAGGGGATTCTTACCCTTCACTGAAGCAAATTGCGTTTCTGGCAGGCGTGCTGATCTTCAATGACGCCATG
>JAGQQE010000320.1 GCA_020426345.1 Planctomycetaceae bacterium
GATTCACGCCCATCAGATGCATGATCGTGGCGTTCAGATCGTGGACATGCACTGGATCGGCCGTGATGTTGTAGCAATAGTCGTCTGTTTCGCCGTGTGTGTAGCCGCCTCTGATTCCGGCACCCGCCATCAACACGGTAAAGCAGCGCGGGTGGTGATCACGGCCATAATTCGTTTCCGTCAGGTTGCCCTGAGAATAAATTGTTCGGCCAAACTCACCGCCCCAGACGATCAGCGTGTCGTTTAACAGTCCGCGTTGTTCAAGGTCGTTTATTAGTGCGGTGGTTGGCTGATCTGTATCGTGGCATTGACCACGGAGGGCTTTTGGCAGGTTTCCGTGGTGATCCCATCCCATGTGAAACAGCTGAACAAATCGCACATCGCGTTCTGCCAGACGGCGAGCGAGAAGGCAATTGGCGGCGTAGCTGCCCGGACGAAGGACATCTGGGCCGTAGGCATCCAGAATGTGCTTTGGCTCGCCGGAAGTATCCAGCAAATCCGGCACGCTGGACTGCATGCGGAACGCCATCTCATACTGAGCAATTCGTGTCTGAATTTCCGGGTCGCCGATCTGTTCGAAGCGATGCTGATTCAGCGTCCGTAATCGGTCGAGCGAACTGCGACGAGCGTCAGATGAGACTCCAGGTGGATTACTCAGATAGAGCACCGCATCTCCCTGATTTCGAAACTTCACCCCCTGATGCTGCGATGGCAGAAAACCCGATCCCCACAGGCGATCATAGAGTGGCTGATCGTCAGGTCGGCCGCTTCCGAATGAAGTCAGAACCACGTATGCCGGCAGGTCCTCGTTTTCACTTCCCAGTCCATAACTGACCCATGCTCCGATACTGGGCCGCCCGGCCAGTTGAGAACCTGTCTGAAAGAATGTGATTGCCGGATCGTGATTAATCGCTTCTGTATGCATCGAGCGGATCATGCAAAAGCGATCGGCGATTGTGGACATGTTTGGCAAGGCTTCGCTCATCCACATGCCGGATTCGCCATGCTGAGCAAATTTGAAGGCCGACGGAGCGACGGGGAACTTCGACTGGCCGCTGGTCATCGTCGTCAGCCGTTGTCCCTTTCGGATGCTGGCGGGTAAGTCTTCGCCGCGTCGATCCTGCATCTGCGGTTTTGGATCGAACAGATCCATCTGCGACGGCGCGCCGGACTGAAAGAGATAGATGATGCGACGCGCCCTGGGAGTGAAATTCGGAAACCGAAGATCACCAACCTGTGATGCCGGTCCGGCCTGAGTTCGCGACTGCTTTTGCATCAGAGTTGCCAGAGCAGCTCTGCCCAGCATGGATGCCGCGCCAGGGGTGACTGCTGCGCTGCCGAGAAAGAGTCGACGATTGAACGTGTCCTGAAGTCTGAGCGCGTCGTGCGCACGGTGCTTTTTGTGCATACCCAAAATTTCGTTCATAGCAGACCTGAATAATGTACGGGCGACGTTGTCGTCATCGAGCCACCGCTCCTTTCTCGGGAGCTATGGTTTTGATAAATCGACACGAACCAGTTCTTTGTCATTGCGAGCGAAAACGCTCTTCATTGCAAACGCAGGATGAGACCAGATCGTCATACGTCGCTGGACGGGCCGCGTCGGTTCCACAAGCAGGGCACGGCTTGTTTCTTTGTACCCCTCGGCAGACAGCTGGGCAATAATCAATTCACCCTGTTCGTTGTGAATGAAATATCGGTCACCATTCGGAATGAGGAATGCGTTCCACCAGCGACCACTTCCAGTGGCCTCCAGCGTTTCCCAGACGCGTTCTCCTGTTTGGGTATTCAGGCAACGCAGCTGACCATAGCTGCAGACTCCATAGATTGCTGACTCCGTCACAACGGGCGTTGGCATGATGGAGTGGAGCCCGTCCGTCCGGATTTCATTATTGCTTTTTCCCTTCCAGACGATGTCTGCCGATTTCCTGTTAACCTTCAGCATTAATGGACCATTGTAAAATGATGTCAGGAACAGTTGTTGTCCGAGCTTTCGAGGCATTGGAACGCACAGTCCCGCTTTGATGGACCAGGGAACCTCCCAGTTGATGCTTCCGTTCGACGGATCGAGTGACGAGACGGCCGACGGGTGCCAGATAATCAACTGCGGCACCCCATCAAATTCGTAAATCACGGGTGGGCAATATCCGATTTCCGGGTCATCCAGCGAACGCCATTTTTCTTCCCCGGTTTTTCGATCGAAGCAAATCACAAGCCCCCCATCAGACCCGCCTACCAGAGTGATCAGGCTATCCCCATAAACAAGCGGACTCGCCGCCATTCCCCAGGTGGGCAGTGGAGTGGCGTAGTCCTTCTGAAATTCCTTTTTCCAGATCACTCGCCCGTCTTCTTCCGCGAGGCAAAACATGTGCCCCTCTGCGCCGACGGTGTACACGACCCCGCCAGCGACCACGGGAGTTGCTCGAGGACCAGCCGGGTAGCTCACGGTATATCGCACTGGATATTCATGTTTCCAAAGTTGCTTTCCTGAATCGGCATCAAAACACAGGACACGTTCGGTACCCGCATCAGCCATTCTGTCGGTCAGGAACACGCGTCCGTTAGCTACAGCTGGTCCTGAGTATCCCTCTGCGACAGGCGCCGACCAGACCCGGGGAAGCAATCCCTCGGTCGGTAACTTGTCCACGATCCCTGTTTCGTGCCAGACACAATCTCTTTCCGGCCCGCCCCAGTCCGGCCAGTCATCGGCTTGCGAAACCGCTGCACCCAATGTCAGCCCACTTGCAAGTGACAGGAGAATGCCCCGGAGGCAGAACTGCCGCCGAATGATGCGAAGCATCAGCAGATTTGTGGCTATCAGAAAACATGGCAGAATGAAGGAAGCGGCGAATGACATGAATATTTTCCATGATTGGTGGAATTGCTGGAGCCGCCGTCGGCCTTGTGGCATAAAACGCAACAGTAGTGTAGCGTGTTGGGATTGTAGCGTGTCGAGTCTGGAACTTCATGACCAGTCACGCACGACGGTAAAATCTTTCCTGTTGCGAATGATTGCTGATTGCTGATCTGTACTGTTACTGATTTGTAGTGTTGTTAATTGGCAAAGTTGCTGTGCAGCACAGTAGCGATCCTTCACGTTCTTAAACGCATCGCTGCGATCCTTTCTTTCTCGCGCGCGATGCCCGGCCGCTGTTACAATTCCGCCCTGACGCGGGCAATTGAGTCAATCAGATGTTTGATGAGTTTGAACAATTTCAACGACTTCGCGAGGCATGGGGGCAGGTTCGCATCGAGCGCCCCGTCGAATATGGTCTCTTCACATTCGGGGATTCGGATCTGCCGTATTTCCTCGTCACTTCGTCGTCTCAAAAGGAAGGTACAGTTTCCATTCGACAGGGGCAGGTTACTGTTTCACGTGCGAGGATTATTACGCCGGACAACATGCATCCGGAGATTCGAAACTTTTTTGAGGATGACGACGAAGCCAGCATGATCCAGTTTCTGATGGCTCGGACTGCCGCGTTTTCGAATCTGAAACTCAGCAACAGTGCAGGCCCTGATCGGATTGTCACCGACACCATTGAAGAAGCCGTTGCCAGACTGAATCGGCAGCTTGATGATCAGGAAGAAGATCGAACTGCAATCCTCTCTGCACCCTACGCATTGGCGGGATTTGCTGTCCTGAAATACGCATCGGATCGAGTGATATCAAGTGCCCCCGGTAATATCAGCGAGCTTCGAGAACGAGGATTACTGCCATAATTGAGCACACTCGACTGAACGCATTCGTGGACCCATTCCTGTCACGCCGGCAGTTGGCGTGTGGCGGTGGATTTGGCTCTTTGGCGTTGGCGGGCATGCTTGCTCATGATTCTGTTCTGACTGCGGACGAGCCGGAAGCTGTCGATACGCCCACATCGAGTGAATGGCCGGTCAGTCACCACCCGGCACGCGTTAAGCGAGTCATTCAGCTGTTCATGACGGGTGGTGTGAGCCCAATGGACACATACGATTACAAGCCGGAACTGGAACGTCTGCACGGACAGATGCTTGGTCCGAAGGAGAAACCCGAAGGATTCACAGCGCCGGCCGGCGCGATCATGAAGAGTCCATTCCGATTCGCTCAGCATGGCGAAACGGGGCGATGGGTCAGTGAGGTTTTTCCGGAGCAGGCAAAACTGGTCGACGAGATGGCTTTTCTGATGGCCATGACAACTAGGACTAACGTGCATGGTCCCGGTACCTACATGATGAACAGTGGATTTCTGCTGCCAGGTTTTCCATGTATGGGCGCGTGGATTTCTTACGCCCTCGGTAATCTGACAGAGAATCTGCCGACATTTGTGGTTTTGCCAGATGCCAGGGGACTGCCGTACAATCAGCGAGGCTGTTTCAGCGCGGGGTTCCTGCCATCGCTCCATCAGGGAACCGTGATCAATGCCGCTTCCCGGCAACCCGTTCCGGATTTGTTTGCGTCCGACAGATTCCCGTTTGCGAGCCGAGAAGTTGACGCCGCCGGAATGCAACTGCTGCGGCAGATGAATGAGAGACATGCGGAAAGTCGCGGTGATGATTCCCGACTACAGGCGAGAATTGCGAGCTACGAGCTTGCCGCGAGGATGCAGTTGTCGGCCCCGGAAGCGTTTGACCTGACTCGGGAGTCCGAATCCAGCCATCAGGCCTATGGTTTGGATCAGAAAGAAACCGAAGACTTTGGGCGTCGCTGCCTGCTTGCTTCGCGGCTTGCTGAGCGTGGAGTTCGATTCATTCAGGTCTGGAGCGGACCGCAGGGGGCTGTCAACAACTGGGACAATCACGGCAACATCCAAACCGAATTACCGCCGATGGCTCGTAGTGTTGATCGGCCGATTGCGGCACTTCTGCGTGATCTCAGACAAAAGGGATTGCACGACGACACGCTCGTCATCTGGACAACCGAATTTGGAAGAACGCCATTCGCACAGGGAAGCGTTGGTCGTGATCATAATGGCGGAAGTTTTGTCAGCTGGCTTTGGGGTGCGGGTATCCGGGCCGGAGCAAGCCATGGCAAAAGCGATGACTGGGGATATCAGGCCGTGGACAATAAGACCTGGTGCTACGACCTGCACGCCACAGTCCTGCACCTCCTGGGTATCGATCACAAGAAACTGACGGTCCGACAAAACGGCATCGACAGACGCCTGACAGACGTTCACGGTCACGTGATTCACGAAATCATCGAAACATAAACATCGACAAACAGAGATCACGTTCGGCTGACTATTTGATCCGTTCGCAGACTGACAAACGTATGTCTGACTGGACACACATGTTCGGCAGACAGATGAGCCCACGTGTCAGCGGGGAGCGCAGGCCAGAAAAAAGCCTGCTGCGATGAGCCGGAAACTTGATGCAGGATACGCCTCTGCGGTGTTCACGTCGTCAGAAGGCCACTTGTTTCAACATCCGACGATTCACGCCGGCGTCGAAGAACTCAGGGGAACGCGCACACGCCGGATTCTCGAAGTCATTTCACTCGTTTGGTCGCGCCCGAGTCACACACTCTTCACTCGCCGGGGTCCGACATGTGCTTCGAGATGTACGCTGGCTCGCCGATGCGTCTCAGAAGGTCCAGCTGCAGTTCCAGCCACGCCATATGCCCTTCTTCATCCAGAACGATCCGTTCGAAGAGTGTCCGAGTCCCGATATCGGAATCGTTATTTGCGGTTCGGGCTGCAGCGGAGTAGAACTGAATGGCTTCCTTTTCATCAGCCAGATCGGCTTCGAACATTTCTACCAGAGACTTGGCCAGCAGAGGTTTTTTGGCCATCTGCAGACTGGGTTCACCTTTCAGGAACATCATACGTTCAATGAATGAGTCTGAATGGCCGAGCTCTTCCTGCATCTCCTTTCGCATTTGCGTCGCCAGCCGGTCCATCCCCCAGTCCATCAGCACGCTGGCGTGCAATTGATACTGATGGGCAGCAGTCAGCTCCATTGCTAATGCCGTTTGCAGGTTCTTCAATGACTGTTCGTGGCTCATGGTTTCTTCTTTCAACACGCACCGAGACTGCGAACCGACCACTGTAAATCGACACCAATGTTGGTTCGAGTGGTCAGTTCGCGTGGTTCTTTGACTTGAGTGTCATTACAGGTGCAGGACGCATCGAAGTAGCGGATACTTACGTCAATGTCCTGATGTTTCTGCAATTGAGGCAAAGTTACTTCGCCAGGACATCCGCCGCCCGTGGAAACACGACCTTGAACATCAACCAGCTCATAAATAATGTCAGGCAAAGATTCAGTGTCTGCCCGCAGATATAAAGGACCAGAGGCTTTCCGCCTTTGAAGAACCTGAGCAGCGTTTTGAATTCAGTCTCCAGTCCGATGCTGACAAATGCGAGACAGAAGCACCACCCTCGCAAGCCTTTCGTGCTTCCGTCAATGACGGTCTTGACCATTGTCGATCCGCCGTCAACACGTTCGCTGATGATTGACATGACAATCGATGCCGCAAGAAATCCAAGAATGAACTTGGGAAACCTGCGCCAGATTTCAGTGACATCGGGTTTGGTGTCGGGCGTTCTTTCAACAAACGTCACCCAATACACCGCGACACAAAATGCGACGACTCCGATCAGAATGTTCTGGATCATTTTGATTGTCGTCGCTACAACTTCCGCCTCCTCGCCCAGCATCGCCCCCGCAGCTCCAACAGCGCCGGTTGAGTCAATTGTTCCCCCGATCCATGCACCACCTACAATGGGATCCAGACCTGCCATCTTGATCACTTGCGGCAGAACAACCATCATGACCACTGTGAAGGCAAGTGAGATCCCGATCGCTGTGGAGAGCTCTTCCTTTTTGGCTTTGCAGGCAGACGCTGTCGCGATGGCCGCAGACACTCCACACACAGACATGTCTGCTGAAATGACCATGTTCAGCGATGGAGATCCGATCTTTAACACCTTCTGCCCAAACCAGAAGGTCGAGATCAGGACGATAGGAGTCACCACCCACGCGATGAAGACCCCCGGCAGTCCCAGAGCCAGCAGCTTGCCGAACAAGACCTCGGCCCCAAGCAGTACCAGGCCCACCTTCATGTACAGCTCCGTCCGAACTCCTGGCTTCATGAACGCTGGCGTGCCGATCGTGTTACTGATGAGCAATCCAATCAGGAGAGC
>JAGQQE010000321.1 GCA_020426345.1 Planctomycetaceae bacterium
CGGGTCCATTTCGACCTGATTGGTTTACCACCCGCTTCAGAGGTTGTGACGGCATTCGTCGAAGAACCGACACAGAGGGCATACAATGAAGTGGTCGACCAACTGCTCGCAAGTGACGCCTATGGTGAGCGAATGGCGATGTTCTGGCTGGATCTTGTCCGCTACGCTGACACGGTCGGGTACCATGGTGACCAGGATCATAACAGCTCACCGTATCGCGACTGGGTGATCGATTCGTTTGCATCGAACATGCCGTTCGATCAGTTCACACGTGAGCAACTGGCCGGTGACCTGATCGCTGATAGTGACGTCGATCAGAAAATTGCATCGTGTTATAACCGACTGCTGCAGACCACGCATGAAGGTGGACTGCAGCCCAAAGAATATCTTGCCATCTACGCGGCTGATCGTGTTCGAAATCTGTCCGCAGTGTGGATGGGAGCGACCGTAGGTTGTGCACAGTGCCATAACCACAAATTCGATCCCTACACATCGAAGGACTTCTATTCTCTGGCAGCGTTCTTTGCAGACGTTGATGAAGAGGATCACTTCAGAACCGGCACGAATGCATTGCCAACAAAACGGGCGCCCGAAATGCGTGTACTGACTGCCCGGGAACGCCAATCGCTCGCTGAACTGCAGAAACAACTGTCACGTCTGAATCAAAACGGGGCAACGACATCCGACGACAAGTCTCAATCGGAAGAGATCCGGAGAATCAAGCATGCCATCGAAGATCTCGAAGCCTCTGCACGATCCTGCATGATTACTGTGGCAAAGCCAGTCCCACGCACGACACGCGTTTTTCCACGTGGCAACTGGATGGACGAATCCGGAGAAGTCGTACAGCCAGCTGTGCCCGCTTTTCTAAGGTCCGCTGCAGTATCGGTGGATTCGGGCCTGGATAAGAATCGCCGCCTCACTCGGCTTGATCTTGCGAATTGGCTGGTTGATGAAGACGGTATCGGATTGCTCACGGCACGCGTGATGGTCAATCGACTTTGGGCCATCGGTTTCGGAACGGGAATCAGTCCGTCTCTTGACGATTTTGGCGGTCAGGGTTTTCCTCCTGAACACCCTGAACTGCTTGACCAGTTGGCCATCGAATTCGTACGCAGCGGGTGGAACGTCCGTCATCTGATGAAACTCATCGTCACAAGCCGAACATACCAACAAAGTTCAGACCTGCGGACGGACCTGAATTTGATTGATCCGCAAAACAAATGGCTGGCCCGTCAGAATTCATTCCGTCTGCCCGCTGAGATGATTCGTGACAACGCTCTGGCTGTTTCGGGATTGCTTGTCAAACAGGTAGGAGGTGGCAGTGTTCGACCCTACCAGCCAGCAGGTTACTATCGTCATTTGAACTTTCCGATTCGAAAGTACTCGCATCATGCCGATCAGCGGCAGTGGCGCCGCGGTGTTTACATGCACTGGCAGCGTCAATTCCTGCATCCCATGTTGCGAGCATTCGATGCGCCAAGTCGCGAGGAATGTACGGCCCAGCGAGCCCGAAGCAACACGCCGCTGGCTGCGCTGGTCCTTCTGAACGATCCAACGTTCGTCGAGGCATCGCGAGTCTTTGCTGCACGCGTCCTGCAGACGACGGCCCATGAAGAGTCTGACGCTGCAAGAATTTCGTGGACGTTTCGGGAATGTGTTTCGCGACCGCCCGACGCAGAAGAACTGCGGTTGCTCGAATTGCTCCTGAATCGCAGTCGCAACGAGTATCTCTCGAATCCGGAAAGGGCGGCAGCATTGATGGAAACCGGCATTGCGCCGAAGCCAGAACCATCGAGCACCGATTCTGCGATCACCGAACTGGCGGCATGGACGACGGTCTGTCGAGCCATCCTGAACCTGGATGAAGTCGTCACGCGTTACTAAGCAATGCCACGACACTAAGCGATGCCATGACGCTTAGCGATCCGGGATACTGAGCGATCCGGGACAGCATCCGAGCAGTTACTGCTTAGCTCCTGACAGTATCCACACGTGACACAAGGGGCACTGACTGTTTATCAGGCATCAGCTGCGCGATCTGCAGGCAAGCATGTCCATGAATTATTGAAAATAATGACTTTTGGCTCATGCAAACAATTCAGGAAAGTCTTTTTGGCGTGGTGTTTTGCTTGCAAAATGATCGAAAGTGACCTTCTTCGCAGGTTTATATGGCAGACCTTTTTTCCTTTGGCACACTGCTTGCTTTCCCCTTTCCTCGTCGTGCTCACATCTGGGCGAGAAAATTACAGGCGAATTCGGAGCGAAAAGGGGAAAGGCTTCAATGTTTGGATCAGATTTCTTTCGAGGACTACGAATCCTGCTGCCAGCGTTCGTGGTATTGACTCTAGCTGGCAGTGGTACTGCGTTTGCTTTTGATGAAGCGGCTCCTGCCGCGGTTGCCTCAGAGGAGCCTGCGGCTCTCGAAGTCGAAGCCGCCGCGCCAGAAGCTGAGGCAGAGTCGCCGTACTACGAGAAGAAGGAGCTGGATTACACCATCAACACATTGGTGATGTTTATTTGTGCGGTGCTCGTCCTGTTCATGCAGGCCGGGTTTGCGATGGTGGAAGTGGGCTTAAATGCAGCCAAGAATGCCGTCAACATTCTCTTCAAAAACCTGATGGACCTGGCGATCGGCGTCATGCTGTTCATGCTGGTCGGATACGGTTTGATGTACCCCGGGGGAGACTTTGAAGGCAAGTGGTTTGGTTTCGGAGGTGTTTGGGGCGGTCGCGATTCGGTGGAAACCGTCAGCGAACTTGCTGATTACAGTGCTTCTGCCGACTTCCTGTTTCAGGTCGCCTTCGCGGCAACGGCAGCAACTATTGTTTCGGGTGCCGTCGCAGGTCGTCTGAAGTTTTCTGCTTACCTGGTTTACAGTGCTATTCTGACGGGCTTCATCTACCCGGTCAGTGGAATGTGGAAGTGGGGCGGCGGAGCTTTGGCTTCGTGGGGCTTTGCTGACTTCGCTGGATCTGTCGTGGTGCACGCTGTGGGTGGTTGTGCCGGACTGGCTGGGGCAATGCTGCTCGGCCCTCGAATTGGAAGATACTCAGCTGACGGTAAGTCTCAACCGATGCTCCCGCACAACATGCCAATGGCTGCACTGGGAGTCTTCATCCTCTGGGTGGGCTGGTACGGGTTCAATCCGGGCAGCCAGTTGACCTACAACGGTGCCAGCAATGCAGAAGTGACAACCTACATCGCGGTCACAACGACACTTTCTGCTGCAGTGGCCTGTTTCGTCGCCATGGTCCTGTCGTGGATTGTGTTCAAGAAACCAGATCTCTCAATGGCGTTGAATGGTGCTCTGGCTGGTCTGGTGGGAATTACCGCTAACTGCGATCAGGTCACACTGATGGGAGCACTGATCATCGGTGCGGTTTCCGGCGGACTTGTGTTCGGAGGCATCGTGCTTCTGGACAAGCTGAAGATCGACGACCCGGTTGGTGCTTTCCCTGTCCATGGGATGTGCGGCGTCTGGGGTGGAATTGCCACTGGTATCTTCGGTACAGCAATGCCTGAGGTCGATGGTGTCGAACTCACTCGAATGGCTTACATCATCATGCAGACCAAGTGCACGCTCATCATCTGTGCCTGGGCCTTCACGACCATGTTTGGACTGTTCTTCCTGCTCAAACAAGTCGGCATGCTGCGAGTGCCTGCTCACGAAGAAATTGAGGGTCTGGACATCGTGGAACACGGAATGCCAGCCTATTCGAACGCCACACCATCTCCATCCGCAACTTTGAAGGGTGGACCTGTCATGGCATAACGAGACTCGCCTGTTCCCGCTCACATGGGTGCGTTGCCCGAGCGGGACGCTCCGGCCGTGGTGTTTGTGCAAACAAACTAAACGGCTGAAAGGGGGAAGGACTTGTCCTTCCCCCTTTCGTTTTTTATGCCCCAGACAAACCCCGGTCGCAGAACCACGCTTCGGCAGGTACGAAACACGGGAACTGTGATCGAGCAGAGAATGCTCAGGTGATTTGATGTCACCTCAATTCAAAGATCCTTCGAAGTCACTGGCTGATGCTGCAAACAGATCAGATGCCGCTGTGACGAGCCCGCCTGATTTTCAGGCTGCCGGAGGTCGTCTGCCACAATCTCACTCTGGCGACCGTAAGCCCATTCCAGCGATGGCTGTCGCGATCCACATTCCGGCTGATTCTGACCGCTGGACAGATACCAAGGCGTGTCTTCAGAGCTTCAGTCTTTGCGGCGAAATTGAAGGCAAACGCAGTGGTCAACGACATTCTCCGGCACACATTTAATAGCGACGTGGAGACGTCAGACGGATGCCCGCAAGTTCGTAACCTAACCCTCGCTGTAATGCGCATCCGGCAAGAAAATCGGTTCCCTGCCCAACAATCCAGCGCACGGTTCCATTCAGGTTGACGCTGGGAGCATTCGATGGGTGCAGCTCAAATGCAGATGCAATTCGGGCTGGATGATGCGTCTGAAAACAAAGCCCATAGCGTGAGTAGTTTAAGACTTTCACTGTGCTCCGAACATTTGCATCTGACCAGATCACTTCTGCCGATTCGCTGCATTGATAGCGAATACTCTCGCGCTCGCACCCCGGATGCAACAGTTTGAATTCGTCCGGAACCGGTACATCCAGCGCAATACCAATCTCGAACGAGGTTTCCCGGCGAGCGGTCCAGTGAATCAAACCGGAGATGTTGACCTCAACAGTCGGAACAGAGGTCAGAAAAATCGCTTCGACTCGAGTGCATTGTGGAATGGCGGTGCGTGTTCTCACCATCAGATCGTACCCGGTCGCTTCGATCACTGTTGCGTCGTGTCGAACGCCTTTCGCGAAGACAAAAGCTGGTACGCGCCGTTTCGTCCGCAGGTCGGGAGCGTTTCGGATAAGACGAGATTGTTCGAATGCGCTGTGCAGTATGGAGAATCGAGGTGAGTTCAACATGATGGAATCCTGCTGGTGCTTCGTCGAAACAGAGGTACCTAGAGTTTCGATTGCTTTTTTGCCTGACGTGTCTGGAAAACGACATTTTTTGTGGTGAAGCGGGAATGCCCCCGGGACTTTTGAGCCATCGTCTTGCAGGCGTTAGTCTGCACCGCTCAAAAGGGTAGTAAATTACCCCACCGCTACCATTCTTCCGGAACATACGGCAACATTCATCGCTTCCATGAGTCTTCATCACCAAAGACTGACGGATCGAAGTGGTAAAGCGTTTCGAGGGCCGAACAAGTCCGACTTCGTGTTTATCCGGATCCACTTCCGGGACGCTGAATACCGCGGCAAGTCAGGGAATTGGGTTTCTCGGCGAGATCATTTAAGGGGCAATCCACTCTTGTTGCATCACATCCGTGGATCGGATTGTTCATCGGGCGGCAGAGGAGATGGAAATTGCCGCATGAGCAGCACGCATCCACACAGTTCCTGGTGAAGAGTCCGTCGGCCTTCCAGCTGTGTTTGGGCATTCTACGGCTTCGTCATGCGCACCCGTACCGGGCAATCGTCGCGTGTCTCCATAATTTCCGCGCGGTAACCTGCGATCATTACCGTATCGCCGCAGTGCAGAATCCGCTCAGCCTGATTCATCAGCAGTCCGGCGAACGTGTCGACATCCGCTTCAATCGGCCGAATGCCCAGCGCCTCATAGACATCATCAATGGGTGTACTGCCGAGAACAATCCATGCGTTGGGCCCGGCCGCAATGATGTCACGTTGTTGTTCGTCGAACTCATCATCGACCTCCCCGATGATTTCTTCAAGAACATTCTCCAGGGTCACGATACCGATATTCATTCCGTATTCATCAACCACAATCGCCATCAACTGGTGCGTCGCCTGAAAGTGCTTCAGCAGTTTGCTGATGGGCATGTTCTCCGGAACTTTGCGTGGCGGACGAATGATCGATTGCAGATCAAAATCAGAATCCGGAGAAATCCCGATGAGGTCTTTGATGTGGACAATTCCCCGGACCTCATCAAGTGATCCGTCGCAAACCGGGAACCGGGTGTGTTTGGTACGACGAACCTGTTCCAGAAATGTCGAAAGCGAATCCTTGAGGTCGAAATACTCCACTTCATTGCGTGGAACCATGATTCGACGACACACCATGTCATCGAATTCGAAAACAGCATCAATAAGACTATGCTCAGAGCGGGTAATGAAACCGTGTCGGTGGGACTCTGAAAGCATCAGTCGCAATTCCGCTTCTGAAACAGGTTCCCCATGCTCACCAGCCTGCTCCAGCCCCATTCGCGCCAGCAGTGATGAGGTCGTCCAGTTTAACATTGCCATTAAAGGGTACGACAGAATGAAAAACACTCGCATTGGCGCTGCACACCAAAGCAACATGACCTCAGGCTTCCGTATGGCGAAGATCTTCGGAGCTTGTTCACCAATGACCAGATGCAGTGCGGTGATTGTTGTGAACGCGATGATGAAGCCGAGTGTGTGAATCACGCCTTCCGATGTGATTCCAAACCAGCCGAAAACAGGCTCCAGAAGATGTGCAAACGCGGGCTCTCCGACCCAGCCCAATGCAAGTGAAGCCATCGTGATGCCAAGCTGACATGCGGAGAGCGATTGTTCGAGCCTCTCCATCAGCCAGAGCGCGGACTTTGCGAATGGCCGTTTCTGCTCGAGCAGTTCATTGATCTGACTGCCGCGCACCTTTACCAGCGCAAACTCCGCTGCAACGAAGAATCCGTTGACAGCTACAAGAAACAGAGCGATTGCAATCTGAATCAGGTCCGTCACCCAGGGTGGCATCGGCCATTACTTTCATTGTCGCGGGGAGGAACGAATGGGAGGCAGGCTTTCTGCCCCACGCCACACTTGATGCTGTTTCCGCTCAGATGAAACATCAGCATCGCGCAAACCGCGTGTCTTAGTCGATTGTCCCTTCGACCGCTACTTGTCCGGCCGTATTCCCTGACATTCATCAAAACGAAGCGTCCTCGAGCCTGGCTGTCCGTTGAAAAACCGGGACAGGCATGCTGGCGGACTCGAAACCATTGTGTTTTAAGGTCTCCTGCTCGAGCCAGTCCCGATTCTTAACACGCTGCCGGGCGGCATGTGGCCGTCTTGACACCGTTGTCTACGACACCTGTAC
>JAGQQE010000322.1 GCA_020426345.1 Planctomycetaceae bacterium
TCTGGCATGGTCTTCTTGTTGTCGAGCTGTTTTTTTCGCAACATGACAATGCCGTCGATGCCATCATCATTCCTTGCGTCAAACTCCTGCCAACGGCTCATCCAATCATGTTCCACATATCGTTCCACTGCACGTATTGCGTCCCTTTCAGTCACCGTTTTCGACTCACTCACTTGCCACCTCCTTTCTCATCATCCTTCTCGCCTATTGGTAGCTCCCGCTGAATTTCGCCCGAGGTGGCGTGTAGCTGCTTTCCGAACAACTGTCCTTCTTCGCCTCCGAGCTTCAAACGCGTTACCGCTTTCTTCTTCAGGCCGGTGGGAGGTGGCGTGGTCGTTGTGATGATGTGTTGGAATGGGACGGTTTCGTCCCGCATGACTTCGCTGGCGACCTCAGCGACACAAAGCAGTAGACGTCGGTAAATGTGACCGCCGAGGTCGGCTTCGCGGGGGCTGTCGTGAATCAGAATGCCTGGATGACTTGCCGTGCCGATCGCTCCCATCAGCAAGACGGCTATGTCGGCCAGCAGGATTGAGAGGGTCTCGAACGCCTCGCCCGAAAGGTTCTCGCCTCGAAAAACGCGGAATTCCAGTCCTTCGCCCGACAGTTGAACTCGGCCATTGAAATCACGTGACAGCGTGTTGCGGGCAAGAGCTTCGTAGACCTGACGTAGCCCCTTGAGGGACTTATCCTGCGATTCGAGCAGTGTGGTCAGTTGTTGCTTTACCTTTTTCTGATTTCGCTCCAGCGTGACTTTACGTTTCTCAAGGCCGGAAAGTTCCGAATCGGGCTCCGTACCGATTCTTAATCGTTCCCAACGCGTCAGGCTCTCGGCTGTCTGTTGCAGGACTTTGATCTTGCCGGTGGTCTCTCGCCTCTTGTCCTCAAGGTTTCGACGGTCAGTGATCAGTGCATCAAGCCGTTCGCGTTGTTGGGTCAACAGACTGCGTTGCCGGTCCGACTGATCGGCGAGCTTCTTCGCTGCTTGATCTCGCTTGGAGACTTTGGGAAGTCCTTTGGCTGAGGCTTCGCGAATCTCGGTATCCAAACCCACCAAGCGTTCGTTCGTGTGCTGACAATTTCCGATCAGCACGGGATGCGCGTACTTGCAGGGCCAAATCTTTGCTGCCTCAATCTCCTGCTTGAGTTGCCGAAGTGATTCAACATCGGACGCAATCGTCTCAGCGCCTGACTTGGCCACCGCCGACGCAGATTCAACGGCCTGCTGATGCTCTGCCGGTTCCAGAAGCACTGCGCTTAGAACGGCGATGTTTCGTTCCAGCTCGTCCAGCTGAGACCGCTGACTTTCCAGCTCGGCCTTCAGTGTCTTGACTTGACCCTCAACGAGGTTGGGCAGGCTGAACATGTCTTGCGATTCAAGCGACGCCTCCAGAGCCTCATCCATGGAAAAGTCTGTGTGCAGCACGCGTCGGTAGTGCCGTGACCAGTATTCCGGTTCACGTTGTCGCTCAGCGATGTCCTTCTCAGTCTGTGACAGATCGTTTTCAATTCGGGCCAGCTTCTTTTGAAGTTTGGTTTCTTCGTCGGGAAGCAGGTTGAGGACAGATCGCAGGGTGAGATGTGCGTCGTCCTTCTGAATGTTTCTCGGCACAGAATCGCTTCGCGGCGAACGCCACTGCCAGAGACTCTGGTATCTTGCCTCCTGATCACGAGCGCACATAGCCAGCAGGTGCATCCAGCTGATGGAATCGCCGCCAGTCAGTACGCTTTCTGATCTGAGGTCGGATAAACAGCTGGTCGATAAACGGTTCAGGTACTGTTGAAACGAATCCCGTGTCGGGTGAGCTTCGATAAGTTCCTTGATTGTGGTATCCGGCACCGCCCGGTCGGCACGGGCTTTGTTGAATGGTCGCAGCACTGCCCACCGTTGGCCGTCGATCTGAACTTCCGCAGCGACGCAACCTTCGGGGAAAGTGTGTTGGATTTCTTTGACGGCATGTGCTTGCCCGAATCCGGGTTCACCGAGGCAATAACGAATGAGACGGCAAAGTGTTGTTTTGCCGACGCCGTGGCCCGGTTCAAACTGCTCGTCATTGGCTTCGTTCTCAACGCCCCAGACAATGTTCAGTCCGGTCGTGAACGTGATGGGCTCACGAATAGGTGTGAGCGGATCGAGCGACTCGAACAGCGCGAGCTTGCTGATCCAAACGCGCGGTTCGGTTCGCAATGCAGCAAGGTCAATCTGTTCAAGAATCGCCATTGTCAGCCTCTCGCTCCTGCCTGAACCGCCGCATGCTGTTGCTGAAGTTCCTGAACGACCGACTGCGTCGATTCATCCGTTTCATCGGCTTCGGAGAACTCTCGGTATCGTTCCGCTGCCTTGGCAACCAGCGATAAGAAGTCGCCATCGACTTTCGGTAAGTTTGGTCGAACGGCATCGAAATTCTCACCGGGTACAATACGATCTTCGATCATCACGAGTGACCGGTTCGCCATCAAACTGCTGAGTAGTAATCGCCAAGGTGGCTTACCGTCAGCATCCGAGGTCAGGACTGCTGGCACATTTGCGAGAAATTTTTCGTACCGACTTGTGTCGTCCCCGGTCAGGAAGCTCCGGCAACGCTTGGTCTGCATTGCCAATATCACCTTATCGAGGTTCTGATCTTCCGTGAGTGTCGGCTCTGCCTGAGCAAAATCGAGCAGGCAGGCACACAGCACCTTGTCGAGTTCGGTGCCGGGAAACACAGGATCGACTACGAGTGGACGTGACGTCGAAACCTCCGTCTCGCGGGGTGGGTGGATGTGGGAGGTGTTGAGGTCGGGGGTCCATTGGGCGAAGGGGATGAAGTTGCCTTCGGCGTCGGTGGGGGGGCCGGGAGGTGGATCGAGTTGGGTTTGGTAGGGTTGGCCGGTGCGGATGGCTTCGGCCATGGCGTCGTAGATATCGAGGATGGTGCGTTTGGTGCGGTAGTCGCCGTCGTATTTGGCTTCGTCCTTGCGGCGGACGATGGGGAAGGTGTCCATGATGTAGTCGACGGCGTGGCGCGGGGTGGGGAACATCTCGCGGAGCGTCTGATTGCCGGCACCCCATTCTTCGTCGGAGCCGAGATAGAGATGGAAGTAGGCCGCATCCAGCTCGCACCGAATATGAAAACGCCGCTCCTCGTCCCAGCGAAACGGAGGACCGTCGTAGCCACAGTCGGTTGCGAACGCTTCCAAATCCCAAGCGGTATATGTTAACTCCTGAATTCGTACTCCGATCCAGCGAAGTATTTTGCAGAAACAGGGCGTCACGGCCGAATAACTGTTGGGTGTCAGAAATGGTAGTTGCTTTGCAATGAATACATTGAGGTGTGTTCCAGCCAGTTTTTGTCTCGTGATCCAGTCAAACACAAACGTGTTTGCGTTGGCTAGGAAACATCCAAGCGACACTGGAGAGACGTCTTCAAACGTGAGTGTGTAGGCCGTGTTCCCAACGCCGCATTTGGGGACAACTGAAAAAATCACCGTACGTTCATTCGTTGTATTGGTGATGTCGCGATAGACAATTACCCAAGAACGCGACCATCCAGTACTCTCCATTTTTTTGCAGTAACTTGTTTCGTCGACCCAATATCGAGGCAACGAAATGGCATTGGCTTTACTCTTAAATTCGGAACTGAACTCCGACGTGGCTTCCCCATTCTGATCGAATGTTGCGAAGCGGTGGTCGTATTGATGGGTCATCTTTGCTTCAAACAAGCGAAGCCAAGTCATCTCACTATTTGCAAATCCTCCATCTTCGTCGGCTACAAGGCCTCGCTGCCTAAGCTCAGCCGCCGTTTGAAAAAGATGAGAATCGTAGCTCATGTCAAACATGCGTCGGATTGACGCGTGCCATGCTGACGGTTCAGCTTCATCTTCTTTGATCAAGACTTGCCCGCGTCGGTACATTGAAAAGGCCAATGCCGCAGCACGTTGCCCGCGGAAGATTGGGCATGTGCGTGAATTTGGGTTTACCAGCAGTAGTTCGTCGGGTCCAAGAGTGAATCGCCGCTCTGATTCAGTCAAGTGTTGTAATCTCGTCGCATAAAACACGAATTCAGAGCCGACTGATGGCGCAGAAGTACCTGACAGGGTTAGTAGGCAGAACTTCATCCGCGAGTCGATACCCGCGAATAGTTTTTCGCGATTCTCGAAGTCGTAGAAGCAATGTAATCGGCGAGATGAAATCAGTTCCCAGAACAGGTCCTTCATCGTTTCGTCCGTGGCCAATCCACTCTGGACGATGATCCCGATACGGCCGTGATCCGCGACGAGGGAAAACGCGAGTTCAGCGAATACCGCGTAGCTATTGATGTTCCGCGTCGTAGACAGCGGATACAAGCCACTGGCCTTCATGAATGCGGTGGTGCTGAGGTCGTGACGACGATGGCGAAGCCATAACGCATGCAAAGCGGGGTCGCTTGTTTCGAGTTGATCTATGGACTTATTTCGCTCGCTTCGTTTGAGGGATAGGATCTCGGGTTTATGAACGGCGAAGAACTGTTTGGCTTCGACTTGAATTCGCTCCCAAGGCGGATTTCCCAGTAAGACATCGAATCCACCGGCCCACCCTGTGGTGATTTCTTGAGTCGGATCACTGTCGCGCAGGCGAAACACATCAGGAAATGCGAGATGCCAATGAAAAAACTGGTGCCGTCCGCTCAACTTCTCGACTTCTTCCCGAACATGCGGCAACACGTTGTGTGGGCTACGCTCAATGTCGCGAAACTTACGTTCGGTTGGGCATAGCCGCCCCAGATCGCTCGCGTCCTTCTTCCAAACGAACGCCGCGCACCACGTATCTGCCCAAAATCGAGCATTGAGGTAATCAGCTCCTTTGACAAGGTCTTGGTATCGCTGCCGCTTCGCAGCAATAGAATCAAGTGAGTCGTCTTCGGCAGCAGTCAGCTTGGCGAACTCGGCGGCGGCATTGCCGAGTTTGAATACTGGCTCAAACAGGTAGCCCTGACCGGCCTTGTACTCCGCGCGTTCTTTCTTGTTGTCCTTCTTGAGGTCTGCACAGACCTTCTTGTCGTCACCTTCGATTGGCTTGAAGGCGTCATCGGGAATGCCTTCGGCCAGTAATCGCGGCGTGGTGCCGAGGAGGCTGTTGCCGCATTGGATGTGGTGATCAAGAAATGAGAGCGGTTTACCTGGTTCGAGTGCTTCCATCCACAGACTGACTTTGCACAACTCGACCGCCATCGGGTTGATGTCGACGCCGTAGATGCAGCGGCCAATGATGTCTCGTTTGGCGTGCTGCACATCGAGCGTATTGGGCTGATCGTCCCCGGTGCGCAGGCGTGCCAAGTGCATGGCCATGCGTTCGGCAGCGGCAATCAGAAAGTGCCCGCTACCGCAGGCGGGGTCGCAGACTTTGAGGTCGAGCAGAGCTGCTTCCGCTTCGGCTGGATCGGGAACGTCGATCGCTTCGCTGACAACTGGATCGAGCGCCGAATCGAGCAGACAGTTGATGAGCGAGGTCGGCGTGTAGTAGCTGCCGGTGGTCTTCCGCTCGTTGCCGGCGGCAGTGCCAAGCGTGAAGGGGCCGGCGTCGGTGTCGATTTGCGGATGCAGTTCCAGTAGCGATTCGTAAACGCTGCCGAGTTCCTCGCTGCCCAGATTGCCAAAGTCGACCGGTCGCCGGTAACTGCTGCCTCGCCCTGAAGTGTCTTCGGTGTAGCAGAGGTTGCGAAACGCATCGAGCAAATCCTGATTGGCGAGCAGCGCATCATCCAGATCAGGCGTGGAATCGTCCGAGAACAGAAACGATCCCATGCCGGGAATGCCCAGCGGCGCGTAACCGTCCCGCAGCTTCAGAAACAGTACCTTGAGCGATTCGTACAGGTCGGTGTGAGCGGTGCCGCGACGTTCGTAGGCCAGCGAACGAATACGGCTGACTGAATAGAAGCGGGCATAGCGATCCCGCACTTCCGGCGATGTGTCGGTCGGATGCAGCAGGTTCTCACCGTTCTCGGTCTTCTTCTCCTCAGCGACCAGCAACATCAGCAGCCGATAGACGACTCGTAGCAACTGACGGTAGTAGTCCTGCGTGGACAGCTCGCCGGTCCGCAGCCGTTCGCGGAGCGGGTTGTTGCCTTTGGTGGTGAGGAAGCCGGCACCGAGAGACTTGATGGCCGTTTCGACGCCGTCCCGCAGTTTCTCACGAGCCCGCGTCCCCTGCTGGTCAGCCTGATTGGCCCATTTCTCCAGCCAGCAGTCTTCCGGCTTGCCGTCTTCGGCGATTTCGACTCTTGACTGATGGCAGAGCAGGAACATCAGCATGAAGTCGGCGTAGTGTTCACCGTCCATCATGGCTTCCAGATCGAATTCGACATTGGCCGCTCGGGCCAGCGCCGCGTTGTCTCGCAACAGGAACAGTTTCAGCCCGTTGGTGACAAAACCCCAGCGATGCTGGCTACTGCGATTGAGCTGTTCCTGAAGCAGACTATACGGAGCTCGCTGTGCTGCCCCGGAAACTCCCGGCGTGCGACGATCCAGCGGGAGGCGAGCCGAAAGCAGGTGGATCGGAACATGATTCTCCCAGCCATGGCTGATCGGGTATTCCTTGCCCTCAATGACGATCGCCTTCTTGGCTTGCAGGCGACCGTAACCGAGTTCCTGAAACAACGGCAGCAGCCATTCGTCACGCGTGACGGTGGTCCCGGCATCCGAAGCGGGCAGAGCGCCAAACTTCTTGCGGAACGACTTCCAGGCAGCAAGGCATTCATTCCACGCCCGACTGGCCGCTTCGTTCAGCCGTTCGCCACTACGCAGGTGATAGTCTTTGGGTGAGAGCCCTTTGAGATCGGGATCGCCCTCAACAACGCGCGTCAGCAGATCGACCGGCAGCAACAGGCCAGCGGTGGTGACAGTCGTAAACGGGTTTCGTGATCGTGTTCGCACGAGTTATTTTCCAGTTGTCCATCAAAGCGTCTCCGTACTCGTTCTTCATGAGCCCCAACCCGTCTCCCTGACAGGGGAAGGTGCGTTTATTTCAATGCCAACCGTCAGTATTCCAACACGAACGAGACGGGCTTGTGATCGCTTGGACGTAGTTGACGATCACGGTGATTGTCAGTGTCATCG
>JAGQQE010000323.1 GCA_020426345.1 Planctomycetaceae bacterium
CCCTGTTCGTCCGCCTGGGCGCGCGTCTATGAGGAGCGGCCGGATCTTGCCTTGCAGCACCCACAGGACGGCTCGCATCCCGGCGATGTCGAACACTTCCTGAACCTCGCCTGCTTCTATGCTGCTCTGACGAGAACTTCCCCGAAAGGAAAACTCCCCCGCGAATTCCACGTCTGGCCGCATTTGAATAAGGAACAGAATGCGGCTCGTAGACACGAACTCGATGCCTCCTATGCAAAGTTTCAGCCCAATGACTATCAAGCACGATTGCCGGAACGGATGCGCCGCAATGCCGGCGCCGGATTCATTGGGCGTGTCGGTGAGCAGGACGCTCGCTACCTGGAGCAAGTGGCGTGGGAAGTTTGGCAGGCAACGCATCGGTATCTGTCTTAAGGACTGTGATATTCATATTGCGCCCGACCGGGAAGTGCAGGTATCAGAAACGAACGCTCGGCGATGACAAAATCATTCGGAAGTCGGACCGTTGCCCGGCACGATCTCCGTCGAAGGTTTGAGCCGAATCAGTACTTCGTTCCTGCGCAGTGGACCTGGCGTAAAGGGTGAGTCATACCCTGCTCGCTCGGCCAGCGAATTTGTCGCTGCTTACTCCGTCGGCGAAACCTGATGTGCTATCACGTGTAAGCATCGAGAACCGTCAAATCCTCGGGTGCATCCGCCCGCTGCGATCGCGGCGTCTGCGATCGCAGCGTAGTACGCCTGATAGACCACAATTCGCGGTCGAAGTCGGCACGGATCTGTCGATACTGGGGCATCAGTCCTTGTTTACCTTCTGTTGAGCGGAAGTCGAACCCGCAAGACGTTGTGCAGAGCACATCGCTCCAGGACTTTAATAGCCGCACCTGGACGAATCCCCGGACCTTCTAACCTCATCGACTCACCGCAAAAACCGAAGTGCCTGCACACCAACGTCAACCAGCATAAAGTGAAGATTGTCTTCGACCACGGCTCACTCAAGTCTATTCCTGAAACTCACCATCAAGATGTTCGCGAACTCTTTGTACGAGTTCCTGCGGAAGCAATGGTTTTCGAAGAAACGTATCGCGTGGGTTTGAAGAGGGGTTCCGCAAACGTTCAACTTCGTTGTAGCCACTGATGTAGATGACCCGCAGGTCCGGCAACTCATTTCGCAGCAGGTCTGCCAGACTTCTCCCATCCATCCCGGGCATTACGACATCTGTCAACAACAAATGGATCGGCCCGGCCATCCGACTGGCAATCGCCATTGCTTCGTCTCCGTTGGTGGCCTCCACAATACGATATCCCTGCCGTTCAAGCGTCATGCGAATCAACCTCCGCACGCCAGGCTCGTCTTCCACGAGCAGAATGGTTTCACAGCCGGCACTGAGCGATGGTTGCAACAGAGGTTCGCTGTTCAGATTCACAATGGCCTCCACAGCGGGAAAACAAATGGAGAAGCATGCCCCTTTTCCAGGAGCACTGCTCACAGAGATTTCACCACCGTTTTGCTTCACGATTCCATGAACCACGGCCAGCCCCAACCCCGATCCCCTGCCAATTTCTTTCGTGGTGAAAAAGGGTTCAAATGCTCTGGACAGGACATCGTCATTCATACCGAGGCCCGTATCAATAACCTGAAGCATGACGCTGACCGTAGCATCCGCGACAAGAATGCTTTGCGTTCGAATCACCAGTTGACCACCGGCAGGCATTGCGTCACGGGCATTGACCGCAAGATTCATCAGCACTTGCTCAATTTGATTCAAGTCCGCTTTGATCGGATGGAGTTCCGGCTCCATATCAACTCGAAGATCGATCTGTTCGCCGATCAGTCGCCGCAATAATTTCTCTGCTCGTACAACGACTTCATTCAACTGAAGAACTCGCGGCTGTGTAAAAGACCGCCGACTGAATGCGAGCAATTGTTCTGTAAGTTCAGCCGCACGACGTCCGGCCTCTCCGATTTCCCGAACGGAAGCGTGCCATGATTCCTTTTCAGCATACATTTCCGGCAGCAGATCACTATATCCGTTGATTACGGTCAAAAGATTGTTGAAGTCATGTGCCACTCCACCTGCGAGCTGCCCAACAGCCTCCATCTTCTGTGACTGTCGAAGTTGTTCTTCCAGCTTCCTTCGATCAGTAATGTCAATGGACATCGCCAGCGAATGGGGTTGCCCCTGAAGCCAGATAATCTCCACCGACATCAGCAAAGTCAGCAGGTGCCCCGTATTGCTTCGAAACTCAAGCTGCATATCGCGAGCAGACTCGTCGCGTTTGAGACGTTCCACCATCTCCATGCGTGCTGAAGGATCGACCCAAATGTTCAGCTCACCTGTCGTCTTGCCGAGAACCGCTTCGCGGTCAAATGAAAACAGACGCAGGAATGCGTCATTCACTTCGATGATCTTTCCTTCCGGATATGTCGCCACGATGATAGAGAAAGGACTCGCATAGAAGAGCTTCGAAAACCGTTCTTCTGATACGCGAAGATCACGCTCGGCTCTCTGTCGTTCCGCCTCTGCTCGATTGACCTCGGTGACATTTCGAGCGATTGCTGATGCTCCCAGCAATAATCCATCCGCTGCCCAAACAGGTGAGACGGTCAGGGCAACTTCAATCGACTGCTCATCGCATCGACACGCCACCGCACTGATCTGCTCAATTCCTCCGCCTTCAGAGATTCGTTCCAGCACCCGCTGAAGGTCCAGCCAGGCATTTTGCGGCAGTATCGCAGACAGGGGCTGTCCCACGACAGCAGCTTCGTCAAAGCCAAAAACGTTCGATGCACCGCGATTCCAGCTGGAGATCTCACCATCCAGCGTCATGCCAAAGATTGCATCGGCTGACGATTCCACAATAGCGGCCAGCTGTGAAATTCGTTCTTCTCTCTGCTTTCGCTCACTGATATCCCGCACAAACGCAAAATTCATTTCCTGGCCGTCGACGTCAACGTAGTTGGCATTTACCTCAACCGGAAATACGCGGCCATCTTTTGCGCGGTGCCTGGTCTCCAGAGTCACCGAACCCCGATTCTTAATGTCTTCGAAGTGGATGGCCCATTGTGCAAATTCACCACCTCGGTCCATATCCAGATCAAAGACCGTCATTCGCAGCAATTCTTCACGCAGATAACCACGGCTGATACAGGCAGCTTCATTCACATAAAGGACCTGACCGGCTCTGTTGAGCCAGAAAACAGAATCTCCGGCGTGATCAACACAAAACTGCATCATCTGCAACGTTCGCTGAATCTTTCTTCGTGCGGAGATGTCTCGAAAAATCCCCTGGATCACTGTGTGACCGCTCACCGTCGTCAGCGAAGGAGAAACAGAAACGGGGACCCGAACGCCGTCCTTTCTCTGGACCTCAATCTCCACAGGCGTTCGCGTGGCTTCAGCAATATGTTGTCGAAAAATCTCCTGGTAGTGATCCGCCTCTTCAGGTGGATGAATGAACGTCTGCAACTGCCCGACAATTTCCCGGCGATCCCGGCCCAGTAAGACCTCGGCAGCACGATTGCAGTGCGTCAGTCGCCCTGTTTCAGCGTCTGCCCAGAAGATGGCATCGGCGGCACCTTCAAAGAGCAACCGAAAACGTTCTTCACTTTCGCGCAGTGATTGCTCCGCAACCATCAGATCTTCAACGTCGGTGCAGGTGCCATACCAGGTCACAATTTGACCACTGACATCGCGCACCGGAACCTGCCGGGTAATATGCCACCGATAGACACCATCATGCCGCTTGATTCGAAACGACATGTCGCGCGACACACCATCGCACAGGCAGGCTGTCCAGTCCTCAATCGTTCCCGCCAGATCGTCAGGGTGAATAACAGCATCCCATGACCATCCAGTGAGCTGATCCATTTTGACTCCGGTGTATTCGGATGCTTTGGCGTTCAGGTGAAACAGGCCGCCATCCGGACCTGCCATCCACACGATTTGCGGAATTGCATCGACAAGATCCCCAATCCTCCCTTCACTCTCGGAAAGCGCTTTTTGAGCCTTCAGCCTCTCCAGAGATGTACTGATCAAATCCAGCACCGTGACGATCAGTCGCTCATCCGCCTCCGAAAACGCATCGAAAGCCGGGCTTTCAATATTCATGACACCAATGATGCTACCGTCGCAATGCAATGGAACACACATCTCGGATCGGGTTCGCGCATCAATGCAGTAGTAGTCTTCATCTTCCAGGACATTGGCGACTCGGACCGCTCGACCACAGCGTGCAGTCTTCCCCACCAACCCCTTGTCGTCATCAAATTCCAGATATTCAATGCCGGGCTCGGGAAACACCATCGAACGATGCTGAACAAAAACCTTTCGATGTTCGTCCAGCAGAAAGAATCCGCAATTGCCCTGATAAAGCGACTTTGCAATCAGACGAGTGATTTGACTCAGGATTTCGTCGGCCGACGTACCACCGGAACAAATGATGCCGACTTCATTCAGTACAAACAGCTCCGGCGAATAGCGATCCGGATCCGCAGGGCGGAACGCCACATCATCAACCTCAACGACGGAAGGCACTGTCAATGGGTCTGAATCCGGAGCCCCACACCCAACTGCGACTACTCCCTGGATTTCTCCTGCATCGTCGCGGTATGCCGAGAGCCGCAGGGGTATGTTCTGGTATCCGCCCTGTGATGGGAAAACCCGGCCGGTCACGGACGATACCCCAGTGTCCAGAACCTGCCGTTCATCCTGCGACAACGCTGTTGCAAACGAGCTGCCAAACAGAATTTCATCGGTGGAACCGATGATTCTTGCTCGGGATACTCCAACAAATCGTGAAAACGCCTCATTACAATAGGCGTATCGGCCACCACAGTCCTTGACAAAACAAACCTCCGCGATGGCGTCGGCGACAGAACTGAGAAGACCAAATTGCTGCGAAGGCATTTCAACAGTCTTCGGTTCTGTGGGATTCCGCGGCATTCTGCACCTTCGCTTCAATGAATCATGCCTCAGGATTTGGTTTGAACAGACACCTGTTTTAGTTTGAAGGCATAGCCCCTATCAATGCAGGAAGATGCCGAAAACTCCCTGGCTGACTGCCATCGGCCAGGAGCTGCAGTGACACATTTTCACCCCCACAGCCGCCCCTGGATCCACCACTGCAGGCAATCCCTACGTAGCCGGATTCGTCAGAATGCGAACCATCTGACGATGCAGAGTTCTCACAGACTCTGCTACGACATGCCATTGCCAGCCTGGACTTTGGCAGAACCACAGGCCCCTGGGCTCCAACCCGCGGTGGCCTTCATTCGAAACAAAAAAGAGACTGGGCGAAAAGCCCCCGACGGATGTATTCTTCACGGATGAGCAGGACGTAAGCCCGGGGCGAATCGTTAAGTATTCCCACCAAATGGATCAGTAGTGATGGCCTCTCGATTTACCTCGTGTTCTCGAGCAACGATTATTTCTTTGTTCGCCGGGCGGACTTGAATATCATTTTTTAATCCAGACTGGTCCCGTAAGTCAAAGTGGCAACATCAATGTTACGTATGACGTCGCAATTGAGTCATCGAGGCCATCAGCGGCTTTCGCGTCGATCCTTCGTTCAGGCCGGTGCGCTGGGAATCGGCGGCCTGACGTTGGGCGACTTCCTGCGATTGAAAGCTCATGGCGCTGTCCAAGCGTCCGCATCGGATACCAGCGTGATCCTCTTCTGGCTCAGCGGAGGTCCCGGACACATGGAAACATGGGATCCGAAACCAGAAGCTCCCGTCGAATATCGCGGACCGTTTGGAGCGATCAACACAAATGTCCCGGGAGTCCACTTCGGTGAATTGATGCCCGAACAGGCGTGCCGTGCTGACAAGCTGGCGGTCGTTCGAACCGTTAACCATGGGTCCGGCGATCACACCAAGGGCAACCACTGGATGCTGACAGGCTTTGAAGGCCCGGCGTTTAATGCCCCTGACAATCGCAGGCAGCGCCGGCCAGCCATAGGGTCTGCGGTGGCACGACTGCGATCCGAAAGTCATTCCGGAATGCTTCCTTATGTCGGCGTCCCGCATCTGCGTGGCGGCACCGACAACCTGTTCCACTATGCCTCTTATCTGGGCGGTCGCTGGAATCCCTTCGTCGTCAATTCGGATCCCAACGACAAAGGCTACGAGGTAAGGAATCTCTCCCTGGCCAGAAATCTGAACCTGCAGCGAGTCACAGATCGTCATGACCTGACGCGCTCACTGGATCTGCTACGCGCTGGAAAAGATGCACCGCTGGCTGACTTCGACGAACACCAACAGGCAGCGTTCGACTTACTCACCAGCGGTCGGTCACGAGATGCCTTTGATGTCGCCAGTGAATCAGACTCACTTCGCGATCGATACGGTCGCCACACTTTTGGCCAGAGTGCCCTGGTGGCCCGGCGCCTTGTGGAGCATGGTGTGTCATTCGTCACAGTGAATTGTGTTCCGTGGGATCATCATGGTTCCCCGGGACAATACAAAACGGAAGAAGGCGCGAAGTTATTGATTCCACCTCTCGACCGTGCCATTGCGGCTTTGGTGGACGACCTTGTCGAGCGTGGCTTATACGAAAAGACACTCATCGTAGCGATGGGAGAATTCGGCCGGACTCCGCGGATGAATGCCAACGCCGGCCGCGATCACTGGGGCAACACGTTCAGTGTGCTTTTCGGTGGTGGTGGAATGAAGATGGGACAAACGATTGGTCGTTCCAGTGCTCGCGGCGAACATGTCGTCGATCGACCGATCGATCCGCAGGACATCGCCGCGACCATCTACCATCATCTCGGAATCGATGCGAGAGCTGTCACCTTTTACGATCACCTCGACCGACCGCTCACGCTGCTGGATCGAGGCGAACCGATCCGGGAATTGATCGGATAATTGATAGTCCTGGCTGACATTTTGGATTGGACAATCGTTTTCGGATCAACGGCCTCCGTGCGGCTTCGCCGAAGTGGAAAGTTCGGCGGCCTCACCATTGTCCGTTGAAAAATCGGGACACTGACGCAGGACGGCTGCAAACGTCGTGTTTTAACGTCTCCCGCTCGAGCCAGTCTCATTTT
>JAGQQE010000324.1 GCA_020426345.1 Planctomycetaceae bacterium
TCAGCCCACGCAGAGCAGATGAATCGCTATCGTAATCTGCCTGCGCTGCGGGAAGAGGCAGGACTTCCACACCTGCGTCGACCAGTGATCTGAGACCAGCAGAGATATCAGTCGACACGCAGGCATCCTGACGAACACAAACAAGCACCGGTGCCTTGTCGAGAGTCCGGACAAGTTGCGAATCGACACGGACGTTGTTGCCCGAAGAATCCAGAATGACACGAATTGGCTGCCGTGGACCCGGCGGTCTCGCAGTAAGTTCCGGGTTATCGGCTCGCACAGTACCAGCCCCCGTGATGATGGCGTCCATGCGACCCCGAAGCCGATGAACACGAGTCCGTGATTCTTCACTGGAAATCCATTTCGAATGTCCACTTGCGGCGGCAATCCTTCCGTCCAGCGTCATGGCCCATTTCGCATGAACCCAGGGCCGATGCTGGCTGTACAGCATGCGGAATGGCGCAATGAGCCGCTGTGATTCAGGTTCGCATACGCCGACGACAACATCGATACCCGCTTCCCGAATCTTCGCAAGACCGCGGCCCGCAACATGGGGAGCCGGATCCTGACACCCCACAACAACTCGACTGAAGCCTTCTGCAATCACGGCATCAGCACAGGGTGGAGTTTTGCCGTGATGACTGCATGGCTCCAGAGTGACAAATAGTACCGCGTTCCGGCAACAACCAGTCGCGGCTGCAATCGCATTGACTTCGGCATGGGCCTGCCCAAACTTCTGGTGATATCCGCAACTCACCAGCCGCCGATCCCTGTCGACAATCACCGCGCCCACCATGGGATTGGGTTCGACCAGACCTTCACCGCGTCCTGCGATTTCAATGGCGTATCGCATCACCGCTTCGTCGTCGGCAAATTGATGGCCGGACGGAAGAATCCGCCATGCCGGGTCTTCGTAGGACGCGGGCGAGTTCATGGGCCTATTTCAGCATCTTTCTGAACTGAGCCAGTGTTCGGGTGTTTGCCACGTCGTTCTTTGTCAGTCCCGCCCGTCGAGCCTGGTCAACACCAAAAGGCAGGACATCAAAACCGTTTACACTGTGAGAGTCGGTGCTGATCACAATCGGAATCTTCAAATCCTTCGCAGCCGCGGCAGAGATATCGTCCAGATCCAGCCGCTTGGGATGCGCATTGATTTCCATCATGACATTGTGGTCGGCAGCCGCCTTCAGCAGTTCCATCATGTTGACATCCGCTCCTTCACGACGACCGACCAGTCGCCCGGTCGGATGCCCGATGATATCAACATTGGGATTTTGGACAGCATTCATCAGTCGCTTCATGATTTGATCTCGTGGCTGCTTCAATCCATAGTGCAGGACCGCAATCACCCAGTCGGCTTCGGACAAGACGTCGTCATCCAGATCAAGAGAGGCGTCTTCAAGAATGTCGCATTCAATGCCACACAGAATTTCAATTCCGCTGATGGAAGCGGAGACTTTGCGAATTTCTTCCCAATGCGTTCGCAGACGGTCTGCATCCAGGCCGTTGGCCATGGAGACCCGTTTGCTGTGATCTGTGATGGCAATATACTTCAAGCCGCGGGCTTTCGCCGCTTCAGCCATTTCAGCGATCGTCGCCGCACCATCCGATGCGGTAGTATGCATGTGCAGATCGCCCCTGATATCCGTCAGCGAGACAAGTTCGGGAAGGCTCCCGGCGTCTGCCCATTCGAACTCATGCCGGTTCTCCCGCAGTTCAGGTGGAAACCAGGGAAGTCCCACGGCCGCATAAACATCCTCTTCCGTGCGTCCTGCAATCTGCTCATCACCTTTGAAGACGCCGTATTCGTTGACCTTCAGTCCCTGATCCTTAGCACGCCCCCGAACGACAACATTGTGTTCTTTGGAGCCCGTGAAATACTGCAGAGCAGCGCCAAAGGATTCTTCCGGGACAACGCGGAGATCCATTTCCACACCGGACTTCAAACGCACTCGCTGTTTTGTCTCACCACGCTGGAGCACCGATTCCACCAATGCGTGAGACGCCAGGGCATCCATGGGGATAGCGGCATCGTCGCAGGTGACAAGTACGTCGAGATCGCCACAGGTCTCTCGACGACGCCGACAACTTCCAGCAGCGGATGCCTGCTTCACACCCGGAAGCTTCAGCATATCTGCCACAACGATGTCCGTTGCAGCCGTTGCATCGGCAATGGAAATCCGTTCGGCAGCGGTCGCGGCCTGAGCGATGTTCTCCAGGATCGCCTGCTCCGTTTTTTTGCCGAACCCCTTCAACTTTGCGATCTGACCGGCTTCCGCCGCCGCCTTCAGCTCATCAAGCGACTTCAGCTTGAGTTCATTGAAGAAGACGGCCACCTTCTTCGGACCAACGCCCGGAATCCGAAGCATGTCGAGCACGCCGGAAGGCACATCCTTCTTTAGTTCCTCCAGTTGAGCATGCTGACCCGTCGCAACGACTTCGCGAATCTGTTTCGCAAGATCCTTGCCGATCCCTTCCAGTTGCGTGAGATCGTAGTCCTGCGCGCAGAGGTCAACGAATGACTCTGCTGTGGACGAAACCACTCGCGCAGCATTGCGATACGCACGAATTCGAAACGGGTTCGCCCCCTGAATTTCCAGAAGGTCACCCAGCGTCTCAAAACATTCAGCAATCTGTTCGTTTTTCATGGGCCGGCGCGAAGAGTCTGAAGGGCGTTCTTGTTCGTATTCGGTCCGTGAGGAGATTAACCGTTGGACTGTTCCGCTTCGGCGGGAGCCGGGCCTGAGCTGTTCTCCGTCCCTGCCGCGGCAGAAGCTTTAGGCTTCGGTGCACCATGGGGAGTATTCATCGCAACAAGAACCACGCCGGTCACAACCAGCGCCATTCCGACCCACAACAGCGGACTGATATGAAAATCCGGCACCTTGCGAAGCTGAGACCAGGCGAACACAGCGTTCACGCTGACCGCGCCCCCGAAAACAATCGGCATCACCAGCGCTGTATTCCCTCTGCTTGAGATCACAGCATTGGTCAGGAACAACGCCCCGGCTGCGCCAAGAGTCCCGGCAAGGAAACCCCAGTTCATCGCAGGCGCATGACTGCCACCGTAACTAAATGTGTCTCCCTTGAGCTTCATTGCGATCAAACCCCCGGCGATCGCGATGACAAGGTACGCTACACCAATAAACACGTACGGCTTGAACGGACTCCATTCTCCTCCGGGAGCTCGCGCCTTTCCCAGAGTTGGCCCGTACATTCCCCAGCAAAGCGCAGTGCCCAGGGCGAACAGAATTGGAATCAGATAACCCTTCATATGATATTCTCTACTTTCCTGATTCGGACGGTCAGATTGTTGTCTGGATAAAACTTCGGACATCCTACCACCGACGCCTCTCGATCAGAAGGGAGCTGAATGATGAGTCAGAATCGGGATCGAAGGCGAGCCTGGGGTCCGATTTTACGAGACCATTTTTCCTGATGTGCCTGAAATGACCACCTCAGACATGGTTTTCCTGGCGGGCGATGGTCGTGTCCACTTGCCGTAATGGTGTCAGATTCATCAAATGCACGCGGAGCATCATGGCGAGCGAACCCGATCAGCCACTGCACTCAATTCCAGGATTGAGTGGGGGCTGACGCACAGCTATCAACCTGTGAGCCACTCATGAGAGAATACGAACTGAAGAAGATGTGGATTCGCCGCGCGCTGGACTCGGCCGCGTTAACATCAACTGACCGTTCTGCCGTGGCCGAGTTTCTCGCCAGTCTTGACGGGATGCATTCGGTCCATGTCGAACTGAACAAGTTCCCAGGGGCATTCTGGCGAGCCATACTGCGCGAGGCGCAGCTTCCTGCAACGACCCGCACAGGAATCGCTCTGCATGTATTCGGCATCCGACAGTCCGATTGTAACCTGGATTCCATCTACGAAATGGAAGTGGCGGACCCGGTGGAATTCGGAGTTTCGCTGCAGCTCTCCGGGAGTCGAAGTCCCAACTGCGAAATGCAGCTCAACGGACGATGGTATCCGGTCGTTGCAACGATCCGATTTATCGAAGACGGCGACAAGGTGACTCGCGGTGTCGAACTGCGATGCGCCGTCCAACTTGGTGATCGGGCCTTCGGCGTTGGGCACATGGTTTCCCGAGACTTGTTTCTGGACGAGGCCAGCGAGAAAAGAACGGTGAAGGTCATCGAAGTCCTGGAGCGTCTGGGTTACCAGCGATTGATGATGACAGCGGCAGAGTTCAATCTGCGACTGGTGTCTGCCGAACGCATGGCGGCTTCGTTCGGCAAAGTGGTCCTGGTCACGGGTTCGGTCATTGCGCCGTCGCGTTTTTCATGGTGGAAAGGTTTTGAAACGCAATCGCTTGGTTCGCCCGAGATGCCGTCCCGATGCGTCGTGGAACCCGCACTGGAAGTGGACCACGATCATCGTTACATGTTTTCGCGCGATGACGAATCCGAATCCCGCCTGCCGTTCGTTCGCATCTTCTGCCTGGAAACAAAGTCGTACGTCTACGCGGACATCGATGACATCACAGAATACCACTTCGACACGGAAGCGTTGACTCGACTTCAGCTGCCAGCAGATATGCATTCAATACTGCGGCGAGTTTTCAGCACGCCGATCGAGAACATGTTCGGCGATCTTCTGCAGGGCAAACACGGGGGAGCGGTTGTGCTGGCATCGGGCGAACCAGGGGTCGGAAAAACTCTGACGGCAGAAATCTATGCCGAAATCACTGAACGGCCGCTGTATGTACTGGAACTCGGTGAACTTGGCACACGTGCTTCAGAAGTGGAGGAGAATCTTCAATGCGTGTTCGCTCGCGTCACCCGCTGGAATGCCGTCCTGCAGTTTGATGAATGCGAAATTTTTCTCGCACAGCGTGGTAACGATCTGGAACGATCGGCCATTGTCGGAATCTTCCTGCGATTGCTGGACTACTACCGAGGTCTGTTGTTTCTCACCACCAACCGACCCGAAGTGCTGGATGATGCTGTCCTGAGTCGCGTGATGCTCAGATTGCAGTACCCGCGACTGGACGCCCATACGCGTGCCATGATCTGGAAGACGATGTTTGAAGTGGCCGGACTGCATCTTCAGGAATGCAGCTTCGAAAAGCTTGGCGGCGTCGACCTGAATGGACGTCAAATCCGCAACCTGACTCGCCTGGCGCGAATCCTCTTTCCCGACGGCTTCGTCAACAAAGCGGGAATTCGGGACGTACTGAGATTCGGTTGCGGATCTTCTCTGGACGGGCACAAAGATTCACACAACGAAACACCCAACGGAAACTGATTTGTGTTCCGTCATCTGAGGACATCAAAAGTCGCTCCTCAGACATCGACTTATTGTCAGACATTCACCTGTTGTTGCAGGTTCTTAAAATGGTCTCGACGAGCTTCCGGCAGCTTCTCAAGAATCTCATTCCGAAGTTGGTGTGCCATACGTTCGCGATTCCTGTTATTTGAAGGAGCGAGCGTCACAGGGGGCAACATGATCGGAGCCTCCCAGAGTCCGGTCCTGGATTTTGCCTGAAGCACCAGGTAGTAGCTGAACGCTCCTTCATCCGTATCTGGCGCACCCGGATTTCGAGACACCTTTTCAACCTGACATCCCATCAGGCTCAATAACGGAACCTGCCATCGCTCCGCGTCGCCTTCATAAAGCAGCGCATCCGAAGTTATCTTCAGAAACCCGGAATCTGAATTGCTCATCAGCATCACTTTGCCCCAGTTCTTTCGAGGCACTATGTCAATGTAATGAGATTCTGTATCTTCTGAATCGATGATTGCATCGGGTCGATGGCGCAGGCGAATCCGCATCAGGCTGCGAATCCACAGGTTGGGCAAATGGTCGCCCCAGGCTGCGACCAGCACGAACGGAACAACCAGACAGCCGAACCCACCACCAATCCAGAGTGCAACGGATAAGGTGTCAAGTTCAGCACGATGCATCCAGGTGTAGATCCAGATGCCAATTGACGAAATCAACGCAGCCACCAGCGGACCTAAACTGATGACTGTACAGCAAATGATCACGGGACGACTAAGAACACGCTGGTCCGCGGGCTGATCGAATTCCCAGATACGCGCCATCCCTGTGACTCTGGGTGCCGTCCGCTCCACCTCTTCCAGAGTCATCGGCGCCGTGGAACGCCGTATGGTAACCGGCTCCCAGTCCTTCAGTTCGACCGTGACGCCCTGATCATGCAGAACCTGTGCCAGCTTTTCGCAGGCTACCGATCCAGGAATACCAACCAGAACGATGCCATTCAGCGCCTTCACAGTCATCAGCCCGAATTTCAGTTCGCACTCTTCTGGTCGCTGGATAATGACGCGAGCAATGCCGGCCAGGGGGACGGTCGTCAACGCTGTCATCATGCCGGCATTTGCAAAACAAGTGATGTTCTTTTCGTCGATAGAAATATCTCGCTGAAACCAGACCAGTTCGCGAACAGCCACCAACAGAACGCCAACTCCCATACCAGCCAGAATGGCAAGTGGGACGGAAAGCCTGGGCCCCCCGGCATCGATCCCGAAGCGGGCTGCCATCAGACCGGCCGACATCACCACTGCAACAACAATTGCGAGTATGATTTTCCCGCGCCATTCACTCCGAGTACGCATCCGCGGGACAAAGAAAATCGGCTCATTCCATCGCATCAGGTTCCGCTTAAAAATGGCCATGGCTTGCTGGTTCCCGAGTCATCGGTTTTGAAGGGCTCTACACGTGTATTCGCGAATAAGCCTGCTGTCTTCGGCTTTCAGTGACAACATAACCTGACCCCGACTCCGGAGCAATCAGCGAAAAGCGTGTGGAATGCGCGGGCAAAGGAATGCGGAAATCCGCGGCCGAATATCACAGGTGTTCAAAACGCCGGAAGCCCCACTCATCAGGCCCGGCGCGGTTGGGCTGACGACAGTTTTGGGAAAGGTAGCCCGGCGCATCAGCGGGTGATCGCCTTCACCCCAAAAGGCGATGCGATGGTGAGGCGAAAAGGGGCCCGGCCCCCGTTTGCTGATCCCGAGCTGA
>JAGQQE010000325.1 GCA_020426345.1 Planctomycetaceae bacterium
AGCCAACCAGCCAGTGCCCAACGCTGGAGATCGTGACTCGAACGCAGATTCCCCAGACCACCCACGACCAACCACCGATCAGATACAGCAACGCGGCCACGGGCAACTGGGCCGCGATCCAGTAGCGATCGAGGAGTTTGTAAAAAGGGTTGTTGGCGACGTTTTCTTCCGGACAAAACACGGGTGCGTGCGTTAACTGGCACTCGCAATGCAGATTCCACACTGCATCCTTTATCATTTTGCTTTGATGAATAAAAAACGGATGACAGTCAGATTGCCGTTGCGCCCAGTCGCGAATGTCGTGCATGTAAAGCATCCGCCGGGGACCGCCAAGACCCACAAGCACACCGACATAAACCATGCAATATTCCAGCCACTTCGGGCATTCAAAACTGCGATGAATCAGCAGACGATGCAATCCGACAGAATGGCCGAAACAAAGCGTCGCCGCAGTCAGCAGTCCACTCATTATCGCCGCATCCCATCGAAAGGTCAGTGGCCCCGCGACCAAAGCCAGGACCATCATGGAACCCAGCCAGAGGGACTTCACGGGAGACCAGACGACGCGACCATCGATTGCGTTGGTCGCAGGATCAGCGGCAAGGATTCGAGACGCGCGCGGCATGGTGGTTCTCGTGCAGAGTGAAGACAGGGGCCTGATTCACGATCCGCAGCGGCCGGGCAAGGGTAACCTGGATTCAGCAGGTTTCAAAGGTATTCAAAGCAAATCAGGACGAAGCGTCCTTCCAGTCAATCAGGTGCAGTTCGACGCGATCAAATCCTCGAAACGAATTGATGACTGGTGCGAAACTCAGGCTGAGCGGGCCTTTTGCCGCTTTCAGCTCCTCGGCCCATTCCCCCCTACCGAAAGCAACCGCCCGCATATGCGTACGATGCTGTCGAACTTTAATTGATAAATGCCGGTCTCCTTCGCCGATCGTGCGAGGCGGTTCCGCCAGTTCCACCTTGTTGGCAACAAAACGCGGCAGGGGATTCTTCTCACCAAAAGGTCCAAGCCGGGCTAGTTCCTGCACCGCTCGCAAATTGACTTCCGACAACAAGACCTCAGCATCGATGCGAAGTTCTGTATCTTTCTCGGTTGGGTGAAAATTGAGTTCAGCGTAGTTGGCGAAGGCCGTGCGGAAGGAATCGACCTCACTGGCGCTGAGTTTCACGCCGGCAGCGGCCTTGTGCCCACCAAAGCCGGTCAGGTATTCCTGACACGCGGCCAGGCCCGAATACAGATCGAAGCCAGCGTACGATCTCGCAGAACCCTGCCCGGTCCCGTCATCTCGCAACGAAATCAGCACACTTGGCTTTTCGAATTCTTCAGACACGCGGCTGGCAACGATTCCGATGACACCGGGATGCCAGTCGTGATGTGCGAGGACAAGCGTCTTGTGCGCCTGCCATTCGGGATTTGCTTCCACCTGCTCTTTGGCCTGTTTCAGAATTCGCCGCTCGACTGTCTTTCGATTCTTGTTCAGTTCATCCAGATACTTCGCCAGCATCAGACAGCGTTCGGTGCTGTCGGTCGTGAGCAATTCGACGGCCAGGCGAGCCTGCCCCAAACGCCCGGCGGCATTGATACGCGGACCAATTCCGAAGCCAATATCTTCTGCCGTCAGGACAGGCTTCTCCATCAATCCGCAGACCTGCATAAGTGCACGCAGGCCGGGCGACGCTTTTTCTTTCAGGCTGTTCAGGCCGTAGCGAACGATGACTCGGTTTTCGCCTACCAATGGGACGACGTCCGCAACGGTGCCGATAGCGGTCAGTCCAACGGCAGAGACCAGAAATTCCCGCATCCGTGGGCTGGCTCTTGTTCCATCCCCGAATCGCTGGCAGACAGCCCATGCCAGTTTAAATGCAACACCCACGCCGCATAAATCGCCAAAGGGATACTCAGTTCCGGGCAGACGTGGATGCACCAGCGCGGCGGCATCCGGCAGCGTCTCGCCAATATGATGATGATCCGTAATGATCAGTTCGAGCCCCAGTTGTCGTGCTCGAGCGGCTTCTGCCACGCTGGCAATGCCGCAGTCAACCGATATCAGTAATCGTTCAGGATCTTCTTCGTGCAGCTGTTCGATAGCAGCGGTATTCAGACCGTAGCCTTCATCCAGTCGGCTCGGAATGTAGTAGTCCACGCTGGCCCCGCTGAGTTTCAGGCAGTGCCAAAGCAGACTGGTAGAAGTGACACCATCGACATCGTAGTCGCCATAAATCGTGATGCGGCGGCCAGCCTTGATCGCTGCAACAATTCGATCGGCTGCTTCGTTGACGCCCGGAAGCAGTCCGGGCTCGTGCAAATCGGTCAGACGCGTATTGAGGAACAGCTTTGCCGGATCGGGATCCTGAAACCCACGCGCGATCAGTACCTGTGCAAGCAGCGGGGAGATTTTCAGATGACTGCTCAGCCGCCTGATGCCAGCTTCGTCATGGGGATGGAAATACCACTTCCGTGCCATGGGATCCCTGCGTCTGCTCACAACTACTGAATGAAGACCTCGACCGATGCATTGCTGAACACCGGAGGATTACTGACCGCTTTCCCAGGTACGACGCACTTCACAGGCACTCGTAACGCACACATCCTTGCTGGCATCTTTGATGGCCTGATTGTCTCCAAGAGCCTTCTGATACATGGTTCGCCCAGCCTCGGTCGGGTACTGCGTGTTCACGCAGGCCTGACATAACGATTCGGCAGGTAGTCCGACGCAGCGTGCCAGCGCGTCGACGGGCAGGTAGTGCAGAGAATCCGCTCCGATATCGTCGGCAATCGCCTGTTCTTCTTCCCGGGTAATCACGGTGCCCGCCATGAACTTCGGAGCATGGAGCTCTCCGATGGTGGACATGTCGATGCCATAAAAACACGGAGCGATAATCGGAGGACACGCGATTCGGACGTGAATTTCCTTCGCCCTGCCGCGGACCCGCAGCAGCTCTACCAGCTCTTTCAGTGTCGTGGCCCGGACAATCGAATCATCTACCAGCAGCACGCGTTTGCCTTCCAGAACTTCCGGAAGTGGCGTGTACTTCATTCGCACTTTGTCAGCGCGGTTGTTTCCTTCGATGAAAGTTCGGCCGATGTAGCGGTTGCGGATTAAACCTTCCAGGGATGGTACCTTCAGCTCGAATGCCATCGCGTCCGCAGCGGCTTTCGCTGTATCCGGAACGGGTACAACAATCACATCGTCCTGAATGTCCAGCGATTCGTTATTTGCCAGTTCTTCACCCAAGCGCTTTCGCGACAGATACACGCCCGCGTTGTCGAAAGTTGATCCCGCATTCGCAAAATAGATCCACTCGAAGAAACAGTGCGCGCGACGAGGGCTTTCGGCAAATTGTTCCAGCCGAATGCCATTCTCGTCGACAATCACTGCATAGCCGGGAGGCACATTCTTGACGTTTTCATCAGCGAATCCGAGGTGTGTCAGTGCGACGCTTTCGCTGGCCGCGGCAAACAACGAACCTTCGATCGCGTAACAAAGTGGGCGAATTCCCAGCGGATCACGAGAAACGAACATCTGTCCGCGCGCGTTCAGGTAGACGATGTTCCAGGAACCGTCAACACGGGCGGAAATTTTCTTCAGCAACTCGATCGGCTGAATTTCTGCATCCAGCGACAGTTCATGCGAAATCAGATGATTCAGGACTTCCGTATCGGTTTCGCGTGCCAGATGAAAGTCTGTCGAATCAAGAATCTCTTCCTTCAATTCCAGGTAGTTGGCCAGCTGGCCATTGAATGCAAAGCTGAACCATTTGCTCCGTGCGATGTGATGCCGTTCAAACGGCTGTGCGTAACTGCGATCGTCCTTGCCACACGTCGCATATCGAACGTGGCCAATCGCCGCATGCCCTGCGTACTCGTCCATCAGTTCGTTGTAGAGTTCGCTGCGGTTCATCCGAAATACTTCGGACACTCCACCAACATCCTTGTGCGTGTCGATTAACTGAGGCCGACCGGGGCTGTAGGTAGTAAAACCGCCGGCCAGCTGCCCCCTGGTTTGCATATCGAGAAGCATACCGAGGATCAGTCGCGACGCGCGATTGATCCTTCCACCCGGCACCAGCGGACTCACCGCATCGGACTTCAGATGATAAACGGCAGCAATGCCGCATTCGTGGTAAAGTTCTTCCATGCCGAAATAATCAGTCGGTTAGATTTCGTATTCGGTCGTTTCAGCGACGGCGAATGCCCTGCAACCGACCACCATCTGCCCGGCAGGCAAATGATCATTCGTCAATTGTTCAGGAGTTACTCTGGCCGGCGCGAAAGAAAGGCGTCGATTGGAAGACTGATGATAGTGTCGGATCGGCTCGATTAAAAATGACCCGGTGCGATGGCTTCCACATTCCCCAACTCACGAATCAGTGGGTGAGTATTTTTCCATGTATCCGGCCATCTTTAGTTTCCGGACCGTGCTGTCGGACGTCATGTACCGGATTTTGCCGTAAATCGGGCGTTCCGGGCCCCATGCCCGATCGTAGCGGCCCAGGACCCAGAATATCCCGGAATAGGAATTGGGGTTACGTCCATCGACCGCGTACCGATTGTTCAGTTCAATCATGAATTCTGCGGCCTGCTGCGGAGATTCCGTCCACTCCAGAATTTTTTTCCCCCAAAGCATGCGAAGGTAATTCTGCATTCGACCTTCAGTCAGCAGCTGGTTTTGTGCGGCATTCCAGACGGCGTCATGGGTTCTTGCCTGACGCAGGTCATCCAGCGAATAGAGATACTGGCGGGGATCGGAGGCATGTTCCGCCAGACTATTGCGAGCCCACTCGGGAAGTGACTCGTATTGATCATAGTTTTCGGTCTGCCAGCACATGTTGTATCCCAGCTCTCGCCAGGTAATCAGTTCGTCCATGAACGATTCCGCGCTTTCTGACATTCCCCACCAGCCTGCCCGGGATCCTCTGGTGGATTTGACGTCACCAAGATTCGCCGGGGTCCAGCCTTCCACAGATGCGACCGCTGCAAAGATCCGGTGGGCCGACAAATGCCCGAAGTGCAGCCACGCCGACAATCCACTGGCGGCATTCATGTCCGGATGATTGCGATGTTCGCCGTAATCCTTCAATTGCCGTTCGACAAAGTGTTTTAATCGACGCCCACCGGCCACCGGCCCGCCTTCCTGAATTCCCGTGCCCACCGATTGATCTATCGGAAGCGCCGCCAGCAGATCCTGCGGACGCCGCAGCGACTCGAGGTCTGTGGCTGGCCAGCGGTCCTGAATCTCCGGCGGCAGTTCGCTCAGCACCGGAATGGTCAGCTTCTTCAGGGGGGCGACTGCAGGGGCCGCCGCCAGATGCGGAGACAGCGTTTTCTGCAGGTACCGTCGAAAGGCATAGGCCGTTGGGAACACCTGGTCGGCGATTCGCATCGGTAGCAGCCCGTTCGAATCAACAATTTCCATCAACAAGGCAACCCGTTTGGCAACGGCCTTTTGCATTTTTGGAATGAAGAAGCAGGGAAAGTCGTCTCCGATGATCACACATGCGTGTTTTGCCAGTTCCATCATCAATCCACTGCCGTGGCCCGATGATGGCTCTACATATGGAAAAAATGTGATTCCAGCCGCCGCTGCCTGAATCGCGTTATCTCGCATTCCTTCGAGAATGAACTGGTGCATCCGAACGCTGGCCCAGCGATAGTCACAGGTCACTGCTTCCAGAATCAGCAGGGGCTTGTTCAGCTCGCGGCACCAGTCCAGCGCCCGGTCCAGGGCAAAATTATCGTTGAGCCGACGATTGGATGTCATCCAGTAAAGCACGAAGCCACCCTCGGGGTTGGGCGACATCTGATTTAGTGGATGAATGCGCTCGAACGGAACGCTGCTCGAAACCGGTAGACGTGACGCGGGTGTTGGGTGCACGTTCGAGAAAGCCTTTCAGGCAGGATGATTTCGGACACAATATTGATTTCGGACCAAGATGAATTCGGACCATGATGATTTCGGACGCAATGGGGTGTTTGCTGCTTTCAACAGCGTTCGGTAACGTTATGGTACCGCCAGTTGCCGTCCTCTTGCCCCGGCGTTCGTTTGTCTGATATCAGGGGAAGGCGGATCTGGCGACAGGACCGATTCCCGCGGCGATCGCCTCACCATGGTGGGGCATCCCGGACGACAGTGAACTTCCAATCCATTACGCCTTCATCCGTTCGACTGCATTCTTTCATGACCAACGAAGCCTCCGGCAAGTCACCAGACCGCGAACAACTTCCCCCCGCAACCGCCGAAACGGTCGAAAACGCCAATTCCGCCAATGAAACTCCTGCTGGCGATGGTCCCTGGTTTGCCGATGGGCTCAATTTCACCTGCAGTCAATGCGGAGACTGCTGTACGGGGGCTCCCGGAGTCGTCTGGGTGACCGACGAAGAACTCAGGGATATTGCCGAATTTCTCGACAAGCCGATTGGCGAAATTCGACTGTTTCACACGCGTCTTGTGCGTGGCAGAATGTCGCTGACCGAATTTGCTAACGGGGACTGCACGTTTTTTGACCCCCAGAAACGCAACTGCAAAGTCTACATGGCTCGACCTGTTCAATGTCGAACCTGGCCCTTCTGGAATTCACACCTGGCAAGCCGCGAGTCGTGGAATGAAGTCTGCGAAACCTGCCCGGGCGCCGGTACCGGCGCCTTCTTCAGCCTGGAACAGATTCAGGAACGCGCTGCAAAGATCGACATGTGACCGCTTCAAGCCGGCCACTGCTGGCTCGGAAGCCTTCGGAAGAACTCGTATTCCGGAAACTTCGCGAACTCTCCCGAGCGTTTGATTGGCCGGGGGACTTCGAGTCTCCACCGCGGTGCTCGACAATGGCCCGTCAATGGCGCCTGCTCGCGTAGCTGCGGGCGCCATTCGTTGTGTCATCCGAACATGTCGTCGCCGGATTAGCAACAATTCAACGGCCGCCGAATCACGCCGCTTCTTCAGGTGATGTTCCCGCAGGTCCGGGCTGCTGCTGCGCCCTTCCA
>JAGQQE010000326.1 GCA_020426345.1 Planctomycetaceae bacterium
ATGGTGTACTTTATTGGATCTGTCGAGCAGGTGCTGGAATCTCGGGCAATTTTTGACCTGGGCGACGCACATTCACTCAGGGAAGGTGATGTTGTCACGGTTTTTCGATCACGCGACAACGAATATCAACCGTTAGGAACGCTGGAAGTACGTGAGAGTTTCCCAACGTGGTCCGTGTCTCTCCCGACAAAGAAGTTCGTCGCCGAGACCGGCGATATCGTTGTCTTTGTACGCGCCGTCGGCGAAATCGGGACGCCACGTGCGATTCAGGCACGTTTCCTGGCTGATCAGAAGATCTCCAATCGAAATCGGAACAGCTACTCCACGGTGCGGAATGATGTCGTTGCACGGGCTCTGACAAATGTTCAGAGAGGTCAGCCAGGCTGGGTTCAATTCAGGAAAACCATCAGCGGCACCGTTTACAGCGAATCACTGGGAAGCAATCCGTCCTCAAATTTGCGGCGGTTAACGGACCAGATCGATCTGCTCCGAATGCTTGACCAGAGTGGATTGCCTGCGTCAGACGCAGCGAGCGACCGATGGATGATCGTCATGAAACAATTGTCGACCCGCTCGGCAAAAAACGAATCTGTCGTTGTGCAGGAAGCCGACAATGCCGCGGCAAAACTTCCGCTTCGTGATGTTCGAGCGGCTGTTGAAGACCGCCTCTTCGAACGCAATCCGGAACAGCAGGCCCTGGCGTCGGCACTGGTCGCTTCGTTGCTGCGATATGAACAACGGAATGAGACGGCGTGGCTTGAACGGCACCTTCGGTTGAGCCAGTTTCCAGAGCTGGCCGGGGATGAGCAATTTGTCATCGACATGACTGCTGTTATTCGAGAGCTCAGGGAATCTGCCGGGCAGTGATTGGATGCCATGTGATTTGGTAGATGTCCTTCCCATCGGCGGACGAAAAAATAAGTCGACATTCTGAATCAACCGACAGCCGTTGCACTAACGAGGCAGCGTCGTAATCCTTGCGGGAAACAACGATCAGCTGCACGTTGGCTCCCCGGAGTATTGTATTGAGTGATGGTCGCCCGAACTCAGGGAATGACGGCGTTGGGAAAGTGTTGACGGCGTGTTGCAACTGAAACCATCTCGCCGGGAAGAAGCCCGAATAGCCGTTTAGCATTGGTCGGCCATGTCGAATCTGGTAGTACATCCAGTGCGCTGTGATCTCCAGATCCCGAACAGTTTGTCCCGGTGGAAATGGCAGGCATAGAATGCTGTTTCCGGGTTTCAGATGAGACTGCACATAATCGGTCCAGTCACTTGCCGAATCCAGATCCGGAACCGCGACCAGAAGGAAGGGGGTAGGCGGTTGTTCGATCACAGCAATCAAACACACGGCCGCTACGGCAACACACCAAAGATACCCTGCTGTCCGATTCGGCTGTGCGTTGAGTCGGCGTATGTGAATACGAATTTGCAACGACAAGCGATGGATTGCTACGAAGGAAAACACCACCAGAACCAGCTGGACAAAATAGGCAAACCGAAAAACGTTTCGTACCCAGCCAAGCCCGGGAACAATTTCCACAAGTGACTTCCAGATATTGAAATCACTGACCTGCAGGTTAGTGCCGAGTGACAGAAAAAATGAAAGAACTGCTGTTGCGCACAGGAACAAAGTCATCCTTTGCGTGCGCGGGCGACAGACTCCCAGGAAAATCCCCAATAGTCCCAGCCCCCAGCGCAACCACCCGACGGAAAGTTGCCGACGGGTAGCGACGGGCCTGAAAGTCGATGTGATGCTGTTGGATTGAGGATGCAGGTAGTCGGCGGCTACTGCTGACAGTGCCGCGACGGTCTTTTCCTGCCTTTCGAATTCATGCTGACTCAGATACTTTCGGATCGGCAGCACCAGGGGCAGTACCATCGTTGCAGCGGTCAGAATGGCCACCGCTGCTGCGGTCCAAAGGTGCCAGTCTTGCGGTTTTCTGACCAGGAGAAGAACCGGGCCGCAGAGCACGATTCCAAGGAACATCGCGTGATGAATACTCAGCCAGAAGGTCGTTCCGAAGGCGAGACCGGCAACGACAGCGCGCCGCAGGCCAGGTCGTTCGCAGAGCCGGTCGAATGATTCCCACGTCCAGAGAATGGCCCAGACTGGCATCAACTGAATGACGTCAATCTGCTGGTGGACAATCGGCAGCAGTATCACAGCGATCGATGCGGTGGCAGACAAGAATGGAGGCAGCGAGAGTCTGTTTCGCAGCAACTTCGCCGCGAAGAGGCCATTCAGCGTCAGTGATAACAACATGTAGACTTTGTAGGAAACGACCGGTGGCACCCCGATCCAGAACAGCGGAGCCACAACCAGAGTCGCAGGCTGTGGTTCTGAAAATGCAAAGGTCCCCCGCTCAGGAAAGAAAACAGGCGCGTGCCAATAGTTGGCGAAACCGGAAACGGCCCGATCAGCATTCCACCACATCGACCACGTATTAAATACGGGGACGGTACTGCATTGCGTTGAACCGGTGGGAACTGTTGTTGTCAGAGACTCTGGTTTCAGAGTTGGCCACAAAACAATCGTGGATGTCACCACGCAGATGAAAAGAAGCAAAGAATGCTGTATCCAACGTTTCTTGGTGTAACATCGCTTCAGAATCTTCAATCGCTGCCGGAATCGATCAGAGTGATTGAATGGTAATGGTTGATCTCCGGACACGATTTATGAACCTGAATGGGTCGAGTTGCTGATAAGCAGGCACAATTGGGCATGCACGAGTCAGCTTACATCGAGCGTTCTCGGCGACGCATCGCTTCAGTGGCTTCTTCAAGCAGCGTTAAACGTCCACCGTAAGTCTTTTCCAGGTTTTCTCTGGTGAAGACATCGTCGACCGGACCGTGAGCTACGACTCGCATATTGAGCAGAATGACGTAGTCGAAGTACTCAGGGACCGTATGCAAATCGTGATGGATCACCAGTGACGTTTTTCCGTTTTGCTTCATCTCTCGCAGGATTTCGACGATGGTTTTCTCGGTAGCTGCGTCGACAGCTGCAAACGGTTCATCCATCAGATAAAGATCTGCATTCTGGACCAGAGCACGGGCCAGGAATGTGCGTTGCTGCTGTCCTCCCGACAACTGGCTGATTTGTCGCCCTGCCAGGTCAGCAATCCCGACTCGATTCAACGCCTCTAATGCGTTCTGACGGTGACGCCTGCGGACCGGTCGACACCATCCAATCTGGCGGTAAAGGCCCATTGTCACGACATCAAGGGCACTAATCGGAAAATCCCAGTCCACGCTTTCGCGCTGTGGGACATAGCCGACACGGTGTCGATTCTGGTGATAAGTCTGACCGAAGACCCTGACACGTCCGGATGCGCGAGGGATCAGATCCAGGACAGCCTTCAACAGGGTGCTTTTGCCGGCACCATTCGGTCCAACAACTCCCACCAGTGCCCCCGGAGGGATATCGAAACCAACGTCCCAGATGACGGGTTTGCGATGATACGCAACGGTCAGGTCATAAACGGAAAGTGGAGTGCTGTCGGTGAGGTTCATCAGACGGACAGTCGGCGGTCAATGGTTTGGAAGCGAGCCCTTGAAGCCCGCGGATGGAACGGTCCCACCGAGTGCTCGGGCGATGGAAGTAAAGTTGTGGTCCATCATACCAGTGTATGTCCCTTCCCACGAACCAGTTGGCCCCATGGCATCTGAAAACAATTCACCGCCGATTTCGACCCGCTGTCCTCGGGAAGCCGCACCATCAATCAAAGCAGTGATGTTCTTTCTGGGAACGCTGCTTTCAACGAACACAGCGGCGACCTTCCGATCAACCAGCATGTCGACCAGTTCGTTGATACGCTGTAATCCAGCCTCTGACTCTGTTGACAAACCCTGAACCCCCACAACCTCCAGCCCGTAAGCTCGCCCGAAGTATCGAAAGGCATCGTGCGAAGTGATCAGGACGCGCTGTTGTTCGGGGACCGAACCGAGGACCGATTTGCCGTATTCGTGCAGGTGAAGCAGTTCTTCCTGAAGTTCTTCTCCTCTTTGCTCGAACTGCAACCTCGAACTCGGTCGAAAGTCTGAAAGCGTTTTAACGATGGTTTCGACGCAGGTCGACCAGAGGCTGACATCCATCCAGATATGCGGATCGGCGTGACCTTCGGAATCCGGCGGGTGAATCACGCGATCGGGCGCCAGGGCAGAAGTGATTGCGATCGAAGGAGTTGAATCGGTCGTCTTTCGAAGTGTATCCGTCAGACGCCCTTCAAGCATGTAACCTGAATAAAAGACAACATCCGACAGCATGATTGTTCGAACATCATCGCGTGTTGCACGGTAAAGATGCGGATCGACCCCATCTCCCATCATTTGTGTGACCCTGACCTGATCGCCGCCCACAATGCGAACGAGGTCTGCCACCATTCCGACTGTGGCTGCTGCTTCCAGCGGGCCAGACTGGTTCCGGGGTTCGCTGGAGTGATCGGCGAACTCGATGCATCCGGGCTGGCTGGCAAAAAACAGGGACAGCACCAGACAGTAGCAGGCAACTTGCGGCTGCCGAAATCGGCACTTCCTGATCCAACGGAAACGGAAGTATGGGGCTGACGATCCGAACATCAGTTTTTCCAGACGGAATTGATCACCTGAAGGGACGAACATCGAACGCTGGCCGATGGATCACCGGCAAAAACCTCAAGCACTGGCTGAAGTGATGCCGGAAAAATTCTATCACTAATGACCGCTTCACCGTCGTTAATAAAGACTTCAATTGTGGAACGATCAACAACGACATCGATCAATACAGAATCCTTCAGAAGACGCGCGGGAGCGTGATGCCGCCCCGCGAAAGCCGGATGGAAATCGACGTTGCCGGACTTCCTGCGGTCAACGTACACCGCCTGATCCTTTGTGTCATATCCGATTTCTGTGAACTCATCATTGCCGGTTCGAATTCGCAGTCCGCAGGACCTCGCCTTACCGGGCAACAGTTCGGCCTGAATGCGGAATCTCATATCGTCCAGCTGACCGCTGCTGGTCAATTCAACGGGTGGCCAGGTGGCAGTCACCGGCCTGATCGGAATTGACGTTGTAAGTGAATCCAGCTCCTGCACCGGACGCTGGACCAGCACATACTCGGGAAATTCCGGCAGACCGACATTCCTAATGCTTAGTTCGCGAGGAATCGACATACAACTGCGCCAGGGAGAAGTAGGCACCAGACAAGTTTCCCAGTTGTTGAACCAGCCGAGCCAGATTCGGCGGCCATCAGATTCAGGAATGTTGGACCAGCTCACGGGTGCGTAAAAATCCCGTCCAAAATCGACCCAGCGTGACTGCTGTAATGCCGTGAAGCTGGAACCATCGAATCGTCCCACGAAGTATTCGCCGCCACTGCCGCCTGCGATTGACCCGCTTCCCATGTCGGCTTCCAGCACCCAGAGCGTTTCTCCGTCAGTGCCTTCAATCGGCAATTCGAACAGGTCCGGACATTCCCAGTTTGGCTTGCTGGTGACGCCAGCGGGGCCGAATCGGCTCGATTCTGTCCAGTTCTTCAGATCATTCGACGTGTAGAACACCAGGATCTTTTCGTTGGCAAGCGACACCACCATGACCCACCGTTCGGTCGGCGCGTGCCAGAAGACTTTGGGATCGCGAAAGTCTGCCTTGTTCAAATCAAGAACGGGATTACCCTGGTAGATGGTCCATGACCGTCCATTGTCATTACTGTACGCGAGGCACTGCGTCTGTTTGCCGTAGCCGTGCCCCGTGTAGATGGCAACCATTGGGGGCCGATCGCCTTCACCAAATCCAGATGAGTTCCTGTGATCGACGACGCAGCAACCACTAAAGGCCATGATGCCGTCGGTCTCCGGAATGGCCAGCGGCAGATGTTTCCAGCGCATCAGGTCAGAACTAACGGCGTGCCCCCAGCTCATGTGGCCCCATGAGTTTCCCGCGGGATTATACTGGTAGAACAGATGATATTCGCCATCGTGCCAGACCAATCCGTTCGGATCGTTCATCCAGTTGATCTCAGGAGAAAAGTGAAACTGGGGGCGCAGAGGTTCATTCATGTAGTCCGCGGATGTTCGGTACGCGGCGAGCTGGTGTTCGAGATCAAACCGCCCTGGCACAGTATCAGTCTGAACAATCTGATCGACGTTGATGTGTCCCCAGCCACCGGTTGCGCGGTCAAAGATGCGAATGCGAGCCTGTTGACCAGTCAGATCACTGACGTTCCATGACTTCCATTCGAGCTCTTCTGATTCGGACCCGGTGGAGGAACGAACGGATTCATCGCCGATCAGAAGTTCGATACCCACTTCGTTTGCGTGGGGACCGCCACCAATCAAAAACGCGATGTGGCTTCGTTCAATAGTGAACGTTTTGCTTGTTGCGGTTCCAACGGAATAGTCTCCACCAGCATACGTATTGACCAGACGGGCACCTCGGAAGCCGGATACCGTCATCTGATTCGGGAGCGTGCCCGCGGCCGGGGCATCGCCGAATGCTGTGCCCGTTACTTTCCAGTGCTCATAAGTCCCCGATTCGAAATCCTCTATCAATACGTCGTCAGCTGCGAAAGCAGTGCTGATTCCTGCGGTCAGTAGCGACATCACAAGTTGCGACAGGCGTAGTATCAGGGCTCTCATGATCGACCTTCATCAAAACGAATTCGCAGGTCTTCTGGAAACGACATTGTTCCGCCATGCTGCGTACAGGCAAAACCGGCTACGGCAACAGAACGAGCATTAATCTTCTCAATGGGGTCTCCCCGTAACAGACCCAGCGTCATTGCGGCTGTGAATGCATCGCCCGCTCCGACGGTGTCCGCAACTGCGACGGCTTCGCCCGGGTGCTCGGACATTTCATCGGCAGACAAAAGCGTGGCACCTCGGGGCCCACTAGTTACTGCAACAAGCTGCAGCGAAAACATCCGTCGCAGCTGTGCCATCAGAAACCGCAGACAAGCTTCGTCGTCCTGTTTCTCACTGAC
>JAGQQE010000327.1 GCA_020426345.1 Planctomycetaceae bacterium
AACCAGCTCTTTGACGACCTGCATGGCAACGTTCTGACAAACCTGAAGCAGGTCCTGGCGAGAAGGATTTTCTTCTGTCAAAAGCTGCATCATTGCGCCACGGTCGCAGTATTCACGAATGCATCCGTTCATCGGGACTTCACCAAGGAACGGGACTTTCAGCTCATCAGCAACCTTCTTCGCCCCACCCCGGCCAAACACTTCGCCCGACATATTCTCAACGAACCCCAATACAGGGACATTGACTTTTTGATACATGTCCACAGCTTTGATGGCGTCCAGAAGAGCGACCTGCTGCGGCGTGCAGACGATCACCGCGCCGGCAAGACCAACCTGTTGAGACAATGTCAGCGAGACGTCTCCGGTGCCGGGAGGCAGATCGATAATCAGATAGTCCAGTTCTCCCCAGAGGGTATCTTTCAGGAACTGCGTCAACGCTTTGTGAAGCATTGGACCACGCCAGACCACGGACTGGCCCTGTTCGATGAAGAAACCCATCGACATCAGCTTGAGCCCATTCACGTCAATTGGCTCCATCCGAACCGCCTTGTTGCCGTGCTCGTCCATTAATTCCGTAGCGGCTGGGCGACCGGAAGCTCCAAGCATATGTGGAATACTCGGACCGTAGACATCGGCGTCCATCAGGCCCACGCGGCAGCCCATGGCATGAAGTCCGCAGGCCAGAGCCGCCGCAACAGTACTCTTGCCAACTCCACCCTTACCGCTGCCGACCGCAATAATGTTGTGGATCTTCAATCCGACGCGGCCGCCAGCATCTTTGCCACGAACCGAAGACGATACGGAAACTTCGAGTGACTGACCTTCGTCGAGCAGGGGTGTGACAGACTGGGAGACCAGCGTCTTCAGTTGCTCTGCCGCAGGATACGCAGGCGTCGGCAGGGTGATCGCTACTGAGACTTTCTCGGGTGTCGCAGCAACATCACCGATGAAACGCAACTCTGCCAGCGATCGCTCAAGCAGAGGATCGATGATTTGTGAGACGACGCTTCGAACCTGTTCACTTCTGGCCATGGAATGCGATGCTTTACTCTTGAAATGGGCCATTATCCAGTGTCGCAACCGGACAGACGTCAATGACTGTTCGATAAAAGACGGGCAGAACCTTCTGCTCCGACATCCTAGGCGGATGCCACGCGTTATCAACGATCGGCGCGATTCGTCTTCTGGAATTTCTAAGGACCGGGGGTCGCGCGATGCCAATCTGTCAGTTGTTGAAACTGATCGGCCACCTGAAACAGCAATGGATCTCGACGTGTGGCTGTCATCAACTGAAGGCCAACGGGCAGCCTTTGTGATGTCAGGCCACAGGGGATAGAAATCCCCGGAATTCCGGCAAGATTCGCGCTGATGGTGTAGATGTCGCTCAGATACATTGCCAGTGGATCGTCGTGATTCGTGCCCAATTCGAAGGCTGCAGTCGGAGCCACTGGCGATGCAATGACATCGACTTCGGCGAAAGCCCGCATGAAGTCTTCACTGATGCGTCGGCGGACCTTCAGCGCTTTCAAATAGTAAGCGTCGTAATAACCCGCGGACAGAGCGAATGTCCCCAGCATGATTCGCCGTTTGACTTCGGCTCCAAAGGATTCCCCGCGACTCTGGCAATACAGGTCGATCATGTCGGCTGACTTTTCAGCCCGGTGTCCGTAATGAATTCCGTCATACCGAGCCAGATTACTTGATGCCTCACTGCACGCAATCAGGTAGTAGGCTGCAATCGAATACTTCGAATGGGGCAGGCTGACGTTGTGAACAGTCGCCCCTGACTGCTTTAGCGACTCGATGGCGGACTGCACACGATCTCGAACCTCGGCCGACAGTCCATCGCCAAAATGCTCATCGACCACACCGATTCTTAACCCCGTGAGAAGGCCTGATTTCCGGCGACAATCTTCGATATGCTGAACGGCCGTGTTTGCTGGAAACTCGGAATCATTCAGGGAGGTGGCATCCCGCGGATCGTGCCTGGCAATTACGTCGTACAGAATCGCGGCGCCGTAGGCATCTCTCGCGAGCGGGCCAATCTGATCCAGTGAACTGGCGTAGGCCACCAACCCATATCTTGACACCCTGCCGTAAGTCGGCTTCATGCCGACAACACCACAGAACCCGGCGGGCTGGCGAATCGATCCGCCCGTGTCCGAACCCAGAGCCAGTGGAACCATTCCCGCGGCAACGGCGACAGCAGAACCGCCGCTCGAACCACCAGCCGTATGATTTGTTTTCCACGGATTCCTGGCTGAACCGGCGTACGATGTCTCGGTGGTTGACCCCATCGCAAACTCGTCCATATTCAGCTTACCGACGATCACGCCGTCGGCCGCGAAAATCCGTTCGGTGACGTTCGCATCATAGGGCGGGACAAAGTTCTGCAGCATTCGGCTACCGCAGGTCGTTGGTCTGCCTTTCGTACAAATGTTGTCCTTCAGGGCAATGGGAAGCCCCTGCAACGACCCGACAGGCTGGCCCGCCATCCTTCGCTGATCGATTTCATCCGCTTGCTGCAGCGCTTCGGCTGCCTGTACAGAAAGAAATGCATTCAGAGTAGGATTCTGCCGCTCAATCTGTTCAAGACACTGCTCCGTCAACTGACGAGAGGTTAGCTGTCCCGACTGAAGAGCATCAATCAGCTGCAATGTGCTTCGAGAGTTATTGGTCATCGATATCTATTTCTTTTCTTCAAGGATGCGCGGAACCATGAAGAATTGACCGTCTGTCTGCGGCGAATTCGAAAGGGCGAGTTCACGGGGCAGCGAAGGTTTCTGAACGTCGTCGCGATAGACATTCTGTAACTCAACGGCATGAGGCATCGGGGCGACACCTTCGATATCAACTTCATCCAGCAATCGAACGTAATCCAGAACTGCCGTCAATTGTTTGCCGAATTCTTCAGCTTCCTGATCGGACAGTTTCAGCCTGGCAAGCGATGCCACTTTTTGTACTTCTGATCGATCCATGTCGAATCCACTCCAGCCAAACTACAGCCTTGTATTGCGTGACCATCAGCCTTTTAACGCGTTCAGAATCTTCTGGCAGGCGTCAGACTTATTGAGCGCGTAGAAGTGAATTCCGGGAACACCCTCCGCCCGAAGTTGTTCACACTGCTTCACGGCGTGTTCGACTCCAATCTCAAACTGAGCTGCGCTATCGTCTTTGACGGCTTCCAGACGCTGCGCGAGATCATCGGGGAAAATCGTGCCACACATCGACGTAATGCGTTTGATCCTTGCAAAGTCAGTGATCGGCATGATTCCCGGGACGATTGGTAGAGTCATGCCCAACTGGCCGCAGGCGTCGCGAAACCGGTAAAAGCTGTCATTGACAAAGAACAGCTGCGTGAAAATTGCGTCGGCGCCGGCATCAACTTTGCGTTTCAGATTCAGCAGGTCTGTTTCCATTGATGGAGCTTCAATATGCTTTTCGGGGTATCCGGCGACTCCAATGCCGAATTCCGGATGAGCGGAACGAATCAGTTCGACCAGCTCATTCGCATTTGCCAGCCCGCCATCCGCTGGCTTGAAGTTCTTTTGACCTTCAGGAGGATCCCCTCGCAAAGCCATAATATTATGAACACCTGCTGACTTCGCTTCTTCCAGCCAGGAAAGCAGTTCCTCACGCGTGGAGCCGACGCACGTGAAGTGGGCCATCGCCGTGCTTTTCAGTTCGTTCTGTATATGCTGGCACCAGTAGACAGTTCGATCTCGCGTTGAACCACCTGCTCCATATGTGCAGGAAACGAATGCGGGGTGATAAGCCATTAAAGTCTGAAGATGTCGCTTAAGAGCGACGTCACCATCAGACGTCTTCGGAGGAAAGATCTCAATCGAGACCACAAACTCATCGTTCGCAAACATTTCGGAGAGTTGCATTCGAACCTTAACCTGCTGATATCAATTTCGGGGCACATTGCGTCGTCACCACGGGCGGCGCAGAACGTTGGGGTGGCTGATGCTTGTCGAGCACCGAGGCTACATTTCCTGCCCTGTCAGGCGGGCCACTTCGTTGACGTCTTTGTCACCACGGCCACTCAGACACACCACGATGATGTCGTCTTTGCTGCGGTTGGCGGCTGCTTTCATCGCGTAGGCAATCGCGTGCGATGTTTCGATTGCCGGAAGGATACCCTCGGATCGCGCCATCGTTGTGAAGGCAGCCAACGCTTCATCGTCCCGAATATCGACGTAATTCACTCGTCCCGTATCCTTCCAGTAACTGTGCTCCGGTCCGACACCGGGGTAGTCGAGTCCGGCAGAGATCGAATGAACGTCGGATGTCTGACCGTCGTCATTCTGCAGCACATAGCTGTAGCTGCCATGCAGAATGCCAGGTTTTCCGTGGCTGAGCGTACTGGCGTGATCACCCGGATTCGGGCCGCGGCCGCCAGCCTCAACCCCGGTTAGCGCGACACTGTCATCGTCAACAAATGGGTAAAACATCCCGGCGGAATTCGAACCACCACCCACGCACGCGATCACTTCGTCCGGCAATCGTCCTGTCTTCTGAAGGCACTGTTCGCGGGCTTCCCGACCAATGACAGCCTGAAAATCCCGCACCATCATCGGAAACGGGTGCGGTCCCACCACACTTCCAATGATGTAATGAGTGTCACGAACTGAAGCCATCCAGTCACGCATGGCTTCATTGATTGCGTCGCGTAAAGTTCGTGAACCGGTCGTCACCGGCCGAACCTCGGCCCCCATCGTCCTCATGTTAAAAACATTCAGCTTCTGACGACGGACATCCTCTTCCCCCATGTAAACAACGCAGGGAAGACCAAATCGGGCACACGCGGTCGCAGTCGCAACGCCGTGCTGTCCGGCGCCAGTTTCCGCAATGACTCGCGTTTTTCCCATGCGTTTGGTCAGCAGCACCTGCCCGATCGTGTTGTTGATCTTGTGTGCACCCGTCAGATTCAGGTCTTCGCGTTTAAAGTAAATCTTCGCACCGCCGCATTTTTCGGTGAGCCGTTCGGCGAAATACAGAGGATTGGGGCGGCCCACATAGTTCTGGAGAAGATCGTTCAGCTGATGCTGAAACTCCGGATCATTGCGAGCTGCCTCGTATGCCGCGGTCAATTCATCCAGCGCGTACATCAGCGTTTCGGGAACGAAACGACGACCAAATTCACCGAACCGACCACGAACATCCGGTACAGCGCTGAGAGGTGTCGATGAGGGCACGGAACTAACCGACATAGGAATGCATCCAGTTCAATTGATCTACCAAATAAAGCCGAACAACCAGTACGCCGCATTGAATCGAAGTCTGTAGCGACGCTATTCCGACAGGAGAATTGAAGCAGAATTCGCGACAAATCCGAGTGTTCCAGAATCTCTGTGCGGCAATTTCGCAACTTTCGATCATCGTTACCGCCAAAACCGAAGCAGTTTAAAGAGATAAATTCCAGCTTTTTAACGCAAACCAGCTAACGCAAACCAGGGGGCCTTTACTCCAGGACCTCCCCGCAAATCGTACCAGACGCATCCGTTCCCCAACGTTTGGACGTCCACTGGCTTCCGATTTCAATTTCGCAACGCTTCTCGGCTGGCTCCATCCAGGACCATTGGTTTCCACCTGATTGCCACACGGCTACTTCCCGGACGCCGTCCACCCAGTGGATATTGGATTGGTCACATCTGTCCCGGACAGACGTCATTTTCTGTTTTCATCAACGGTGATTAAACCTGCCGGCAGATTCTGCCGGAATTTCACTGCGTCATGGTCCCGATTGGTTCCCATCCCGCTTCCCAGTCAGCGAAACACTCGAAAGAGTCGCTGACAAATCGGGTTGTGCCGATATTGTGGAGGTATGGCAGGATACCGGGAACATGTCACAGTCAGTGGTCTTCTGGGGATTGCGTATTCCCTGGCCGCTGTTTTCCTTTTTGGCTACACGGCAGTGCAGGCGACGATTGCTGCTGCGCTGACGTGGATCGCCGGGATGTTGCCCGATTTGGACTCAGAAAGTGGCCGGCCGGTTAAGGAACTCACCGGTGTGACCGCTGCGCTGGCACCGCTGCTCCTTCTTCAGAATGTTCACGCTCTCGGCGTCAGCGACGATCGATGCATGCTGTTCGCCCTGTTGTCCTACGCGTTCGCCAAGTATGGAGGCGCCTTTCTGCTTGGCAAACTGACGGTGCATCGAGGGATGTTTCACAGCATACCGGCCCTGATTATCGCCGCGGAACTCACGTTTGTGGCATATCACAGCGATGACGTACGTGTCCGACTTCTGATGGGGATTGGCGTCGGAATTGGCTTCTTGTCACACCTTGTGCTGGATGAAATGTATAGCGTCCAGTGGGATGGCTCACGGGTTCGACTCAAGAAGTCAGCCGGAACAGCAATGAAATTCTTCGGCGACGAAGCGATTCCAAACGGTGTTGCCCTGGGGATGTTGCTGCTGCTTTCCTATGTTTCGCTTGTCCAGGCTGGAATCGTCAGGGAGCCCGGCACGGAGCCCGCTCCGGATGTCATCCAGGTGACCACGGAACTCGATGATGCCCCGCCATTCCGCATCGCAGGCGAACCAGAGGACACTCAGTTAAGATAGCAGACCGGGCGCAGTATGCCTCATCACTTGCGGATGAGCGGCATTCCAGTGAAGAAAGCATCGGATGAATGTCTTCCTGCGTCGCGACCACTAGTCGAACCATTCGTCCTCGGGATTAAACTCCGGCAGCACGATGATCAGCACCTTCATGCGACCAAGTGCGCGGTGCCTTACACCAGGCGGAATGACGATGCATTGCCCCTGGCGCACCGGAATGATCTCGCCATCCAGTTCCATTTGAGCGTCCGGGAGGCACTCCAGGAAGAAGTAAGTCTCCGTCAAAGTCTTATGATAGTGCAGCCTGGCGTTTTCGCTGATCTCTGTGACGTGGACGGTTCCGGGAAACTCAGGCACGCCATGGAATGCTCGCCGA
>JAGQQE010000328.1 GCA_020426345.1 Planctomycetaceae bacterium
AGAAAATGACGACCAGAGGGCGTTCTCGGTAGTCTGACAATGACCGAGTCTTGTCCTCCATATCCCGAAGCGACCATTGTGGAGCCGTCACAGGCTGCCAGCGGAACGGCCCCAGGGAATCAAGGTTTGGTCTGGCTCCGATATCATCCGCCAACTTTTGATCGACACGCCAGTCCCCTTCAAACCCCAGCTGCTGTGCGATGGCAGAAAGCCGCGAGAAGCATGGAATATCCAGATCAATTGTTGCCGAAATCTCCCTCAACTGCTCGAACGCCTTTCGAGCCTCATCCTTCCTGTCAGCGTTCCAAAGTGTTTCGACCTGTGCCGCCAGCGGAAGAACTTCCCCTTTACTTGTGCGAACACGGTCCGCAATTTTCTTGATTGCATCATCAACTTTACCTGCTGAGACCATCACTGCAACTTGTTCTTCGACAGACGTTCCGTTCGCTTTTTTCAGCAGTTGCAGGGCATCATCAAAACGGCCTTCACCGGCTGCAAGTCGCCCTTCAATTTCATCCAGTGCCCGCTGAACTTCATTCAGACGGCCACTGAACTTGTTCATGGCGTCTTTGCGAGCTTTCGCGACGGCCTTCTCATCTTTTTTGGCGTCCTTTGCTTCCTTCTCTGCTTTGTCGCCGGCGGAATTCTTTTCCGCAGTTATCTTTTCGTGCTGGGCCGTTAATGCCTGCACGATGGCAAGGGCCTGATCTTTCTGACCAGTCGCGGCGAAAGCTGCTCCGACAGCACGATCTCTTGCCAGGTCTTCTGTTTCGCTTCCGGTATTCTCCAGCCATGGCGTATCTTTTAGCGCCAGAATCTGCTCGTGCATTGCGTAGGTTCTCAGGACCTGAATCAATCGTTGCCGACCGTACTTGTAGCTGCCTGATTTGTCGATGTGGTTATACTTTGGGTGCCGAGGCATCGACATCATGTTTTGTGCCAGGGCAATGGCGTCGTGAACGCGACCGATGTAGATCAGATTGCGAATACACCATTCGTTGTTGTGGGCAAAGTTGTGAATCTGGTCCGGAAGAACCAGGTCCTTCATCATGTGCGCATGGTCCACTCGAGCGGACGCTTCCTGTTGATAGACGGCATCGTGGTATCGCTTCAGTCGAGAATAGATGTGGCCCGGCATGTGCCACATATGGGCAATCCCGGGAGCTGCAAGTCCACCGCGGGCTGCTGATTCCAGCGCCTTCTCCGGTTTCTTGCCGTCCCACAGGTGAATGCGATAGTGGTGAACCGGGTGCAGTGGCTCAACATCCAGAACATCCTGAATCATGGCATCGATCGTCAGATAAGAGACAGTCTTCAGACCATCGCTTCGTGATGACCAGAAGAATTCCGTCATGAATGCTTTTGCTTCGATGTCATCCGGAAACTCAAACAACAGTGACTCAAGATCGCTGATGTATCGCTCGCACCGGTCTCGTTTTTCGTCTTCTGATCCGGACTTGGCATTGATGAAGCGATCGAACGCTTCGATATAGAGACGTTCACGTCGGCTTGCCTTATCTTTTCGCGCCATCGCCTCCTTGATGAATCCCTTCGCTCGGTCTGCATTCTTACGATTCGACATCGCCATGCCCCAGTACGCGATCGCGCAATCCGGATCGAGCATGGCAGCCTGCCGAAACGAACGCTCGGATTCGAAGTACCAGAATCCGTGAAGTTGAGCGACGCCCTGCTCCAGAAACCTGCGAGCCTCATCGCTGGCGGTTGTCACTGGAAAGTGAACAATTCCCATCCCGTCCATCAGGTAAGCAGCCTGCCGCGGCCCGTCGTTGAAGACCTCGCCGTGAACGGAATGCCCTTCAGGCAGAGAATCCTCGGACGCCTTTGCTGCAGGATCCGGATTCTCAGCGGGTGCCGGGGCCTTTGTGGTGTCCCCATCCTGAGATTCGGCTGCGGTCGCGGACGGCGGGGTTTGGTTGTCCGGGACCTTTTCGTCTGCCGCTGCAATCGGAACTGTCGTCGAAGCGATTATCAGCAGACCTGAAAGCAGCAGACTTGCAGCACTCTGCATTCTACGAAACATCATGGAACGAAAATACATGGCGGGATCCTGTTACCACAGGGCGTTGTCCGAAGTTCGGAGGTTTGGTGAATCGGACGAATCCTGACGATTCTCCGCTCCAGAACACGAAGGCGGGAAAGAGCAATGATCGCTGAGTCAACCGGTTTGAGCGCCAAAGCGTCAAGAATCATTCTGCCGTCGCAAACACGATCAGACAAGCCTGGCGAACGCCTGTAGCCACAATTTACGTGACACCAGCAAACCAGAACCGAATGGTTCCTGCTGAAAAATTCATCAACTTCAGCAGATTGTCGTAAGAAGTTCACGGGGAATTGAGCCTTACAGTTGGCCGGAACGTCGGCAAGGATTACAAATCCCGAGCGTTTTGCGCACGAAGACGCTCGAAACCGAAAGTTCATGGCTTCACGCCATCCGGCACAACGCCTTCAAAACGACCCACTCATACAGGCGGGAATCACTCGCCATTCCGGCATTGTTCGTTTCTTTTCCCCTGTCGTTCGCAGACCGGTACTCCGGCGACGCGAACGAAGTGTGATCGAGCGATTTCAAATGCACCGAATCGGATCCTAACGTTATGTCTCGAATCAATGATGCATTCCACACGGCATTGTCCGCCAACCGCATGACATTCATGCCTTTTGCCACTGCCGGAGACCCCGATCTGACGACGACCCGAGAAGTGCTGCTTGCACTCCGAGATGCCGAAGTCGACATGATTGAGCTTGGTTTCCCGTACAGCGACCCAATTGCAGATGGTCCCGTTATTCAGGCTTCTTACACTCGCGCCTTGGAGAATGGCGTCACCGTCAATGGCATCTTCGAAATGATGGACACGCTGCGTGACCAGTCCATGCCACCAATTCTGGCCATGGTTTCCTACGCCATCATCTTTCGATACGGTGTCAATGCGTTTGCAAAGCGGGCCGCCGAAGCTGGATTCAGTGGACTGATTATCCCTGATCTTCCTGCCGAAGAAGCCCGCGAAATGGACGAACTGGCCGCCAGCTATGATCTGGACACAGTGCAGCTGGTCGCTCCAACGACGGCACCCGAACGCGTGGCCGAGATTCTCGCTGCATCACGCGGCTTTGTGTACTGCATTTCAGTGGCAGGAACAACCGGCGTTCGCAATGAACTGCCTGCCGAACTGTCTGTACAGCTGCAGCAATTACGCAAACAAACCACTTTGCCGCTCGCCGTGGGATTCGGCATCGCAAGTCCTGATCAGGTTCCATCGCTGCAGGGTGTTGCCGATGGTGTCATCGTCGGATCGGCGGTGGTCCGCAAAGCGGCGGAGGCTGCCAACGCAAAGGACGCAGCGGTTGCTGTAAAAGCTTTTGCTGAAGACATGGTTCGAGCCGTTCAATCGGCTTCGCCATCGCTGGCGACCGGGGTCTGACGGCCGCCCAACAGCGGTAACTTCACCGTCGTCTCCTTCACCGTCGTCTCCTTCACCGTCGTCTCCTTCACCGTCGTCTCCTTCGCCGTCTTTCCCCCGCTGTGCCACGCAGAGATGCTGGCACAGCGGAAGATTCGCGCGGGATCGAAGCCTCGCAAAAGCGGCAGAGGCGTCACGCCTTCAGGCGAGCTGTAATCTCGTCAACCACGCGGTCGACGGGGATTCGTTCCTGTTGCAGACTGTCCCGGTCACGGACGGTCACACACTTGTCAGTCGCAGTATCACCATCGACCGTGATGCAGAATGGCGTCCCGATTTCATCCTGCCGTCGATAGCGGCGGCCGATCGCTCCCTGCTGGTCGTACTGAACGTTCAGACCGGCCGCTTTCAGGTTTCCGAAGATTTCAGCGGCCTTTTCAGGCATGCCTTCCTTCTTAATCAATGGGAAGACGGCTGCTTTGACTGGTGCAATACGCGGATGAAACTTCATGACAAGTCGTTCCTGCATGACGCCTTTCTCGTCAGGCTGCTGATCTTCGTGATACGCCTCACAGATAAAAGCAAGGGTTGCTCGGTCAGCCCCGGCTGAAGGTTCGATCACGTGCGGCAGGAAACGCTCGCGGATCTGATCATCAAAGTATGTCAGATCTTTGCCGCTGCCACGATGCTTTGGTGAACCATCAGGCAGTTTTTCAACTTCCAGTTCACCCGCAGCATTCTTAACCAGCTTGCCTTCCTGGTGAGATCGCAAATCGAAGTCGCCTCGGTGAGCAATCCCTTCCAGTTCGCCATACTCGCCATCGTCAAGGAACGGGAAGGCATACTCAATATCAGCGGTGCCAACAGAATAATGAGCGAGTTCGTCAGGATGATGGTCTCGCAGAATGATTCGATCCCTGCTGACTCCCAGGTTCAGGTACCAGTTATAGCGACGGTCGCGCCAGTAGGTGTACCAGTCACGGGACTGGTCCGGGTGACAGAAGAACTCGATTTCCATCTGTTCGAACTCACGCGATCGGAATGTGAAGTTGCGAGGCGTGATCTCATTACGGAAGCTCTTGCCGACCTGACAGATTCCAAACGGAATCTTTACGCGGCTGCTGTCCACAACGTTTTTGAAATTGACGAAAATGCCCTGAGCGGTCTCTGGCCGCAGAAACGCCGCATCGTCCTCCGTTCCGAGCGCTCCGATGATGGTTTTCATCATCAGGTTAAACTCTCTTGGTTCGGTTAATTGACAACCCGTGTGTTCGCCCACCATCTTGCTTGGCTTTTGCGGGCAAGGCGTGCTGACCATATGGTCCTGTCGAAATCGGCCTTTACAGGCGTGGCAGTCGACCATCATGTCATGAAACAGGTCGTAGTGTCCGGAACACTTCCAAACCTGCGGATGCATGATGATGGACGATTCCAGTCCGACCATTTGATAAGTTGTTGGTGCGCCAGCAGGCTGCAGCAGCTCGTTATGAGCCTGGACCATATCGTGGTACCAGACATCCCGAACGTTTCTTTTGAGCTCTGTGCCCAGTGGACCATAATCCCAGAATCCATTCTGGCCGCCGTAGATCTCGGAGTTCTGGAAGATAAATCCCCGGCGTTTGCACAACGCGACGATCTTGTCCATCGAGCGGCTCATCTTGTCCTGTTTCCTGTCTGAAATGATTTTATGACCCAAGTGATGTAATTCATGACCCGTCCCGACATTCGCCACGCGTCATGAGAACCTTTGTGTATCGGGCAATGGAGACTGGTAGTCGCAGTTCCGAGACAAAGGATTCCCGCCGGGAGTTCGGGGATTGTAGAGAGGGCCAGGATCAGCGCAAAGTCCCATCCGTAAAGCCGTGGACGAAGCGGAATCGTGCCGAATGTGGGAAACTCAATCGACGTTCACGGTACGGTTTAGACCGTGTGCTCCGGATCCCGGCACCTCACCCGAAATCGGTTCCCCATTCACGCGATCGAAGCCGGAAGACGACGCAGCATGAACAGATGCGATCTCCAGTGTCGGCAACAGGGTGCTCTGCAGCTGTTCAAGCAACCGACGATCGTGGATGCTGAGATCCTCCGGATCGTCTACGGCTCTCAAACAGAGCTTCAACGATTCGGTCGCTTCCTCGCGCCAGCCTGCTTTGCATCGTGTGCATGCCGCATGGATCAGGAATTCCGGCCTCTGATCCAGTGAATAGGCCGCTGCTTCATAGAGGATCGCATCGTCATACCTTTCTGACAGGCGGAGAGCAATGCTCAACAAATGATAAGCAGAAGCATCCGCGGGGTGATCATTCACAATCTGAATAGCGGGATCGACCAGATCCCGCCGAGCCTGATCGCTCCATGACAGCAGTGTCAGGACACGGCGTACGGAGGATTCATCATCGGGATGCTCCCTCCAGACTTTTTCAGCAGCATTCAATTCGAAATCGAAATCCACATTGAGGTCGGGAGCCCGATTCTTCAGGCTGGTTCTGACGCCCCTCTCCTGATGCTCGTCAATGGATGATGGTGTGTCCGACGAATCTTGTTTCAGTTGTCTGAGGTAGTCCCAATAGACCATTTCCCCCGGTTCCATAACCACAGCGCGAGCCAGAACCTGCTGACCTTCAGTAACCCTTCCCTTCGAAACCAGCCGGGCTGTCGCAAACAATGAGCGAAGTAATGACTGAAACGATTGGCCATTGACAGAATCCACGATCGCATCCAGATCACCATCGCGTCCCTGTCGGCTTGCTGCCGTCGAAACCTCGGTAACAAGTGAGGGCAAGAATCCGGCAGAATCCTGAATCTTCAGCAAACCGGAAACAGCATCTTCAAATATTCCGGCAGCCGCCTGAGCACGAATCAACCATACGCGAGCCTCGTCTGCTTCCCCGGAATTCATGAGCAAATGACTGGCCGTCTGCATGGCCAGCTCTGGCTGATTCGTCTCCAGCAGCAGTTCCGTAAGCTCGACCAGACATTTCCTTCGCACGAATTCGTGCCCTGCGTATTTCTCGGCATCCTGCAGAAGAAGAATTGCGGAGTCTGTTTGCCCCTGTGCCTTCAGAATTCGTGCGTGGAGAATTGACCTCAGTAACTTGTGTTTGCTGTTATCCGGCAGTGCGTCAACCAGCTCGGTTGCAGCGTCATTCTGCCCGATTGAAATCAGTACTTCTGCCAGACGACCAGTTGCAAATTCATCATTTGAACGCAACTCCAGACACTGACGGTACCAGCGTGCTGCTGCGTCAGGCTGCTCCAGTCGCTGCGCCAGATCCCCGAGGAGGGCCGCCTTCCTGTAGGTATCTTCCAACGACAACTTCGAAAGTTGAGCGTAGCAGTATTCTGCCATGTGCCGTACATCCGGAGTCAGGACAGGATTCGTCCGAAAAATGAATTCGGCCAGATCTTTGATTCGATCCGGATCACCGGGATCCAGCTGACTCGCCCGGTAAAACGCCTGCCCGGCGTCGC
>JAGQQE010000032.1 GCA_020426345.1 Planctomycetaceae bacterium
GACTGGCCAGACACGGCGACGCAGGTTTTTCTGCAACATCCAATTGCCAGTATCGGGCCAGAGCACGAACCGTGGCTTTATCAATCCCCTCTTCAATCAGTGGGCTTCGCACATGGTGTTCACGTGCGGCCATCATGCCCGGACGATGATCACCAAGGTCGTCAACATTGGCCCCATTGACGATACCGCCCACTTGTAATTGCTGCAAACGGGCCGCCGTCAGCGAGTACAAAGTGTCTTTGCAGTAGAAGCAGCGATTGCCAGCGTTCGCCCGATACTCCACGCGATCGAATTCATTGGTACTGAATTCGACATGCCTGATGCTCAGTTCTCTTGCTGTCTGAACAGCCAATTTGCGATCCGATTCGGCAAGACTGGGACTGACGGCTGTTACCGCGACACATCGATCTCCCAAAGCCAGAACAGCCGCCTTTGCGACAACTGCGCTGTCCACACCCCCCGAAAATGCGACGGCAACGGGACCGTAGCCTGCCAGCCTGTCAACAAGACGATTGGCGATTTCGCTGATGGCATCAGTACTCGCTGACACCGGATCAATCAATGGGGAAGTGTCACTCATTTTTCGTAGGGCCCGGACGTCGTTAAGGGCTGGTCGCTGATTCCGTCAGCAAGACACTGGCGCAAGATGTCTGCAGTGCGATGCATATCTTCGGCAGAAACATTCAGATGTGTGACGGCTCTCATCCTCTGCCCCCCCATCGGAAACAATAGTACGCCGGCTTTCTGCAGGGCAGCGACCATCTGCACAGCCGAACCGAAGGAAGGATCTACGGAAAAGTAAACGAGATTCGTTTCCAGGGTTTCCGTTTCGACCGTCATTCCCGGAATCTGCTGAAGGAGGTGCCCGAGAGTTTTCGCATTTTCATGATCGTCAGTCAGCCGATGAATATTGTGATCCAGCGCGTAAAGGGCCGCAGCAGCAGCGAAACCAGCCTGCCGCATCGCACCACCGAACAGTTTCCGTACGCGTCTCGATTCAAAAATATCGTCATGACTTCCAACGACGACGGATCCCATCGGGCAGCCAAGTCCCTTGGAAAAGCAGATGGAAATGGTATCAAAGCATTCGCATACGTCAGCCAGAGCGTATCCCTGTGAAACAACCGCGTTAAAAACACGAGCCCCATCCAGGTGCAGGCGGAGACCATGAGATCGCGCCCATTCCGAAACGCGGCGCAGGTGCGGCAGGGAATACGATACACCACCGCCCAGATTCGTCGTATTTTCGAGGCAGACAAGCTTCGTTCGGCCGTAATGCTGATCATTCGAACGGATACGCCCCTTGAGTTGGTCGACGTCCAGCCGACCCTGCTCTGCCTGGATCGTCCTCACCGTTACACCACTTAAGGCCGCCGCGCCACCCGCTTCAAAATTGGCGATGTGCCCCGTTTCGTTGATCAACAATTCGTCGCCTGGCCGACAATGAACTCGAACAGCCACCTGATTTGCCTGAGTCCCGGAGCAAACGAAAACGGCCGCCTGCTTGCCACACATTTCCGCAATCCTGGCCTCCAGCTGATTGACCGTCGGATCTTCTCCGAGCATATCATCGCCGACTTCGGCAGTCAGCATGGCCCATCGCATAGCCGCCGACGGCTTCGTCACCGTGTCACTTCGCAGGTCGATGGGCTTTGTCGCCTCAGGATTCACAGGGATACTTTCTGCCGGGTCGTGGATCCCGGCGATTAAATTCACAGGTCAATGACGGATAGTATGATTGCCACAAATCAAACTCCCGGGAATCTCAATTCTGGCGTCGACACTTTAATTCTGACGACACACGCATTCAATGACTCGGAATCGTGGTGAGCATCGCCAGAATCCGTTCAAATAGGAAAGTAGACTGCCAAAAATCCTGCATTCTCTGAACATACTTTTCCCACGACCGATTATGTCACCGATTCAAATCAACACAATCGACTGTCGCAATGGCGACGCGACAGCAATGTTTCATCAGCTGCGCGAGAAGCTCAGCCCTCGAGGTGACGTTGTTTCCGAAGCCGGCAGACAACGAACCATCCAGCTTTTCGGCGAAGCGCTGAGTCCCCGTGAAGTTGTCAAACGCATTTGCGAAGACGTACGAACGGACGGGATTGACGCTTTACTCAGGTACACAGAGAAGCTCGATCGCAAACAACTGACGGCAGAAACCATCCGAGTCACCCCGGAGGAACTCGAAGATGCTGCCAGAAAGGCTGATCCTGCATTCATCGAAACCGTCCGCCATATCCGGGACAATATCACGGAATTTCAGCAGGCCGTTCTTCCGCAGGATGCACATGTTATCCGCACGACCGGCAACGGCACTGTTGAACTGCGCCAGCGACACCTTCCCATGAAGCGAGTGGGCATTTGTGTCCCGGGGGGAGCCGCCGCATATCCGTCCACCGTGCTGATGACCGCGGTGCCTGCAATGACGGCGGGAGTGAAAGAGATTGCCATCGTGGTGCCGCCCACAGACTTTGGTGGCTACAACATCGATATGCTGGCAACGTGTCATACAATCGGAGTGACGGAAATCTACCGCGTGGGAGGCGCGCAGGCTGTTGCAGCCATGGCGTATGGCGTTGCAGGTCTGAACCGCGTCGACAAGATTGTCGGCCCCGGCAACCTGTTTGTGGCCCTCGCGAAGCAGCACGTTTTTGGTGATGTCGACATTGACAGCATCGCCGGACCAAGCGAAGTCATCGTTTTGGCGGATGAAACAGCCAACCCGGAATTTATCGCAGCCGATTTGATCTCCCAGGCCGAACACAGCCCCGGGTCCGGTGTCCTGATTACCTGGCACGAACCTCTCATCCAGCAGGTCCAAACCGCACTCGAACGTCAGCTCGCCCTGCTGCCCCGCGGTGATCTTGCTCGCCAGAGCCTCGAAGAATACGGCGCGCTGATTCTGGCCCGCAGTGAACACGAAGCAGCAGAATTGACAGACTTACTCGCTCCCGAGCACCTGCACATTTCCATGGACGACGCCGAACGAATGCTCGGCCAGATCCAGAATGCCGGGGCCATTTTTATGGGCCATTACACTCCGGTTGCTCTGGGTGACTACATCGCCGGTCCATCCCACGTCCTGCCCACTGGAGGAACGGCTCGCTTCGCCAACGGCCTTGCGGCTACAGACTTTCTGAAACGCAGCTCGGTAATTCAGTACGATAAGGCCGCCCTGGAGGCCGATGCCGATCGGGTCCGACTAATCGCAGACAAAGAAGGCCTGACAGCCCATAGTGCCAGTGTTGATATCCGGAGAAACTGACGGAACGTCTCGAACGCAGCTGGGGTCACCGCAACAGCGTCTGAAGTAACCCCGGAATGCCGGCAATCGCCGGGGGCGATGCACAAGACATTCACGCGGTCTGCAACACGAAACCACGTTGCGGGACTCATTCCGCATTTTCAACGGCAGTTTTCCCTGATCCTGAACCATCAGGCGAGAAACACCATGCCATATTCCGCCGGGCACCAGTCAACCGGACCGGACGGGCCAAGGTGGCAAGCGAAGTTGCCGGGGCATACAGTTCAGATCCTGTTCGTTTCAAGTGTCGCTTAACTGAGCCAACTGAATGACGTCAAAAGAAAAAGATCCGCTGCATCCACCCTCCCTGCAAAGCGACCATTCCCTGCAGGATCATCGGGGGATCGTCGATATTCAGCCGACGCCAAATGCGGAGGGCCTGCAGATCGCCTATGACCCTGCCAGGCTTTCAGAAGATGACGTTCGCTACCTTGTCAACGAACACATGGGCGAGGTCACTTCGGCTATCCACAAACTCACACTCCGGCTGGAAGGTGCAGGCAGCGAAGCCAGTGCGAATCGACTGGGGGGACGAGTGCAGCAGATTCCGGGCGTCCGCAGAGCCGTCGCTACCTATCTGGGGCGAGTTCTGACGTTGACCTTTGACGCTCAACAGACAACAAATGATCGGGTAATCGAAGGAATCAAACAGACGGGAGCGAACGTTAAGTCGTTCGAATCCTCATTCCGATCCGGGGCTCGTGCAGGCTTTGTGGACAAACTTCGCTCAGGTCAACTGAACGAAGAAGTCTCCTGCGCAATTGGCTTCATCGCGCTCGTCACGGCAGCGACCGTTGATTATCGAATCGGGATGACCACGGCGACGTGGATCCTCTATTGCGTTGCATATATTTTTAACGGGCAACAGGGTGTCCGGTCCGCTTTGGCCTCCCTGCGCGAACGTGTTCTGGATGTCGATGTGCTGATGGTGCTGGCCGCCATCGGAGCCGCCATTGTGGGGGCTCCGTTCGAAGGTGCCCTGCTCCTGTTTCTGTTTGCTTTTTCGAACGTACTGCAACGTTACGCGATGGAACGCACTCAACGCGCCATCGAAGCATTGCTGACCCTGCGTCCGGAAACCGCGCTGCGGAAAAGTGAATCCGGCAATGAAGTAGTTTCTGTTGAAGACCTGCAGATTGACGACATCGTCATCGTGCGACCAGGGGAATATATTCCGGTGGACGGAGTCGTCAGTGAAGGCAACAGCAGTGTCGATGAATCGTCGCTGACCGGCGAATCCATGCCGGTCAGCAAGTCTTCCGGCGATACCCTTTTTGCAGGTACGCTCAATCAGAGTGGTGGTCTCGAAATCCGCGTCAACCGTCGAGCCGAAGATTCTACTCTCTCCCGTATGGTCAAACTTGTCGCGGAAGCTCAGGCCGAAAAATCAGGTACTCAGCAGTTTCTCGAACAGGCGGAACAGTACTATGCCACCGGCGTCATTGCCTTCACTGTCCTGGTCTTTGCAGTCCCCTGGCTCCTTTGGAAGCAGCCTTTCTCCGAAGCATTTTACCGCGCGATGACAATCATGGTGGTTGCGTCCCCATGTGCTTTGGTCATCAGCACTCCCGCGACAGTTTTGTCTGCTATCGGCGGCGCCGCTCGAAGAGGCATTCTGATTAAAGGTGGATCCCATCTGGAACGTGCCGCACAGATTGACATCGTTGCCATCGATAAGACAGGAACGCTGACCGTAGGTCGCCCTGCACTTACTGACATGGTCACCGCGACGGGCGTACACGCGATGATGTCTGAAGAATCGGGAGCGCCCCTGTCAGAAGATGTTCGTCACCTGCTGGCCGCAGCAGCATCGCTCGAAGCACGTTCCGAACATCCACTCGCCACAGCCATTGTTCGAAGTGCAAACGAACATGCAATCGAACTGGTGCCCGCATCCGAATTCCAGTCTACCACCGGTAAGGGAGCCGAAGCCGTTATCGCCGGGACGCGTTACATCGTGGGCAGCGAGCGAATGTTTCGCGAAGCAGAAGCCGATGGAATGGCCGAATTGTTTTCGTCCTCGTCGCCCCTGCAAGCGCGCGGAAAGACCTGCGTCTGGCTGGGCGTTGCAGAACAGGATCGGGTTGTGGCGAAAGCCGTTCTGGTCATGGCCGACACATTGCGACCGGAAGCACGGAAACTGGTGGAGGATCTGCATCGCGTTGGCGTCAAACGCGTCGTCATGTTAACGGGAGATCAATTGCCAGTCGCCGAAGCCATCGGAGAAGAAGCCGGGGTGGACGACGTAAGGGCCGACCTGCTTCCGGAAGACAAAGTCAACGCCATTCGCGAACTCAAACAACAAGGTCGCGTGATGATGATCGGCGACGGAGTCAACGATGCCCCGGCGCTCGCCGCCTCTGACCTTGGCGTTGCCATGGGAGCAGCCGGGACCGACATTGCGATGGAAACAGCAGACATTGTTCTGATGGGTGACAAGCTTGAAAACATCGCACTTCTGCAGACGCTGGCCCGCAAGTCACAACGAGTTCTTCGACAGAACCTGACGTTTGCCGGGCTGGTCATCGTGCTTCTGATCGCCGCGGCACTGGGCTTTGACCTGCCGCTTCCCGTTGGTGTGGTTGGCCATGAAGGAAGTACTGTTCTGGTTTGCCTGAATGGATTGCGATTGCTGCTGTTGACCAGCGACTGAAACCTCTTTTCACCGTTGTCCCACCAAAAAACGATGACGCATCGGCGCATGCAATTGCCAGATCGTCAGCCATGCGCAGTGCATCTCACAAGCGTCAATCGCTCCCCCGTTTTCGCGACGGATCCGGGAATTCCGCACACTTTCGGCCCTTTAGACAAGTTTTCAAATCCCCCGCAGTGCGACCATCCCTGAATTGCGTCGGGAGAATTGTGAAGATAAAGTGAAGACGCTTTGCCGTGATAATGCAACCTCCTTTCTACGTAGCGTGATTTCCGCCCCGCCAGGGCTTTCCTTAGCTGCTCAATCCCAGGAGTTGTTCCGATGAGACGATGCACCCGAAGAGATGGCTTTACACTGATCGAACTTTTGGTCGTGATTGCAATCATCGCAATCCTGATCGCCCTGCTCCTGCCAGCCGTTCAACAAGCTCGCGAGGCTGCCCGCCGAACCCAGTGCAAGAACAACATGAAGCAGATTGCACTGGCCATTTACAACTATCACGACACGTTCAACACGTTCCCAACGAATGGTGCTCTGCGCAACTTTCCTGGCAACAGCTCACTGCCAGCGAACACAGGGGCCGGCGGTAACCAGATTACAAACTCCGGACAAAGCTGGATGATGCATATCCTTCCCTACATCGAACAGGCCAATCTTTACAACCAGATTGACTTCAACGGTACAGGTGGCACATGGATCAGCAAGTTCCAGAACAACACCAACAATCAGCAAATTGCAAAAACAGTCATTCGTGCCTATCTCTGCCCTTCGGACAACACCAATAACAACGGTTTACTGGACCGACGATCGGACTGGCACGTGGCGGGCGATTCCTTCGCGGTGACCAACTACAAAGCCTGTGCCGGCAGCAACTGGCAGGCAGGTCTTGCCACATGGAATCCAGTTGTTTCCACCAGCGGCAGAAACGCCAACAACGGCGATGGCCTCAACTTCGGAAATGGGTACCTGTGCTCGAACCAGCTCGGCAACAACGGACCAACCCGGGTACGGGACGTAACCGATGGAACAAGCAACACATTCGCCGCTGGCGAAGCGCTCGCTGGCTATTCGCAATGGAACTGGTGGTATAACCCCAATGCAGTCACCGCCACGGCTGCCATCACTCTCAACTATTTCGTGAAACTACCCGGGACACCGGCCATCAATAACTGGCCGAACAATTACGGCTTTAACAGCCGACACGTCGGTGGTGGTCACTTCGCGATGCTGGACGGCAGTGCCAGATTCGTCAGCGAAAATGTAGATCTGGGTGTCTATCGAGCTTACGGCACCATCAGCGGCGGCGAAATTCCCGGTGACCTTTGATCACCAGGTCAGACATCAGCCCGTATAGAAGAATCGAATTTCCGCCACTCGCGTCAGTTATTGCTCGCGTTACCAGAGATTCTTGATTCATACAGCCATCCTCAGATCAAAACCAGGAGACGCAGGCGTCTCCTGGTTTTCAGCTTCACAATTTCTCCGACCCACTCTCTAAAGAAGTGCGCACGTCATGTTTAGTCGCAAGTCAATCACAACGACAACCCTGCTCACTATATTGACATCGATTGTCGGGTGCGGTGGCGGAGCGAGCGACGCTCCGACCCTTTACAGTGCTTCCGGTGTGGTGAAATACAAAGGGGCTCCTGTGCCCAGTATCTCGGTCGCGTTCATTCCGGAAGGTGGCGCCGGACTGGCGGCCGAAGGAACCACCGATTCTGAAGGCAAGTTTGTTCTCGCCACAAATTCAGCCAGTGGTGCAAAAGCCGGAACGTACAACGTCGCCCTGGTGCATGTGCCCGATGAGGTTCCGGACATGTTTGCGTCCCCGGAAAAATCAAAGGCCGACGAAGTCATCCCCAAAAAATACGGCGACCCCAAGACTTCTGACTTGAAGGCAACAGTATCCGAAGACGAATCAAAGAACACCTACACATTCGAATTGGAATAGTCAGGTCTGCGAGCAGTTAACCGACAACCAACTTCGCCGCCTGTTCACTTAACAGCCCTGTTGAAAAACGGGACTGGCTCGGGCAGGAGACCTCAAAACACGATGGTTTCCAGTCGTCCTGCGTGCCGGTCCCGGTTTTACAACGGACAGTTAGCCGCAAAGCGAAGGAAAGGCGCTCCGGAAGGCGCAGTTCTGCTGTCGCCGCCGGAGGGCTGCCTATTTTCGTCTTAATGCACTGGCAATAAAGTTCCGCGGCACCGTGGTGCGAGGGACGGATTGATCGAACCAGCTGCGAACATCGGCATCGAGACAAACGCCGTGCATGAAGTTGTAGATGGCCTTCGTGAGCGACTTGCCCATTGCGTCGTGGTCAGCACCAACTGGGTCCACGAAACCGATATCATTTCTCGCAAACGTGGTCTCCGGCAACGATATCAACTTCACACCATATTCATCGGGACATTTGCCAACCGGTGAATGGACGGTGCAGGTGAACCGATGAAAGAATCCGGACTGAATACACCCTTCTTCAAACAACTGGCGAACGTATTCCAGGGAATCCACAGTTTCCTGAACAGTCTGAGTCGGAAAGCCATACATCAGATACGCATGCACAAGAATGCCAGCGTCAGTAAAAGCATGCGTCACTCGTGCGACCTGTTCGACGGTCACGCCTTTTTTCATCAGCTTCAGCAGGCGATCGGAAGCAACTTCAAGCCCCCCCGAAATGGCAATGCAACCGCTTTCGGCCAGTAGCTCACATAATTCCGGTGTGAACGATTTCTCGAAACGAATATTTCCCCACCAGGAAATTGTAACCCTCCGCCGAAGCAGTTCCTCGGCCATCGCGCGCAGCGATTTTGGTGGTGCCGCTTCGTCGACGAAATGAAAACCCGTTTGCCCGGTTTCTTCAATGACCGCTTCGATACGGTCGACCAGTGTTGCCGCTGCAACATCGTCGTAACGACCAATATAGTCCAGTGTCACATCGCAGAAGCTGCATTTCTTCCAGTAACATCCATGTGCTACTGTCAGTTTGTTCCATCGACCATCGGACCAAAGTCGATGCATTGGGTTCAGCATGTCCAGCGTTGAAAGGTAATCACGAATCGGCAGACCATCCCAGGTTGGTGTGCCGGTTTCGGCGAAGGGCACATCAGGCTCAATGGCATTGATGTACCGCACAACCTGACTTGATTCCTTCGCCTGATCGGCGGACGAATGACGTACGAACGTACGAACCAAATTCTCCTCCGAACGCATACCGTTCAAATGTTCGATCAATGCCAGGAGTGGACGTTCGCCGTCATCCAGACAAACATAGTGGAAGAAATCAAACACTCGAACATCGGATAATTCGCGAAGTTCGGTATTAACGAATCCCCCACCGAGCACCGTTCTTATCTCCGGATGTAATGCACGCAGCGTCTGCGCGATTCGGAACGCAGCATAAACACAACCAGGAAAGGGAACCGACAGAAGTACCAGTTGGGGTTGATGTCGCTGGACAGCCGCCTGCGTCAATTCGTGCAGATACCGATCCACCAGATTATGCGGGGCGGCCAGCGCTTCGGACAAAGGATCAAATGTTGGTTGGCTTGCAGCAAGCGATTCGGCATACCGCACAAACTCGAATCGTGGATCGATGGCATCACGAATGACGTCGGCCAGATCACTCAGGTACAGGGTCGCCAGGTGCCTGGCGCGATCATGCGTCCCCAGAGCGCCGAAAGCCCAGTTCAATTCATCGTCATCGGGAGCATCGGCATCCCGGTGCTGATCCAGTGTCGCAAAACGAGGACCTTCCGGCAGATATCGACGTGATGTGATACGATGAGCCAGCGTGGAATCACGCCCCTGCAGAAACGCAATTAGCTGATCAATGGTCGACTGGTACAATTCGAACTGGTCGCAGAAACTGCGAACTGATCGAGTCGGCCTGCGAAGTTTTCTGCTGCGAATCTGATCGTAAATTGCGGTGACACCAGTTCTTGACAGCAACCGCAACACCAGACTTAATGCCAGATCCTCCTGAACAGCGTTCACGCCGCGCGACCGAAGAAAACCTGTCAGGTAAGCCGTGGAAGGATAAGGCGTGTTCAATTGCGTCATCGGCGGAATGATCGACAGAACGCGCATAGAATGCGTTACGGATTCGGTCATGGATTCATGATCGCTCGGCATTGAGTTCCTTCACAAGCCGCTGCACGACATCCCCCGCGCGAATTCCTTCTGATTCTGCGCTAAACGTGGTCAGTACGCGATGCGTCAGCACCGGTTCTGCAACGGCCAGCACATCTTCCAGCCTTGCCATGTAGCTGCCCGTCAGTGCGGCCCGGGATTTTGCCCCGAGAATCAGGTACTGAACAGCTCGGGGACCAGCCCCCCATGCAACGAGCGGCTTCAGCCATGCCGGAGCATCGGGCGTATTGGGTCGAGTCCGGCGGACCAGATCGACCGCAAATTCGTAGATGTGCTGCGGTACTGGAATCCGTCGCACCAGGCTCTGGAATCGCTGCACCGATTCGGCATTCAACACGTGCTCCAATGGAGGGATGGAGCCTCCGGTTGTTGTCCTGGCGATCTGAATCTCTTCATCTCGAGAGGGATAGTCCACCGTGATAAGAAACATGAACCGGTCCAGCTGAGCTTCAGGAAGTGGATAGGTTCCTTCCTGCTCAACAGGATTCTGTGTCGCAAGTACAAAGAATGGCGGTTCAAGTGGATACGGCCTTCCGACAACAGTGACCCGGTGTTCCTGCATGGCTTCCAGCATGGCCGCCTGAGTCTTCGAGGGAGCTCGGTTGATTTCATCCGCAAGCACAATGTTGGCAAAAACGGGCCCTTTGACAAATTCGAACTCCCGGCGACCGTCGTGGGTTTCCTGAAGAATATCCGTGCCCGTAATGTCCATGGGCATCAAATCCGGCGTGAACTGGATTCGACTGAAACTCAGCGACATGGTTTCAGCAAGGCGGCTCACCAGCAGTGTCTTTGCAAGGCCCGGGACACCCATCAGCAATGAATGCCCGCGGGCAAACAAACAAATGGCCAGCTGTTCGACAACCGTTTCCTGTCCGACAATGACGCGAGACAATTCGCGACACAACTTCTGATAAACCTCTCGCAGCTCATCTATCGCGCGAACGTCGTCCTGTTGCAGCTCGGGCTGCGTTTCTGCACTTACAGACATGTAAAGCCAATTCCAGTTTCGTGTAAATTTTTCGACTGCAGAATCCGGTTCCGTACGTTGAACTCAGCAAGCTCCGCTCCCGACAGACAATTCGTCTGCGAATCACTCAAGCGGAAGACGTGCCCTGAGCTCATCGGCTTGACGCTTCTCATCAGGCGTTCGACCTACCAGAGGTATTCAAGCACAAACTTTGACCCGTCCCGGAGGGAAATCTGAACAGAATTGTCTGAGTAGTCAAACTGTCGGGCCAGTTCCTTCCAGGCAACAATTTGTGATTCGTTCAGGATCAGGGCGAGTTTATCCGGCGAGACTCGCTTCATCACAATTGAAATGTATGCCAACTCACGACCGGGCTGCTGGTACCGATCAATGTCCGATGGCATGATTTCCCGAATCTGCTGACGCAGTGGCTCGATCTGGTCTTCATGCAACCACAGTTCCCTTTCGAGGGCCGTCTGAACGAAGTCGATGCAGGCTTCTCTTCCCCACGCTGTCCGTGACAGGCCCTGAAACTCAACTTCTTTACGGACCTGCGATATAGCGCGACGCCAGAGGGGATGATTCTGGACACGCGTCAAATCGACAGCTTCGCCGCCGATGGACAATCCATTATTCACTCCGCGAGCCTGGATATCGAGGCCCTGTAATTGCCGCAGCTGCTGATCCGCTCGAACCCGTTCCTGCAGCTCCGCCCGTTCGTCCGCCATTTTCCGGATCTGGTCTGCCCGTGACAGAAATCGCTCCATGGTTTCCGCCCGCCAGTCAGAGACAACTCTCGTCACAGCCCCCGATGCCGCTAACTGTAAATGCTCGACCTGCCGTGGATCCAGTTGCCAGAGCCGGCTGTATTCCACGACGCGCTCTTCCATCTCCTTCTTCAGAGAATCCAGATACTTTTGCGAAAGCAATCGCAGGTCCTCTTCCCAGTTGGTCAGACTAACGACGAAACGCGGGACGTTCGCCTGACGGCGCTGCATCTCGGGAAAAAAGGATTCCATCGTCAATCGCTGTTCGGGTGTCAGATCCAGCTCGCCGATGCGCCACGCCACAACTTTTGGAGAAAGATAATCCAGCGGACTTCCCGCGGTCTCGAATCCAAACAGACTTGTGTTCGAATTGCGAATGAGAGCCCGGAGTTCGTTTTCCAGCCGCATCTGCTGTTCTACGGACAGATGCAGTTGTTCATCCACTTCAGCAATGACGTGCGATCGATCTGCATTCATCAATCGCAAATTGCGTACGGACAATGCGTTCGAGTAAATCTCCAGCTGATGCACTGTCAGAAGCTTTCGAATCCGAACCTGAAACGACGTTCGATTCGTCAGCTCTGCTGAGCCGGGGGTTCTCGACAGTTCCAATGGTGCAAAATCGGGCAGTCGCGAAGCAGTTCCTTCAAGCCCCGCTTGACGCCAGGTTTCCTGCGACGACTCCACCGCTTCTTCACAAAGACTTTCGACCGCGATAAGCTGGTCTGCTGACAATTGACATTTTCTTGCCAACCAGCTGCGCCATGCAGAAAGATAAGCCGTCAAACGTTTGTGCCTGGTTCGTTCGGCATTTTCGAGCGATGTCAAATCGTTGACGGAATCTGGCTGAATATGAGGTAGCAATGCCGACTCATCAGCAACTGCACACAGATGCGTTGTATGCCAGCTTAACAGAATCCCAATCCAGAGGATTCGCATCCGCATTACTCCACGCTAAGCGCCATGTTCAAACATCGAATCTCCTGTCAGTTTGGATATGATTGGGGTCAACTACAAGACGAAGTGTCAATTCAGGTGACCTGTCTCGTTGAATCGATTGTTGCCGCAGGTCACGCCAAAACATGTCCGTGGAACCAGAAAGCTCCGAAAGCACTGGGGTATTTTCACGAATTCCGCTAAAAGAGCCGCCGTTCCCCGGGTTTTTGTCGGGCCTGTTCAACAACCGGTGAAACACCCTTCCCTGCCACCGCCATCCGATCTTCAATCTCGGACTGGCCGGGATTTGCAAGCCGTTCCGGAACTACCATCAATGAACGATAAAGACGCGTCTGACGCTGAGTCGGACGAACCGTGCCCTTTGTGTCTGGCAGGTGACACCATTCTGATTGACCGCAACACATCGAGAGAATTCTATCGGTGTGAACATTGTGGTTTGGTCCATGTTCCGAAGCGTTTTTTTCTTTCGGCGGACGAAGAATTCAGGATTTATGAACTCCACGAAAACGACATTTTCGACCCAGGATACCGTGGATTCCTGAATCGATTGTTTCAGCCAATTGCAGAACGAACAGCCCCTGATGCCTGTGGCCTGGACTTCGGCTGCGGACCCGGACCCGCCCTGGCCACGATGTTTCGAGAACGTGGGAATACGATGGACGTGTTCGACCCGTTCTATGCGAATCATCCACACGTCCTGCAACGAAAATTTGATTTCGTGACATCAACGGAAGTTCTCGAACACCTTCATCACCCATGGCGGGAAATCCAGCAACTCTGGAATTGCGTCCGCCCGGGTGGCGTCATGGGAATCATGACCAAACGAATCCCAAAAGAGGCGTGCGATCGATTCTCAGACTGGTTCTACACGATCGACCCGACACACGTCGCTTTTTACGCCGACAGGACTTTCGAGTGGCTGGCTGGCAAACTGAATGGGACGCTGGAACTCCTGCGATCCGATGTGGCTGTGATCAGGAAGAAAACGTGTGAAAGCTGAAGATTCCAGAGCAAGAACTATATCGAACAATGCCTGAAGACCTGTTGCCGTCAAGAAAGTCTCCAGAAACCGGAAGTCCGGTTTCGCATCGAATGTCGGTTTGAATCGATCACCACAAATGCCGACAATGCCGCCCCACAATTCTCTGCTCTTTACCTGAAGGCCCGTCATGATTCGTTCTGCCGTTACTGTCAGCATCGTTGAACAAGCTCGCAAGGGTCCTTTTGTTTACCACGATGATGTCGCAGCAGCGTGCTCCGACGCAGAGCGACTTGGTTTCGATGCTGTCGAACTCTTTGCACCTTCTGCCGATGCAATTCGCGCCCTGCCTCTTCAGGATTTGCTGAAGACGCATCAGTTGAGCCTCGCCGCTGTTGGTACGGGCGCAGGTATGGTGGTGCATGGTTTGCATTTGTGCGACGCTGATGAATCCCGACGAATTGCCGCACGAGAATTTATTCGGAATATCATCGATGCAGGTTCTGAGTTCGGCGCGCCGGCAATCATTGGATCCATGCAGGGAAAATGGGACCAGCAAACAGATAAACCCACGGCCATTGCCAGACTGCAGGAGGCATTGAACGATCTGGGCGAACACGCAGGGGCTCGTGGAGTCCCGTTGATTTACGAACCGCTCAATCGTTACGAGACAAATCTGGCTGTCACTATGGAGCAGGGAGTCGAACTTCTGAAACCACTCGCAACAAGCAACGTTCGATTGCTGGCGGATCTCTTCCATATGAATATTGAAGAATCCAGCCTGGAAGAGGCGATCCGAGACGCGGGGCATTTTATTGGCCACGTCCACTTTGTCGACTCAAACCGCCAGGCAGCAGGCCGTGGCCATATCGCTTACGAACCGATTGCCGATGCACTGGCTGCAATAGACTACAATGGCTACGCTTCTGCCGAAGCGTTTCCAGTCCCGGATTCCTCCACGGCAGCTGCCCGAACGATCGAAACATTTCGACGAGTATTTATGCGATAGTCCTGCTCAGACATTGTGCCCCGGGAGCCTTCCTTCGTTCCGGCCTGCGATGCAGGATGACGACTCCGGCAAGACCTCAACCGGGTCTCTCCTGGCCAACAAACAGTTACAGAATCACCTCTCCACAGACAACAAATACGGACACTGATCAATGCTCTATTCAGAATTGATTCATCCAAAGATTTCCGAAGTGGTCGCGCGCGCTGGCCACAGTTCGAAGATTCTGATTGCAGACGGTAACTACCCGGCTTCATCTGCGATCGGCCCCAAAGCTGAACTGGTGAGCCTGAACCTCGCCCCCGGACTTGTCACCGTTGCTCAGGTCCTGAAAGTCCTGCTGACGGCTGTACCCGTTGAAGCCGTCAACACCATGGGCATGCCCGACGACGATCCCTACAAGCTGCCCAGTGATCCTCCAGTCTGGAATGAATATCGCTCAATCCTGAGTTCTGCAGAACTGGACATCACGCTGGAGCCCATATCCCGGTGGGACTTCTACGATGCAGTTGACTCGCGTGACCATGTATTAACGATTCAAACCGGCGACCAGGCACTTTGGGCCAATCTGCTGTTGACTGTTGGAGTCCGAAAAGCAGGCCAGTAAGCGGAAGCGTGCGAACATCGCCAGGGATGGCGTTGGGATTCGGACAGCATCTCACTCCATTCTCTTTCCTCACGATTTACAAAACTTGCTTCGGCCTGTGCCTTCAGATTTGTTATGCTGCCCGGCATGTGATGGCAAGCTGAGCGCGAGAATCGGCGCTCGGTCCGTAATGTCACTCTACTCACAGGCTTTACGAAGTCTTCCAGGAGAATCCCTGAAATGTTGATTCGCTCATTTGTTGTTTCAGCGTCACTGATTGCAGCTCTCTTCACAGCAAATCTCGTTCAGGGTCAGGAAGACCTGAGGTGGAAGCTGAAGACCGGCGAATCCCTGAAGTACATTGTCCGACAATCGATCCAGCAGGAAATGACCATTGCAGGCAACAAGCAAAGCAGCCTGATGCAGCAGACTATGGATATGGGATGGGACGTCGTCGATGTCGGTTCAACCGGTGATGCCACCGTCAAACAGTCGATGAGGCGCATTCAGATGAAGATGAATGCCGGGGCAGTCGCGGTCGAATTCGACACTTCCAGCACGCAGGTCCCCGACAGCCCGACCGCTCGAATTATGGCTGACGTTTTCCGTAAGATCATCGATGCAGAATTCGTGGTCACCATGCGCCCAAGCGGCGAAATCAAGAACGTGGAAGTGCCCAAAGGTTTGCTGGAATCCATTACATCCGGACTGGGCCCCAATCCGCTGTTCACCGAAGACACGCTGCGTCAAACAATGCAGAAGACCACCGTGACTTTGCCGGAAAAGACAATCAAGGCGGGAGAATCCTGGGATAGTTCGCACTCAATGGACATGCCGCTGGGGTCAATGAAAATTGACGCAAAGCTGACTTACGAAGGCAAAGACCCAAAGACCGGACTGGCCAGAATTTCTGTTGTCCCAACGGTTTCATTCTCCCCGAAAGAGAATTCTCCGGCCCAGATTGAGGTCATGAAATCAGAAGGCAAGGGTCAGGTTCTCTTCGATTCTGTTCAGGGTCGCATCATTCAGTCGGACCTGAATCTGACCCTGGAACTGCGCATCAGTCAGGCTGGTCAGGTTGTTAATCAGACGGTTGTACAAACAACGAATATGAATCTGGAAAAGTAGGCATTCGTGAAACGCATTTTTTTGACGCTGGCGATCCTGGGAAATATCTGCCTCTGGACAGCCGTGTTGTTTGGTTTATCAATCCGGGCGGGAATCACCCTTCCCGCCACAGATCCGCAGTTTCAGCTGGATCCGGCCTACAATGCTCGAATCAGCACGCATATGCTGATTGGTCTGGGCGCATTGACGTTCGCGACGCTGGTCCACGCAATCCTGTTTACTTACTTCATGGGGACTGGACGATGGATTGAAGAAACCAGTAACGCCTATGGCCTGGACGCTGCATGGTACAACAGCAACCAGAAGGTCAAATATGGCGTACTTCCCGGAATCGTCGTGGTTCTGTTGCTGCTGATCGCCACCGGAGCTTTTGGCGCTGTCGCAGATCCTGCGACGCCCGTTAGTCTTGGCAAATCCGATGCTGCGATTCACTTTTTTGTGGCCGTTTCCACCGCTCTGGCGAACCTGCTGGTCAACGGACTGGAATTTATCGCAGTCCTGAAGAATGCTTCAATTATCGAAGATGTCCTTAGGCAGGTCCGCCGCATTCGCGATGAACGCGGTTTGCCCGTCGAATAATCTGAGATTGAATACCAATGGAGCGTTGAACAGATAATCAACAATGACCGGCAGTTTCGATAATTTTCCTGAAACGCTCGCAGCCATTCAACATGGTATCGATCGGCGACTCCACACGGCCCTCCAGATCTGCGTCAACGTGCGGGGTCAGAATGTTCTGAACGACGCTCATGGTCTTGCTGCACCACAGATTCCTGCCACGCGCGACACGGTAATGCTTTGGCGTTCTGCTGGTAAACCGTTAACGGCGTTGTTGATCCTCAAGCGAATCGAACAGGCGGTCTTCAGTCTGGACTCGCAGGTCTGCGACCTGATTCCCCCTGCCGCTCAATCATCTTCCTCTGCGATGCCGGGTTCACTGACGATTCGGCAACTGCTGACTCATACGGGCGGCATCCCGACAGTTGAAACCGGATGGCCTCATGCAGACTGGGATCATTCCATTCGAACCCTGCTCTCCTCGCAATTTCAATTCGAGCCCGGCACGGCAGCCTATCATCCACAGTCCAGCTGGTTCCTGCTGGGAGAGATTCTCCGTCGCACATCGGCCCACCCCGATCTATCGTTTTCAGCGATCCTTCAAACAGAATTGCTGGATCCGCTGCTGATGGTGAATACAACCTGTGGATCGATCACGGGCGATGAGGTGCCGGAAGCCATGGCGATGAGGACCGGGCAGCTGGCAACGATTTATGAACGCACTGGTGGAGAACTGACAGAGTCTCTGTATAACGCGCCTGAATATCGATCCCGGCCTTCGCCGGGTGGTTCATTGATGGGTCCGGTGAGCGACCTGTGCAGATTCTATGAAGTGCTGCACGACCATGGACGACTGGCCGATGGAAGCCACTTTGTTGAACCCGGCACGATCAGTCAGATGGTTCAGCGCCAGCGAATCGGTCTGTTCGATCAGACACTTCAACATAACGTTGACTTTGGATTTGGTGTCATCGTCAATTCGAATCGTTACGGAATTCATACGGTACCATATGGATTCGGTCGCTTCGCCAGTGAAAAGACCTTCGGGCACGGGGGAGCGCAATGTTCGATGGCATTCTGTGACCCGGAAAATGAGATCACTGTCGCCTGGGCCGCCAACGGCTTTTGCGGAGAAGGTCAACACCAGCGACGTAACCGTACCATCAATGAAGCGATCTATGTGGATCTCGCCAACAGTCAGCTCGTTAAACTTCCGGCCCACGATTGAAGTATCCGTAACATGATGAAGACGATTCTGGTGACCGGTGGGGCTGGATTTATTGGCAGCTGTTTCGTGCGACGCGCTGTCGCACGCGGTGGCGTCCGCATTATCAATCTGGATAAACTGACCTACGCTGGCAACCCGGATTCCCTGCCTCAAACAGACTCTGCGCGACACACACTGGTCGTTGGCGATATTGGCGACCGGGAACTTGTGCGAAGCCTTTTAAAGACGCACCAACCGGTTGCAATCGTGAACTTTGCAGCAGAGTCCCACGTCGACAGATCCATTGACGGCCCACTGGATTTTGTTCAGACCAACGTTGTTGGAACCTGTTGCCTGCTTGAAGAAGTCAGAAGCTATTTTGCTCAACTCGATTCACGGGAAGCCCGGGAGTTTCGTTTTCTGCATGTCTCTACCGATGAAGTTTATGGTTCGCTGGGAGACACAGGGCTGTTCACAGAAACAACACCGTACTCGCCCAACAGCCCGTATTCAGCATCCAAGGCCTCGTCCGATCATTTCGTTCGTGCATGGCTGCATACCTATGGGCTGCCCGTGCTGATTACCAACTGCAGCAACAACTATGGTCCATACCAGTTCCCGGAAAAACTCATTCCATTGATGATCCTGAATGCGATTGAAGGGAAGCCAATGCCGGTTTACGGCGACGGCCTGAATGTCCGCGACTGGCTGTATGTGGAAGATCACTGTGCAGCTATTGAGTCTGTGCTGGCCCGGGGACGTATCGGAGAATGCTACAATATTGGCGGCAACAACGAGCAGACAAACATCGATATCGTCAGGACGATCTGCAGCACAGTCGATCGACTCTGCCCGCACCTGTCACATAAACCTTGCGAGTCATTGATCACGTATGTGCAGGATCGCCCGGGCCACGACAAACGTTATGCCATCGATGCCTCAAAGATTTCAAATGAGCTCGGATGGACTCCCCAACAGGACTTCGCCACCGGCATCGAACACACGATCCAATGGTACATCCAGAATTCCATCTGGGTCGAACGTGTCCAAAGCGGCAAGTACCAGCGTGGACGACTTGGTCTTGCCTGACAACGTCCGTATTCATGATCCCGGAACTCCATCCTGAAACAGGAAATGGTTTCCGGCCAGATCAACGCATCCCGCCCAGCATGGCGTCGCTAGTTGACCTGAAGTCGCCGTTTGAATTCCTCGGAAGTGACCCCTTTTTCTCTGATGGACCGAATGGTCTCGGACAGATCACGTTTTGCCAGTCTTCGCCCCTGTTCATCGCACAGCAGCGGATGATGGTGGTAGACTGGCGTTGGCAAATCCAGCAGATGCTGCAGAAGTCGATGCAGGTGAGTTGCTTCGAAGAGATCTTTGCCACGTGTAACGAGGTTCACGTTCTGGAAAGCATCATCGTGAACCACGGCAAGATGGTAACTGCAGCCGATATCTTTTCGAACAAGCACGACATCGCCTAATCGCTCAGGGGCAGCGACCTGCACACCGCACACCTGATCGTGCCATTCGAGGACACTTGTGACAGAATCGAGCGCGCGATTCAGATCCAGACGCATTGCGTATTCATCTCCCCGATGAATGCGAAACTGCCGTTCGTCTTCACTTAAGCCCCGACACGTTCCCGGGTACAACGGGCCTTCAGGTCCCTGTGGCGCGGCACCTGCGGATTCGATTTCTCTTTGGATGTCCCGACGCGTACAAAAGCATGGATACAGCAGACCGCGCTGCGTCAGATTCTCAGCAACCGCTCGATATTCACACAAGTGTTGCGATTGAATTCGCACGGGCTCAGCCCATTCCAGACCCAGCCACTCAAGATCTATCAGTATTGATTGCGCAAATTCCTCCCTGCAGCGAGTGAAGTCAATGTCTTCCAGCCTGAGCAGGAACTTTCCACCATGATCCAGTGTATTCTGGTAGGCAATCAGGGCAGAAAAAGCGTGCCCCGAATGTAAATAACCAGTAGGACTTGGTGCAAAACGAGTGATTACAGGTCCTGTCATCAGCGTTAATTCTTCCTCCGGAGGGGGTTGATCAGGAGTCTGGCATGGACATTGCCTATGAATTTAACGAGGCTTGATCCGCCGTGAAAACCGGTTTTTCAGCAGTTCTCCTTGTCACAGAATTGAATCCCTGTCAGATTCCTTATGAGGAAAGTCCTGGCGCAATGTTGTCAGGGCAGTTCAGTGCCCGAAACACTCGGAGACGTCATCACCCATTTCCAAGAGCAACGCAGCAAGCAGGTCTTCAGCACCGCCATCATTCCTTTAAGCAATCGGAGCCCGTGAATGTCCGTCGTTAATCCGCCGTCAGCATCAGAGCAACGTCACAAGGAATCCGTCGACACCGTCGTCATACGCTTCGCCGGGGATAGCGGTGATGGAATGCAGCTGGCTGGCACGCAATTTACAAATGTGTCCGCAGTCTTCGGGAATGACGTCTGTACTTTGCCCGACTTTCCCGCAGAAATCCGTGCTCCTGTTGGGACGGTGGCCGGGGTCAGCGGTTTTCAGTTGTGTTTTTCCAGCAACGACATTTTTACCCCTGGTGATGAAGTTGACACGCTGGTTGCAATGAATCCGGCGGCCCTGAAGTCAAATATCGGCGACCTGAAACGCGGTGGCACGCTGATCGTCAATGAAGATTCGTTTGAACTCTCTAATCTTCAGAAAGCCGGTTATGCATCAAATCCGCTTGAGACGGATGAACTAGCCGGTTATCGAATTCATCGTGTTCCGATGACACGACTGACCAGGGATTCCGTTGAAGGACTGGGGTTGTCGCAGCGCGAAGCTGACCGATGCAAGAACTTCTTTGCTCTGGGACTTGTCTACTGGCTGTACGATCGTGATCCAAAGCCAACAGAAGAATGGATTCAGACAAAATTTGCCAGGAAGCAGGATATCGCCGAAGCAAACCTTCGGGCGTTGAAAGGGGGATCTGACTTCGCGTTCTCGACCGAGGCCTTCACTGTTCATTACGAAGTGCCGCCTGCCAAACTGGCCCCTGGCAAGTATCGCAAGATCACCGGAAACGAAGCCCTCGCAATGGGTATGGCAACAGCAGCGAAGGTTTCGAATGCAGACCTGGTGTTTTCCGGTTATCCGATTACACCTGCCAGTGACATTCTTCATGAACTATCGAAGCTCAAGAACTTTGGTTGTACAACTTTCCAGGCCGAAGACGAAATTGCTGCGATGTCAGCAACATGTGGTGCGGCGTTTGGCGGCGCACTGGCGGTTACCGCAAGCAGCGGACCAGGAATCTGCCTGAAGGGCGAAGCAATGGGCCTTGGCATGATTACCGAACTGCCAATGGTCATTATCGACGTTCAGCGTGGTGGCCCCAGTACTGGCCTTCCAACCAAGACAGAACAGTCTGACTTACTGCTGGTCTTATTCGGCCGCAACGGCGAATCTCCTCTACCGGTCATCGCAGCACAAACACCAGGTGATTGCTTCTGGGCGATTCAGGATGCGCTGCGAATAGCCGTTGAGTTCATGACCCCTGTGGTTCTTCTTTCTGACGGGTACATTGCTAACGGTGCTGAGCCGTGGTCTGTGCCGTCCGTATCGGACATCAGACCAATTCCGGTCAACTTTGCAAAAGAACTGAATTCGCCGGACGGATACATGCCCTACCTTCGGGATGAACGGCTCGTCCGTCCATGGGCTCGTCCCGGAACTCCCGGACTTGAACACCGTATCGGGGGGCTTGAGAAGAAAGATGTAACCGGCAATGTGGAATATGGGCCGGATAACCATCAGCACATGTCTGATACGCGCGCTCGCAAAGTTGCCAACATCGCAAACTCCATTCCGGATCAGGAAGTCGATGGCCCCGAATCAGGGGACCTTCTTGTGATTAGCTGGGGAGGCACCTATGGAGCCGTCCGCACCGCTGTACGGGAAGCCAGACGTCAGGGCAGGAGTGTTGCGCATGCCCATGTCCGATACCTGAACCCGCTACCGAAGAATATGAAACAGCTTCTCAGCAGTTACCGGAAAGTATTGATCCCCGAACTGAATCTGGGACAGCTGTCAATGGTCATTCGGTCCAGATTCCTGGTAGACGCAATTCCATACAACAAGATCCAGGGCAAACCATTCAAGACCAGCGAACTGGTCAACAAAATCAATGATGTTCTCGCCAACTGAGTATCTCTGAATCCATATCCTCAGTTCGCCATCTATCAGGCCCCCGGGGCCCGGCAATTTCCACATAATCAAAATCAAAGATGATCACACCTAAACGCACAGGAATGTAATCTCATGAGTACTGTACTTCCGCAGCTAACTGCAAAGGACTTTGCCAGCAACCAGGACGTCAAATGGTGCCCCCGGTGCGGCGACTATTCCATACTGGCACAAATGAAGAAGGTGCTGCCGGAGCTCGGCATCCCCCGCGAAGACATTTGTTTCGTGTCGGGCATCGGTTGCTCCAGCCGGTTTCCGTACTACATGAATACCTATGGATTTCACAGTATCCATGGTCGCGCACCGGCAGTAGCGACAGGTCTGAAACTGGCAAATCCCGGAATGCACATCTGGGTGATCACCGGCGATGGCGATGCGTTGTCTATTGGCGGCAATCATCTGATGCACGCCATCCGAAGAAATGTGGACCTGAACATCATTCTTTTTAATAACCAGATCTATGGCCTGACAAAGGGACAGTACTCCCCAACAAGTCCGCTCGGCAAGAAAACCAAAAGTACTCCGTTCGGATCTGTCGACAACCCATTGAACCCGCTGTCCGTTGCCATTGGGTGTGAAGCAACCTTTGTCGCGCGTTCAGTGGATGTGGACATTAAGCACCTGGCAGAGACCCTGAAGAGAGCTGCGGAACACAAGGGAACCTCTTTTGTTGAGGTGTACCAGGATTGCAATGTCTTCAATACAGGGGCATTCAATTACGCTTCCAAGAAAGGCGAAAAGGAGGACCATGTGGTCTACCTGGAACACGGCAAGCCACTTCGCTTCGGTGCGAATAAAGAGAAAGGCATTCGGCTGAATTCATATGGTCGAGCAGAAGTGGTGGAACTTGGCAGCGGTGTTTCTGAGGATGACCTGTTGTTCCACGATGAAAGCGCCCACGATCCCAGCCTTGCATTTCTGCTGGCACAAATGCGACATCCGGAATTCCCGGAACCGATGGGTGTGCTCCGTAACGTCCAGCGTCCTGTTTACGACGAAGAAGTCCGTAAGCAGGTCGCCCAGGCCAGAGAAAATGCAGGTGAGGGTGATCTGGAGCAACTGTTTAACAGCGGCGATACCTGGATTGTGAAATAGCTTTTTTCAAGCAGCTCCGAAGCAAATCACGGCCACGGCTTTAACTTGACTTAACTTAACTGTCCGTTGAAAAACCGGGACAGGCAGGACGACTGGAAACCATCGTGTTCTCAGGTCTCCTGCTCGAGCCAGTCCCGCTTTTCATCAGTCTGTTAAGACCGTGGCCTTTCAGACAAACGTATGTGTACCTGAGATCCAGACAAACGTATGTGTACCTGAGATCCAATCAAACGTATGTGTACCTGAGATCCATTCATGCCTGAAGTGTCCCGCGATCAGGCCTCCTGTTGGCTGGCTGTGAACGTCTCTGGATCACCAATGTGCGTTTGAGCCTGTCTGAGGAAGGTCATCAGTTCGGAGCCTTCGACGTGAGCTGCCGCTGAATGCTGAGGTGTGAGCTTAGACTGTTGGAGCAGCCCTGCGTTCTGAGCGAATCAGCAGGACTGAATAAACAAGCAGGGAAATAATCGCAAGACTGGCAAACCACCCGAAACTGCGTTCGTCACTGAGCAACCAACCAGCCATGCCGACCAACGCTGATAACAGACAGGCCCGACGCAGGAAACTGGTGAACTGGGTGCTGGTCGTCAGAAGAAAAATGGCCGCTGCTCCACAGGCCAGAGCCCAGAGCAATCCGAGTCCGGTTTGAACCGTCTTTGCAGACCTTACATCCAGTGCCAGTGAAGCATTTCCGCCGGGTCGAACAAAGTCCATGCGAACGCCGTCAGACGGTATTTCAAACTGAAGAGACAAGAGTCCCGTGGATTCTGCTGATGACACTTGCTGCTCCATGGTTTTGTTGTCTGATTGAAAAACCGGACTCTGTTCGAAGTTTTGCACCTCGTTGATCGCAGACTGTTCTTCCATCGAAGGTCTGGCTGCAGGCTCTGGCTGCTGCCCACTCTGCCGACGTTCCAGGAGCTTTGATCGCTGAGCCTCACGCTGTGGAGAAGCATTACTCGCAGAGGGCTGTTTTGAACCTTTGAGCTGCCCAAACCTCGGGATGGCCCGGTCGGCGGATTCTTTTTTCTCCTCCAGCGTGCGAGTTTCAACACGATCACTTTGAGGCTTCTCCATCAACCTTTCCAGGGACTCGGTTTCATCCAGCTTCAGCTCAGGATCTGACAGTTGAAAACCAAACAACTGACCAGAGACGCCGAATTGGTCACCCGGGGAAACATGAGCCCGATTGTCTGCAACGAAATCGCCGTTGCTGCGCAGGACGAGTCCGTTTTGATTGAGGTCCGATTCGTAGAGGAAAAGGTTGCTGCCAGATCCGGAAGCAAAACTCCCTGGCTCCCCCATGATCTGCAGCCCATCCCTATCAGAGTCCATATCCAGATTCATCTCTGATTGAATCTTGTTCAGTACCTGGTCGCGCTCTCCACGTGTTTCGGTCTCATTGCCCTGAAGCTGTTGTATCATCGCCTCATTCCTTTTGAGTTCGCGATACAGATTCCTGCGTGACAGGCTGTCCTTTGCTGCAGACAGTGAATTCAACAACCAGTTTGTCTGCTCCACCGTCGAAAGCAGAGACGCATCTTCAAACGAACGGACATCGGCAGAAATAACATTTGTGCGCTGAGAATCTTCGACCAGCGACGCACTCCATGACTGCGGTACGTAGACGCTCCAGCGATTGCGTGAAATTGAGATGCCAAACTCCGGATCATCCCGAAATTCCGGGAATGTCGGCACAGGCACCTGCAGACGACGTTCTGCAAACTGCGTCTTCAGATCCTGTACATCACTATTCATCCGACCGGAAAGAGCAAATTTGACATCAAAAGCCTTCCCGGAAACTCCTGACTGCGGTACCGGAATCAAATACCGGACAATCGTATCGTTCCTCTGAACAACAATCCGCGTGGGGATATTGTCAACCAGGCAGAACAGGAACCGTCCTGCATCCGGTATTGCCACAGGCAAAAACTGGCGTGATTCATTTCTGACGGTCAATGTATGCTGACTGCGCCAGCTTCCATCATCGGCAATCACTGTCTGGTGAGTTGCCAGGGTGACAACTGCCGGAGACACCTGATGCTGGGCTGGAAACCTGACTTGCCATGCCGGCGTTTCATCACTCAGTTTCTGAATCGTGACCGCCTGTTGCAGAAGCTCCGTTGGTATCGAGGTCGCGATCTGTGATGCGGAAGCTTCGCTGGAACGATGATCTGCGACCGGCGTCAATAGTCCGCGGGATTGATTGACGACGACCCAATAATGCGACTGGCCGGAAATCACGGCGGATGAAGAACCATTTTCAGCAGTTTCAGGCGAAGCAACAAAAACGGGCGACGTGACACTAAGTCGGCCATCATCCGGAATCGGAAGACTGCCGGTTGCCAGTACAAACAGCCTGTCACTGACAGGTTGCTGGAGTCGAATAACAATGCGAGTTGTGCCATCACCACGATCCTGCCGAGTTAGTCGTCGCTGATTCGGGACATCGAAACTCATCACCGCGGCAACATTCGTCGGCAGATCGACAACAAAACTGTCCGCCGCCGCGCGAGCGATCTGCCAGTTCATAGCGATCGTGTAATCGACAGACGTATCGGTGGCATTTGTGACAGTGACAGATTCGGCGATGAATGCAGGAACAGCGCGGCGTAGTTTGAGTGCAACAGGCCCGGGAGAATTTCTGTTGGTCCAGAAGCTGACCGATGGTGGAGCGGCAATGAGCTTACGGTAATCATCCGCAAGGACTTCTGAGCCACGTATCTGCCAATCGCCCGATTCGACTCCGGCATTTTCTGATGCCGCATCAAGCCAAACAGCCATCTGGGCAGCTGCCGAAGTGGCCTGCAGAATTCGCGAAGCACTCAGATTCAGCTGACTCTGGTCTGCCGATCGATCCTGTTGACCCTGTACGGCAATGTGAACCTTTCCCGTCGTAGCATGCTGTAGCTGAATAGTCAGCAGTTTCGTATCACCACCGGCCTCACTATTGGCGACGCTGTCAAAAAACCAGTCACCCAGACCGGTCGCCTGAACTTCCAGTGCCAGGAAATCCGAAGGAACAACGACATCGAATCGGGAGCGAGGGGCACCGGTAATCTGAATCTCAAATCGACTGGACCAGAGCTGCCGTTGCGGCTCCAGTCTCATTGCATGCAGCGCGTTGACACGGACTTCATCAGAAGTCCGAGTGGCACGAACTTCGATCGAAGCGGGCTGTCGTGTAAATCGCCACGCAAGCAGTCGGCGCACAGCCTGTTCTTTCTCCTGAGCTAACGCAATCTCCGGCAGAGTCGCGTCCTGAGGATTCAACTGAGTCACCGCTGAAAGCGCATCGGAACGCACTTGAAATTGTTTCCCGGCAAGCATCGTCACAACACCCAGGTCACGGGTCGCACTGCGCACAACCGGCACCGGCACCGAGATACGCGCCGGGGTATCACCTACAGACAAATTTGAATACAACTGCAGCTCAATTTGCGTCTTATCATTAACAGCTCGCTGAAACTGCAGCTGTACGGTGCGTGCGTCAGCTTCGTCGCTGATACTCCACCCCGAAACATCCGTCCCGGTAATCGATTGCACGGCATACCCAGCCGGAATATCGATCTGCAGTTCCTGGAGTTCCCCTTGTCGACATGAAATCTCGATCGACGAGAGCCATCTTAAACCCGTGTCGCTCAGGATAAGGGCCGAGGTGGATGACGAATGCACGACAATGTCACTGGCGTTTCGAATGGAAGCAGGCTGCCATTGAATGCGTGTGTGTGAAAGCGACGAAATCGGAAGAATGACGATTCTTCCGTCGCGACGATAAGAATTCGATCGGCCATTGACGCGAAGCTCCAGTTCTTCTTCATCACCCGGAAGTTCGAATTCCAGCGTACCAGTCGCGACCGGACGAAAGGGAATCTCTAACCGCCCAGCACCGCCCTCTAATTCGGCCGAAACATCAAAATTCAAATCAATAACATGGAGCCCCCGGCCGGAAACATTTACCAGATAAGCCCCTGCAGACATCATTCCGGCGGAGGCGTTTTCTGGGTGCTGCGATACTGCCTGCTGTGGTACAGCCTGCTGCTGACTGGGTTCATTATTAACGACGGTTGTTTCCAGGACTGCTGCTGCATCGACAGACTGTGAACCAGGCAACAGTACCGCGGAATCACCATCCACCAGGGCTTTGCGAATTCCAACAGCACCAAGCGGCAATTGAATCTGCTGGCTTTGGTCAGACGGAAGGAACGCGACGTAGCGAGCGCGAACATGGAGCACATACTGGTTGCCGCTCACCTGTTCGAATCCATCTGCTTTATAGAAGGCGGCAATAACTTCGGCTTTCAAAGGCGATTTCCCGGGGTTCGGCAATTGACCGGGGTAAGCCTGTCGAAACAGCTTTTCAAATGTCGAACGTTCAATAAAGACCTTATTCGCTCTCAACGCCGGTTCATCTCCGCCGTACGGAACGACAACAGACGGGGCATCATAGACGTCTGTTTCCTGAGCCGCGGCGACTCCGCACCCCGAATTCTGCCCCACAATTCCCGACCACGTGACGGCAAGAAAAATCAGCGTGGCTCGAACAGATGTTTGCACGACCGATGAATGATTCGATGACAACAAACGGGGGATCCGACGGCCACACGAACGTCCA